>JBEGUC010000019.1:0-29778 GCA_041179105.1 Verrucomicrobiota bacterium | reverse complement strand
ATGATTTCCCACGGCATCATCGCCGGACTTCTCTTCGGCATCGCCGGCCGCGTGGTCTATGAACGCACCCACACCCGCGATTTGTCGGAGCTCGGGAAATTCGATCTCTGGCGCTCGCTGCCCGGTGCGGCGCTCGGCTTCACTCTGGCGACTGCGGCGTCGATGGGGCTGCCGGGCTTCAGCGGATTTGTGGCAGAAATCTCGGTGACGATCGGTCTCTGGCAGACTTATCCGTGGCTGGTGCCCGTGATCGCCGTGGGAATCATCGTCACCGGCGCGTTCTCGTTGCGCGCCCTGCACAAGGCGTTTTTCCCAGTACGAAAAGAGTCTGAGCTGGCCCCGCCCGCGCTCCCTCCGCTGACGTGGCCTGAAATTTCCGCCATCGGAATCACCTCGCTCGGTGTCGTCCTCGCGGCGCTTTCGCTATTCTTCATGCCGCCACCTGTGGAATCCGTCACCTCCTTGATCGTGATGGACCCCTTGGCGCGGATTTTTAAAGCGGTGGTGCTCGGACTCGGTTTGCTCGCCGTCCTGTTACCGCCCGCCCGGCGGGAAATCGCGCAGCCGGGCGAGTTCTACGCGCTGATTCTGTTCGCGCTGACCGGCCTGTTACTGACGACTGGCACCAATCATCTGCTGTTCCTGTTCGTCGCCCTCGAGTTGACGAGTCTCTCGCTCTATCTGCTGGCAGGGTTTTCACGCAGTGCGCGGGCTGCGGAGGCGTCGCTCAAGTATTTCCTCTTCGGCGGTGTCTCGGCTGCGTTCCTGTTGTTCGGGCTGAGTTTGATTTACGGATTCTCGCACTCCGCGACTTTGCACGGCGTGGCGGTCGCGCTCGCTGCGGGCCCGCCGTCTGCGTTGGCGATCGCCGGGTTGGTGATGGTGGTCGTAGGACTCGGTTTTAAATTGGCCGCCGCGCCTTTCCACTACTGGGCACCGGATGTCTATCAAGGTGCTCCGGCGACCAGTGTGGCGCTGATTTCCGCCGCCTCAAAAGCGGTGGGCTTGGTGGTGCTCGTCCGGTTTTTGAGGATCGGCTTCCACAGCGCATCCGGCTCGGCGGACTGGGGCGGAATGCTCGCAGGTTGGTCGCCCTGGTTGGCCGTGCTCGCGGCGGTTTCGATGGTCTTTGGAAATGTACTGGCACTCGCCCAGACCAGCGTCCGACGCCTGCTGGCTTACTCGGCGGTCGCTAACACCGGCTATCTGCTGGTGGCGCTGAGTGCGAACGGTATTTCCGCAGCCGGAGCCGCGTTGTTTTACGTCGTTGTTTACGGATTGGCCACGCTCGGCGCGCTTGCCGTCACCGCCGCCGTCGAGCGGGATCGCGGAAACGACTCGCCTGCGGCATTCGCTGGACTGATTCATCGTTCGCCTTGGCAGGCGGTGGCGCTTTTGGTTTTCCTGTTGTCACTCGCCGGGATTCCTCCGCTGGCCGGGTTTGTCGGCAAGTTCGCCATGTTCAGCGCGGCGATGGCGGAATCCACCACGCGCGGGACGCCGGGTCTAACGTGGTTGGTCGGCCTCGCCGCCGTCATGAGCGCGATCTCGCTCTATTATTACCTTTCGGTTCTCAAGCAAGCCTCCGTCAGGGAGGCACCGGACGATGAAGCTGCGGGAAATTCGACCGTTTCGCTCTCCCATCGGTTGGCGATCGCTCTGCCGGCGGTGGCGCTCGTCGTGCTCGGGCTTTTTCCCGCGCTGTTGCTCGATCCGATCATTCGCGCATTGGCCTTTTCGCTGGTGCTCTGACCCGCCCGTGAAACTTCAAGTTGCGTAAGTGGCGAGTTATCTCCAAAATCCGCCCGATGAAAAAAGCAGCCGTTGGATTTGTCGGAGTGGGAAGAATGGGAGCTAACATGGCCCGGCGTCTCGCGGATCTGGGTTATCCGGTCGCGGCAGTTTATGATCAGCATGAGGCGACTGCCGCATCGCTTGCCGTCGAACTCGGTTGTCTGGCGGCTCGGAGCTTGTCCGAGGTGACCGCAGCGTCGGATGTGATTTTCACGATCGTGACCGACGACGCAGCAATGCATGAGATTTTCGAGGGCGAGGAATCCTTGCTCAAGGGTGCGGCGGGCAAGGTTTTCGTCCATTGCGCCACGGTTAGTCCGGCCGCGCATGAAGTGGCGGAAGCGGCGGCAGCGGCGGTCGGAGCCTCGACCTTGGCGGCGAGCATGGCATCGAGCATCACCCAAGCCCGGCAAGGCACGCTCTATCTGATGATCGGCGGTGATGTGGCGGTTTTTGAGGCGATGGAGCCGCTGCTGAAGGATATTTCAAGCTCGCTGCGGCACGTCGGGCCGGTTGGAAATGCGGCGAAGATTAAGGCCCTCGTCAACATGGTCATGAACATCAACACCGCCGGGCTTGCGGAAGGGCTTGGTTTGGGGGCTGCGCTGGGACTGGATTTGCCGTTGCTGAAGGAGGTTTTCTCGCAGACCGGTGCGAACTCGCGAGTACTCGAAACCGATGGCGACGACATGATCACGCGCGAGCACGAGTGTTATTTTTCGGCGGCCCATGCGGCGAAGGACAGCGGGATTGCAAACGCCATGGCGGATGCTGCTGGGGTGGTCGTCCCACTGTCCCGGGCGACGGAGGTGCAATACCGGAAAATGATAGATCTCGAGCTGGGAGAACTCGACAAGTCGGGGATCGCGGAACTTACTTTCCTCGGCCGCGCGGAGCTCTAACGATTTTAACATGATGACAGGAACAGAAATTCGAAACCGGTTGGGTGAGAGTATCGACTACACTTTCCACCCGAGCACCCGTGCGGATGCATTGGTAATTTTGGGTCACGGAGTGACGGGAGATAAGGACCGGCCGCAGCTCGTGGCGTTGGCGGAAGGTCTCGCCGCGCTGGGCTGGCCATGTTTGCGGATTTCGTTTTCAGGGAACGGGGAATCGGAAGGACGCTTCGAGGATTGCAGTATTTCCAAGGAAATCGGCGACTTGCAAGCCGTGCTCGACGTGGTTCCTAACGACGTGAATGTCGCTTACGCGGGCCACAGCATGGGCGGCGCGGTCGGCGTGCTCACGGCGGCGCGGGACTTGCGGATTCGCGCCTTAGTTTCACTGGCGGGATTGACGCGCACCGGCGCTTTCGTGGAGCGCGAGTTTTCTGCGATCACGCCGGACGCGGGCTGCATGTGGGAGGATGAAAATTTCCCGCTGTCCCGGACTTTCGTCGATGACCTGAAGGCGATCGACACCACGCTTGATGCTGCGGAAGCGGTGACTCAGCCGTGGTTGCTGATCCACGGCGATGCGGATGATCTGGTGCCGGTGCAGGATGGGCTGGACGCGTTTACGGTTGCCATCTGTGAGAAGCAGTGGCTGGAAATCAGCGGGGCTGGGCATTCGTTCGACGAGTCGAGCTATCCGCAGCTTGTGGAAGCGGTGGATGAGTTTTTGAAGGTGTCGTTCGCATGAGGTTTTTGATTTCACGGAGGGCGCGGTGATCGCTAGAGTCGCGCCATGCGGATTGATATCGTGACGTTATTTCCTGAGGTGGCGCTGGCTCCGCTGAGTGATTCGATCATCCAGCGGGCGCGGGCGGCGGGGTTGGTGGAGGTCGTCGGGCACCAGTTGCGGGACTGGTCGGAGGACAAGCATCGGCGGGTGGATGATTCGCCGTGCGGCGGCGGGCAGGGGATGTTGCTGAAGCCGGAGCCGTTATTCGCGGCGGTGGAGGCGCTGCGCGGTCCGGCGACGCGGGTGATTTTGATGACGCCGCAGGGCAAGCCGTTCAAGCAGGCGGTGGCGCGGGAGCTGGCGGCGGCGGAGCATTTGTTGATCCTCTGCGGGCATTACGAGGGCGTGGACCAGCGGGTGATCGAGGCGCTGGTGGATGAGGAAATTTCCATCGGCGACTACATTCTAACCAACGGCGCGCTGGCGGCGGCGGTGCTGTGCGATGCGGTGATCCGCTTGCTGCCCGGTGCGCTGGGCGACGAACGTTCGCCGGTGGACGAGTCGTTTTCCGATCCCAATCTACTGGAAGCTCCGGCTTACACGCGGCCGATCGAGTTCCGCGGGATGGCGGTGCCGGAGGTGTTGGTCTCGGGGCATCACGGGAAAATCTCGGCCTGGAAGGAGGCGCAGGCCATGGCGCGGACTCGGGTGAACCGCCCGGATTTATTGGAATCTCCGCGGCTAGAAGGCGAAATTTGAGGTGTCCGGAGAATTTCGTTTTCCGATTTCAAATCCATGCCAAACTCATTTACGTGAAAACAATGACGGACACGGCATCCTCGAGTTTAGATGATGATCGCCCCCGCGTGGAGTCGGCCACGATCGAGGATTTACCGGCACTGACCGAGTTGGTGATGAATTTGTTCGCTTTGTCGGGCGATTTTTCCCCGGACCGTGCGGTGCAGGAGCGCGGTTTGCAGCTGATCCTCGAGCAACCTAACCGCGGCCGGATCTTCGTGGTGCGCAACCAGCACCAGATCTTCGGCATGGTGAATTTGTTGTTCACCATTTCCACTGCTTGCGGCGGATTTGTCATCCTGATGGAGGACGTGGTGATCCATCCCGACCACCGTGGCCAAGGCTACGGGACAAAGCTGGTGGACTACGTGGTGGACTTCGCCAAGAAGAAGCACTTCAAGCGCATCACCCTGCTAACGGACCGAATCAGCGCCGAGTCGCAGGAGTTTTTCAAGAAACAGGGTTTCGATTATTCCAGCATGATCCCGATGCGGAAAATCATCGACTGACGGCGGTTTTGAGGGCGATCCGCCCCTTTCGCATTGATACCTTGAATGAAGCTGTGAGAGGGGCTGTAAGGTCCGGACATTTCGGAGTTTTTTTGCGCCTCAGGGGAGGAGTTTCGCGATGAATCGGTGGCATTGTTGGAAAATGCCGAAATAAACAATTTTCGGGTTGTCAAAGCCGCGGCGGGCGCTCTTACTGCCGCCCCGCCCGAGAGGGCGCAGGAGATTAAGGCCCGATAGCTCAGTCGGTAGAGCAGTGGATTGAAAATTCACGTGTCGGCGGTTCAAATCCGTCTCGGGCCACTTTTTATTTCAACGATTTACGAAGAATAAAGCTTAGCGGTCGAAAAACTCGGTGAAGTTATTCCGCAGGAATCGGACGACAAAAATCACTGAAATTCCCTCAGCCATCTGTCCAGCGGTTGCCGGCGGTGCCTGATCGCTCGTCCATTGTGCGGGCGGAAAGCTTCGAGCCGTGCATCGTCGCCATCGTCGCACGGTCGCCAAATCCGAGTTCACCTACGACCCCGCCACCCTCGCCGTGGACACCGAGGTGATCTCCTACAACCTCGACGCCAACCTTTTGGCGACAGTCACCGGCCCAATCCACACCGTGATCAACCAATGGGAACCCAAGCGTGACGTCCTCGATACCAAGGCCAGGGCGTTTGGCTGGAAGTTTTGACTCATTGATAATCAGAAAAGGGAGGTTGAGAACGCTTTTTCAACGTTTGGCAGCCTCCAGCCAAGCGCCCTGACACCAAGACA
The DNA here is from genome assembly GCA_041179105.1 of Verrucomicrobiota bacterium. Classification (GTDB taxonomy): domain Bacteria; phylum Verrucomicrobiota; class Verrucomicrobiia; order Verrucomicrobiales; family Akkermansiaceae; genus Luteolibacter. Next base: position 24,286 of record JBEGUC010000019.1, on the reverse strand, counting down.
AACAAACCAATAAAATCCTTGCCAAGGCGGACCGGAAAGCTAGAACTGTGACGAATCAACGTATTTTCTCTCGACCTCCGGTTCGGCCCTACGGCTGCCTCAGGGGCCCCCACTCATAAGCAAATTTCTAGCAAACCAAAACACACTAACTCCGAAATAATATGAAAATTAAATACACAAAATCTGCAAGCACATTGATGACATTGTGCTTTCTAGCTAGCCCGCTAGCTTATGGAGCGACGACGACAATCATTGGTAATGGTGTCAATGGCGGAGAATTGGATCGAAAATTTGTAGATACTAACCAAGTTTTTCCCGCAGAGGCTGCGGACGTTCATTGGGATGGCGGTATTAGAGCCGATAACAACACTGTGGACTACATCGAGTTCCGTCTTGCAAATGGTCTCACGCCTACTGTCGGTGTTCATTGGATGGACTCGTCAGCGAGTCAAACCTCACAGGTCATTACTAATAAGACCCGTTTTGATGTTGCTGCTGATACCACGATGACGCTTAGTATTGACTTCAGTAGGTGGGCATTTGGAGATTCTACTCAAAATGGCACGGTCGTGACCTTTTCGATGGGGAGCACTATTCTAGGCACGATCACTTATGCGATGGACACCAATGGCACTGGAGCGTGGAATACTTACACGGTGACGGACGTTCCCGTCGCTGCAGGCACAAATCAGGCTTTCGTGATCAATACCACTTCTGCTGGTGTTGTGGCTCCGGTAACTTGGGGCTTTGCTTTGGATAATCTGACACTAACCTCCACCGTGGTGCCAGAACCTAGCACCGCTCTGATGGGAGTGGTTGCATTGGGCTTCGCTATCGGACGCCGTCGCCGCGCATAAAGGAGCTAAGATAGAAGCATTAGCGTTTAATTTCATGGCGCTCTGGATTAATCCAGAGCGCCATTTTTTGCGCCCAGCAGGGCTCGTCTCTGGGGGCAGTCGTATCAGCCCCGTGTGCTGCGGTGCCCGAATCAGGATGTCTGAACTTGGGCGAGGGCCTTCATCACAGCGGCCACGGATGCGGGTGCCAGCGATTCTGCGACCACGGCTCCGAGGACGAGGCGGCCGTAAGCGGTTTCCACCGGGATGACTTCGAGCGTGGCTCCGGCACTGATCTTGATGTGTACGTTTCCGACCGAGATCCTCGGGCGGCGGGAGGCAAGCACCAGGCTGCGGGCGAGGAAATGCAGGCGACCGTGGTTGTTTTCGTCGAAAATTACGGCTCCTTCGCCATCGAGGACAAAGATGCCCGTCGCCGCGAAGTTGTGGCGCATCCAGTCGCGAAAGCGGGTGATGTGGTCAAAAAGAGGATTGCGGGCGATGAGTGGTTTTTTAGAAGTAATAGGTCCGCCGACGGGGATGGCGACGGGCACCGCGACGACGGCGGCAGGCACCTCGTGCACCGGCGGCGGTGCTGCCTGTGGTGCTGCGTAGCCGACGAAGCGCTCATCAAATCCCGCGTCCGCCACGGTCACGTTGGGTTCGCGGGCTGGCTTTATCAGGCGGTCCGCCATCCGCCGGACTTCGGCGGGATCGAGCCATGGATTGATCGGGTTCATCAGCTGCGAGTGGGGTGTTGAGCGCTGTTGGGTTTCAGTTTCAGCTCGATTTCTGCCCGCAGTGAGTCGAACACCGCCTGCGCGCCCGCACCGTCCTCGAGCACGCCGACGGGCAAGCCGCGAGCGCTGGCGCGGACGAAAAGTCCGTCGCGCGGGATCTGGGTTTGGAACGTCATTTCCTGAGGTAGCAACTGGCGCAGGGCGGCGGCCGCTTCGGTGCTTTCCGTGAGGTCGTGTTGGACCATGGTGAGGCAGACGCCGAGCACGCTGAGCTGCGGGTTCGTCACCCGCAGGCGATTGAGGCCTTCGAGTAGTTTCGGCACGGAGCGGATACCGAGAGGCTCGGCTTGTTGGGGAATTAGGATCGCATCGCTGGAGGCGATCACGTCGCCGGTGACGCCGAAAAGTCCGGCGGCGGTGTCGATGATGCACAAGTCAAAGCCCCGGGCGGAGACGCTGCGGGTGAAGGCCCGGACGCGGGCGAGGTGGGCGCCCATCCCGCCGCCGGCTTCGTAGTCGCTGCGGCCGCTGGCGACTAGGGAAAACGTCTCCAGTCGGGTCGGCACGATCAGGCGGTCGAGCGGGATTCGCGGGTCGGCCAGGTAGTCGTAAAATCCGGCAAGTAGGCGGGACTGGCGGGTGAGGGAAAGTCCGACGGAGCCTTGGGGATCGGCATCGACCAGCAGGGTTTTGACCCCGGCCCGCGCGAAGGAATGGGCGAGATTGATGGAGACGGTGGTTTTCCCCACGCCTCCTTTTTGGCTAGAAACGGCAATACTGATCACATTAAGCAGGGAATTGTGATCTGATCGTAGCTTCAGCTTGCCACATCGGAAGTCTTTTCTTCAGGATGGGGGCGTCAGGGAGGCGTAATTCCTTTTCTGCTTTTTCCTTATTGATCATGAACTTCCGCACCTGCCCTCGCTCCGCCGCATTTGCCACTGCCTTGTGCAGCCTAGCCTTGGGGACGAGTGGCTGCCGGAAGCGCAACGGCGAGACGCGGGAAAACGCCGGTCCGCCGCCGGTCGTGGCTAGTGAGTTGCTATCTAACGGTCTCGGTTCGCTACCGGGGGCAGTCTATCGAAGCCAAGCTGGTTCGCCGATCCACTGGCAACCTTGGACCAAGGAGTCGATGGCACGGACGAAGACCGCCAACCGCTTGGTATTTGGTGTGATCGCGATGCCGCAGCAACCGGGATTTCAAGGGATTTTAAAATCGCTAGAGAATGATCCGGCCTTGGTTGACGCGATCAATCAGCATTACGTGCCGATGCTCATCGACGGCGATGCGTCGCGGGAGGTGGGGCTGTTGAGTGCGGATCTGTGTTCGGAGATCAAACGCAGCCTGCAATTACCGCTGTTTGTCTGGATGACGGCCGAGGGCAACCCGGTCGCCTGGATTCCTGTCAGTGACTCCTCCCCGGGCAAGGTGTCGGACTTGTTTAATCAATCCCACTCGATGGTGAGCCGGATGTGGTCGGATGACTCGGACTACGTGACGAAAAATAGTGCACAGGACAACGACAACCGCCGCAACCGACTCGCCCAGCGCAAGAACGCCAAGGTGATGAGTGCGCAGCCAGCCGAGGACGCGGTCCGCGGCCTTCGCCAGCTCGCGTCGCTTTACGATCCTTATTCCCACAGTTTTGACGAGGCCGGCGGACTGTTCCCGGCGGGGGCCATCGAGCTACTTGCTACCTCAGCGGTTCTGCCAGGCCTGTCTGCCGAGACGCGCTCGCGTTGTTTAGAAACGACCCGCGACATGCTCAAAGACCTGTTACCAAGCGCCATGTTCGATCCGCTCGAAGGCGGGGTTTTCTCCTCGCGCAGGGGTAATTCGTGGGCGCTGCCGTCGTTTATCCGCGATTGCGGCTCGCAGGCCCGCGCCGCCGTCGCCTTGATTCACGCCTACCGGGCGACGGGGGATACGCTGGCATTGCAGCGGGCGCTCGGGCTGATCGACTTCGCAGAAAAGTCCTACACGACCACCGAAGGCTTGTTTTCCGTGGGTATGATGAACGAATCTGCCCCGACGGCATGGCTCTGGAGCGTGGAGGAAATCCGCAAGGAACTGCTGCCGGAAGACGCGGCGTGGTGGATCAAAGCGACGGGCATGAAGGGTCTGGGAAACCTACCTTCCGAGGTGGACCCGCAGCGCGAGTATTTCCGCTGCAACAGTCTGGGAATCAGCCAGTCAATTGTGGAAATTGCGGCCGAACAGTCGCAAGCGCCGGAGGTGTTTACCGCCCGCTTTGAAACGGTCAGAAAAACCCTGCTTAAAACCCGCAACGCCCGCCTCGGCCCGGCGCTCCGCGACGATTGCTCCCATGCCGCCACCACCTTTAGGATGGTCTCGGCCTACGCCGCGGCATTCGGTGCCACGGGCGATGAAAAATTCCGTGAAAAGGCCGTTGCCTTACTTGGTCGTGCTCGAGTCGCCTTCAGCGAGGGGCCCAAACTGCGAGCTTTTTCCAAAGAAGCTCCCGCCTCGATCGGTGCCGGTCGGGCCTTCCTTTACGGCGTGGCCCTGCAGGCCGCACTCGATCTATCGGTCATCACCTCCGAGGAAAAATGGCTCATTTGGTCGGAAGATCTTGCGACCACTGCCGCCGAGCTGTTCACCGACTCCCATTTTCTCAAGGAATGTACCGACGAGGCGAAAATCATGGATGTGCCGGTGACCGACTTGGTGATGTTGTTTGATGATTCCACTGCCGGTTTGATTTCGCTCGCTGAGTGTCGTCTCGCCGAGCGCAAGCGCCCGCTGGTGGCGAGTTTCAGTGAACTGGCCATCCCCTTGCCGACCCACGCGGTGGATCAGCCGATCCTGCACACAGATCTGTTACAGGCGACGTTCGCCCGCCACTTCAGAGTGACCCTCGTCACCGGTTCCGGAATTTCATCCGAGATGAAGCTCGCCACCGAGCGGCTCTCGATGCGGATGTTCCAGCGTCGTGCCGCAGTATCCGCGGATGAAGTGCCAGCCGGATCGGTATTGGTCATTCTCGCAAATGGCGAAACCCGCCTAGTTTCCACGCCGGATGCCCTGCAACAAGCGGTCTTGCCCTCTGGCGGAAAATCGTAAATTCTCCCCGGAAATACCACTCGACTACCCATCATTCATGAAAAAAAACCCAGCACTTGGCGCACTTTGTTTACTGGCCGTCGCGCTTCCTTGCGCGGCTGACACCTTCCTTTTGAAAGACGGCACCACTCTCAACGGCGCGATTATTAGCCAGGCCGGCGATTCCTACACCCTCGAGGTCCAAGTCACCAAAAGCATCAAGGATGAGCGCAAAATCGCGAAGTCCGACGTGGTTAAAATCACTCCCGAACAGCCCGGTGAGGCCGCCTTTGAGGCAATCGCCAAAATGCTGCCCACCCCGGGGCTGCTCACGGCGGATGATTACAAGGCGAAAATCGCCGTCGTCGAGAAGTTCGTGAAGGAATATCGCGACAGCGCCAAACTGACTGACGCTAAGACAGTTCTCGCGACCCTCAAGTCCGAGCACGACGCCGTTGCGGCCGGCGGGATCAAGTTCAATGATAAAATCTTAACGGCACTAGAATACCAAGCGAATGCCTACGACTTCGACGCCCGTGTCAAAGAAACGAAAATCCGTGGGTTGGTGAATGCCAATGAGTTTCTCCAAGCGCTCCGACTCTTTGCGGAATTCAACCGCGACTACCCAAACACCATTTCATACGCTGCCTTGGTTCCGCTGATGCGCCAGGTGATTCACTCCCAACTCGCGGAGGCGAAAGAGTTGCTGCAGACCTTGGACGCACGCACCAAGGAGCGGGCCGCAGGAGTCGAGCGAATGCCCCTAGCAGACCGAAAAATCACCGATGCGGCCATCAAGGAGGAAGACGCCCTGATCCAAGCCCGCTACAAGGCGGAAAAAGAAGCCAAACAGAACTGGGTCACCACCAGTCCTTTCCACAAGGCCTCCTCGGAAGACACCGTGAAATTCTGCGAACTGGAACTTGCCCGCTTGGCTGCCGGGAAGGCCCTACTAGGCGTCGATGGCGGCCAAGCCTATCGTGACGCATGGACGGCCGTTCACGGGGGGAATGCCGCTGCGGTCGCCACCGCCTTGGCCGCAGCAAAAACCGCCACCCTGCCCGCTCGCTACCTCGCCCCGCTGGAAGCCGCCGCTAAGGGTGTCAAGTAAATTATCATCAATCATGTCCACGTCCCGCACTGCCAGCCGCAGCCGAAAAACCACAGAAACCTCCATCGAGCTGTCCATCGACATCGACGGCTCGGGAGTTTCCACGATCGATACGGGTGTTCCGTTCTTCGACCACATGCTCACGCTGTTTTCCAAACACGGTCTGTTTGACCTCCGCGTGAAAACCGTCGGCGACATCGAGGTGGACTATCATCACACCATCGAGGACACCGGCATCGTCATCGGCGACTGCCTGCGCGAGGCACTCGGCACCAAGGAAGGCATCCGCCGCTACGGCAGCTGTTATTTGCCGATGGATGAGACGCTCGCCCGCGTCGTGGTGGATCTGAGCAATCGCCCGCATTTGGAATTCCGTGCGCCCGCCGGCACGCCGTCCGCGCCAAACATGCCATTCACGCTGGTCGAGGAATTCTGTCGCGCCGTCGCCTCTAACCTGCGGGCGAACATCCACGTCGAGCTGCTCTACGGCCGCGATGGCCACCACATCGCGGAGGCGGTTTTCAAAGGCCTCGCTCGCGCTCTTCGCGACGCCTGCGAGCGCGACCCGCGTGTGAAAGGCATTCCCAGCACCAAGGACGCGTTGTGAAAGTCGGCATCATCGATTACGGCGGCGGCAACCTGCGCAGCGTCGCCAACGCCCTGCGGTCGCTCGGCGAAGAGCCGGTCATCATCGCCCGTCCGGAGGACATCGGCGACTCTACCCACTTGCTGCTGCCGGGGCAGGGGGCCTTTGGCGATACCATGGACCGCCTCGAAGAGCGCGGTCTCGCCGCTTTTCTCAAAGACTGGATCGCGGCAGACCGGCCCTACTTCGGGATCTGTGTTGGCTATCAAATTCTTTTCGACTCCAGCGAGGAAGCCCCGGAAACCGTAGGCCTCGGCATCATACCCGGCACCGTGCGCCGCTTCCAAGACGAGCCTGGTTTGAAGATTCCGCACATGGGTTGGAATTCCGCCACGGCCACCCGCAGCGACACCCGCGTCTGGCAGGGACTCGGCGCGGATCCCTATTTCTACTACATCCACTCGTATTTCCCCGAGCCGCTAGACGCCGGTTGCGTCGTCGCGGAGACGACCCACGGCAGCCAGCTTTTCGCCGGTGCCGTCGTGCGCGGAAACCTGTTCGCCTGCCAGTTCCACCCGGAAAAAAGCCAGCAAGCCGGCCTCCGCCTGATCCGGAATTTCCTGGGCTTGTAAGGGCAGGGGATTCCTCGTCCGCGCATCCCCTGAGTATTGAGAGCGGGTCGCGGAATCCGTGATTTTCGGCCTGATTTCCAAGGATGGTTCATTTGTCTGGCCGCTTTTTGGTTTCGAATAAAGATATCTTTACATTCAAAAATAGATTTGATACAGGACTGTCCAATCTACCCATGTATGAAAACACACATCTCCTTAAAAGTGATCGCGGTCGTTTTCGGTGCCGCCTTAGCGTCTTGCGCGCCGCAGCCACAACCCACCAAGATAAAGGTGTCGGCATCAGCTCGCCCTGAATCCTCGCTCTCCGGGCAGGTGTTCCAAGAGGTGAACTCCTACCGCGGCCAGCGCGGCGCGGCGGCTCTCCAACGGCACGCCGGACTGGATCGCCTTGCGCAAGCACACTGCGAATACCTGCGCCAGCACCGTGGAAGCTTTAAGCTTTACGGAAAAAATGTCAGTCATTTCGGCTTCGATGGACGGACTTTGGCGGCCCGCGAGCGCTACCAAATGCAAAATATCAGCGAAAATGTGGTGGCTGCCAACCATCCCGGAAAAAACCCAGCTCCGGTGATCGTCAATCTTTGGGCGGGCTCCAAGAACCACGAATTCAACATGCGCCAATCTTGGACTCACACCGGCGTGGGCGTGGTGACGGACAGCGACGGCATGGTTTTCGCCACCCAGCTTTTCGCCACGGTCAGCAATTCTCAATTGGCTACGCGCGAGCGATTCAACCGATTTTAACTCCCGCACGATGCCCGATTTATCCCTTGAAATCGCCCTGCATGCCCGCGGCTTTTGCTGGATTGCGGGCATCGACGAGGCGGGTAGGGGACCGCTGGCCGGTCCGGTGGCTGCGGCTGCGGTGATTTTACCGGAAGGTTTCACCTGCCCCGGTCTCGACGATTCTAAAAAAATCAGTGCGCCCAAACGCGAGCTGCTTTACGAGCGGCTCACCACGGATCGGGCGATTCATTGGACGGTCGCCACCGCCGACCGCGAGGAAATCGACCGGCTGAACATTCTGCGAGCCACGCATCTGGCGATGCGGCGCGCGGCCGAAGCGCTTCGCCCGGCACCGGAGTATTGCTTGATCGACGGGCTGCCGGTCAGAGATTTTCCCTTCGGCCACGACGGAATAGTCAAAGGCGACGGGCTTTCGCTCTCCATCGCTGCGGCGAGCATCATCGCGAAAGTCACCCGCGACCGGATCATGCGCGAACTCGACCGGGAGTTCCCTCAATTCGGCTTTGCGAAACACCAAGGATATGGCACCAAAGCGCATCTTGAAGCGCTACGGATTCACGGCCCTTGTTGCCACCATCGTCGCTCGTTTCAACCGGTCGCTCAACTCGCGCTGCCGTTTGACTGCGGCTAACGGCGAGCCGCGCGACCGGATCTGGGTGGGCAATTACGGCGAGCAGGTCGCCGCTGCTTGGCTGCAATCCCAAGGTTGCAAGATTCTCGCGAAAAATTACTGCGGCCCGCGGCGCGGCGAGGTGGACATCATCGCCCGGGATCAGAAATTGCTGCTGTTTGTGGAAGTGAAAACCCGCCAGGAAGGCAGCAAAATTCGCGGCCTCGACGCGGTGGGAAAAGATAAGCAAGCGTTGATCGAGCGCGGCGCGAATTCCTGGCTCAAACGCTTGGGAACACGCGACTTGCCGTGGCGATTCGATGTCATCGAGGTTTACGTCGAGGAGGGGAAGCGGCCGCGAATTAACCAAGTGAAGGACGCGTTTTAGCCGTCCGCAGGCTCCAGCGTGTAGCTGTCTTTGCCGTCCTTGGCGAGCCAGCCTTGTTCGGCGAGTTGGGCGCGGAGGGTGTCGGACTCGGCCCAATTTTTTGCGAGGCGGGCGGCCCAGCGGGCCTCGGCGAGAGCTTTGATCGATTCAGGAATCTTGCTGGAGTCTTGCTGAGTTTCCTCTGGCAGAGTGAGGCCGAGGGCGCGCAGAAGGCGGTTAAATCCGGCGAGCGCGGCGGCGGCTTCTGGGCCGGATAGACTGGCGGCTTCGCGCAGGCCAGTGAACATCCCGCCGAGCGCGCCGGGGGTGTTGAGATCGTGGGTCAGGCTGTCCCACGCGGCTTGGAATGGGCCGAAGTTTGCGCTGGTGATCATGGTGCCGGGCTCGATTTTCGAGGCGAGCTGGCGGGCACCTTTGGCGAGTTTTGAAAGGGCTTCGCGGGCACCGGAAAGCGAATCTAGGGTGAAATTGAGCGGTTTGCGATAATGCGCGCCGATCAAGACGTAGCGGACTTCCATCGCCGAGAAGCCACGGCCAGCGAGATCTTCGAGCGTGTAAAGATTGCCGAGCGACTTGGACATTTTTCCGCCATCGACGAGGAGGTGCGTGATGTGGAACCAATGCGCGGCAAAGTGGCCGCCGCACGCGCATTCGCTCTGGGCGATTTCGTTTTCGTGGTGCGGGAAAACGAGATCGACGCCGCCGGAGTGGAGGTCGAACGACTCGCCGAGGTATTCTTGAATCATCGCCGAGCATTCGAGATGCCAGCCGGGGCGGCCTTCGCCCCACGGGGAGGGCCAGAAATTGTCGCCGTCCTCGGGCTTGCGGCCTTTCCAGAGGACGAAGTCGGAGAGGCTGTCTTTTTCGTATTCGTCCGAACTGGAGCGGGCGTTCTGGGTTTTGCCGATGTCGAGCTCGCGCTGATCGAGGCGGGACAGGCGGCCGTAGCCGGGAAAGGAGGAGATTTTGAAATACACCGAGCCGTCGTCCGAGGCGTAGGCGTGGCCTTTTTCCACGAGCGTTTCGATCATCGCGATCTGCTGCGGGATGTGCTCGACGGCGCTCGGCTCGATGTGCGGCGGGAGCAGGCCGAGTTTCTCGCAGTCGGCGTGGAATTTCGCGGTCCAGGCGGCGGTGAATTCTTTGAGCGACTTGCCGGCTTTTTGGGAATCGCGGATCGTTTTGTCGTCCACGTCGGTGATGTTGCGGACATGGAGCGTGCGGGTGCCGCCGGTTTCCAAGGTCCTGCGCAGCACGTCTTGGAGCACGAAAGTGCGGAAATTTCCAATGTGCGCGGGGCCGTAAACGGTCGGGCCGCAGCAGTAAAAGCGGAAGGTCGAGCCATCGATGGGACGGAGTTCGCGTTCGGTCCGGGTGAGCGTGTCAAAAAGCCGCATGGCCGGGGTTTAGGCAGCGGCGGGCCGTGAGCCAAGAGCAATCCGACGGAGTTTTGCCGGGCCCATCGGCGCTGGCGGCGGAAGACGAGAAGAAGCGTGGTCAAGGCGGGCAGGGGAACTCACTACCGGTTTGCCTAGCTGCCGACTTCGACATAGGCCGACTGCGACGCGCTGCCCTTGGCGAACGTTGATAAAATATTTCACGAATTTAGAGAGTTGGGTTTTCCATCCGCCATGACTAGATTGCCGCCGGAAATGGAGCAGTTGAAGGACGAACGGGTGAAGCAAGTCGCCATCGGAGTGAGCATTCTGGTGGTGCTGACCGTCGTGGTGACGGGGCTTTTGATGGGTTGGCGGCTTTTGCCCGGCCTGCTCGGCGAGTGGGTGGGGATGATGATCGGGATCCTGACGACGCCGTTTTTTATGGAGGCGTCGTTCGTGATTCTCGGGTTGGTGATGGTGATTTCCCTCAACCACTGGCGACAACGGAAGGACGACGATGATTTCGTCTATCTGGAGCAAGTGGCCGGACCCGAGCTGCCGGAGGATTTACCCGAGCACGCGAAATTTGCGGTTTACCGGGACAAGCCGCTCGATGGCGAGGAGCCGTCGCTTTTGGCGCAGGCGGAAGGCGCGTTTGCCATTGGCGACTATCCGGCGGCCAGCGAGTGGATCGCCTCGATGGACCGCGACGAACTCAGACAACCCCAAACCCTGCGGCTCCGGCTCGACTTGGCCAAAGCGACCGGCAGGGATGAATGGGTGAAGCAACTGGAAGCGGAGCTCCGGCAGTCAGATTGAGAGCGCGAACACTCCATGGTAGCCACGATTCAATCCCCCGAGAAAGAGCTGCGATTCACCCGCTCCGGACAAGCCGGTTTGTTTTGGTTAGCTGCGGCGGTGTCCACATCGGTTGGAATGACGCTGCTCGCGACGTCGATTTACCGTGAGATCAATCCTGAACTGCCGCATCCGGCGTGGGCGGCGGTGCCGTTGGTGCTCGCATTGGTCATGGCCCGTGTGGCCATGCGGCTGACACGGCACGCCTACCTGATTCTGACGCCGCTGGGGATCGAGATTTTCCCATTTTTCCGGCCTGCCGCCGGGATGAGGTTAGTCGTCTGGCAGGAAATCAACCACGCGGAGGTGGACTCAAAATCCACGCGGCTCACCCTGCATCATGATCCCGAAAAAACCTCGGGCATTCATCTCTCGCTCACGCCGATTCGCGCGGAACGGCGGAGCTTGCTTGCCAAGGCCGTGCTCGGGCGGCTATCTCCCGCCAGCCCCAACGGCTGAAACTCCCATGCGCTCCCATTCCCGACAAATCCTCACCGTCGAAGAAACCTTCGGCCAAAACGGCTGGCATTGCGAACTCGTCGAGGGCCGCGATGTCCTCCGCGCCGGCTTCGACGCCCACCACACGCGCGTCGATCTCATCGCGCAGGCCTATCCGCAGCTCAACGCGCTGGTCGTCGTTTCCGAATCACCGCTCCATCTCGATGAAGCACATTTGCCGAAAGTCCTCGAACTCCTCGCTCGCGCGAACAAGCCGCTCACCCTCGGTGGCTTCGAATACGATTTGGACCGCGAATTTCTCGTCTTCCGTATCACGAATCTCTTTGAGCGCGAGAAATTCGACAGCGACATCATTTCCTCGATGGTCCATTGCGCGATCGCCGAGCTTGACCGGATCACGCCTTACGCCGCCATCGTCCGCGACACGCCGGATGATTTGCTGGACGATCTCGACCTCGGTCGCCTGCTGATGCGCGAGGACATCATCCCGCCGGTGCCGGGCGACGACGAGGAAGAGGAGTATTGAAATCGAGCAGCCTTGACAGCGACAAAGGCGCGAACCAGCGTTTTTGCATGATGAAATCTCAACTATTCGCCGTATTGGCCATTGTCTTATGCAGTGCCGCCACCGCCGCCGACGCTTGGACATCGATGTTTAACGGCAAGGACTTGAGCGGCTGGAAGTCCAACGCCGCCAACGAGAATCAACCCGCCGGGGTTTTCAGCGTGAAGGACGGCGAGCTCATCGTCAGCGGAGGGCGCGCGCACTTGTTCTATGTGGGCGCAGACGGCGATGCGAAGTTCAAGAATTTCGAATTTAAGGCGAAGGTGAAAACGACTCCCGGCTCCAACAGCGGCCTCTATTTCCACACCCAGTTTCAGGAAAAGGGCTGGCCCAGCGCGGGCTACGAGTGCCAGGTCAATGCGACCCACTCCGACCGCAAAAAGACCGGCGGACTCTACGCCGTTGCCGACGTGATGGACAACGCCCCGAACAAAGATGGCGCGTGGTTTGACTACGCGATCAAGGTCGATGGCAAACACATCGTCATTTCAATCAACGGAAAAGTGACCACCGATTGGACGCAGCCTGCGGATTGGGATCCGGCGAAAACACTTTCCAACATGCCCGGTCGCAAGCTGGGAGAAGGCACCATCGCCATTCAGGGGCACGACCCGAAAAGCGTGATTCACTATAAGGATCTCTTCATCAAGGCGCTGCCATAATACAGACCTCAACTCTGCGGGCCGGAATCGGTGAATTTCAAACTTCCCCCATCGGACTCCTCCCATTTTACTCCGCGCATGCCCGCGAAGATCATTCTCAAATCTAATGTCCGGCTCGGCGTCGTGCCGACTCACCTCAAATTCGTAGGCGGTCTCGTGCCCGACGAGAACGGCAAACTTCCCCGCGATGCTAACGGCGTGCTGCGGATCGTGTCCGGAATGAAGGAACTCTGCGAGATTTCCCCGGTTAAAATGAGCATTGTGCAAATTTCGCTCTTCGCCTCGGCCGATGCGGCGGATGTCGAGGAAATGGTCGCCGGCCTCCAAGCGCTCGAGCTGGAAGTCCACTTCATCATCATGGTCGGCGGTGCGAACCCGATGAATCCGGCAGACGAGGACGCGGTGGTCGCGCAGTTAGTGCCATCGCTCAAATCCGCCATCCGCCACGGCATCCGCCACGTTTCCTCGACCTCCATTGAGGAATGGATGAGCGCGGATAAGCCCCGCGAAGGCGCGGAATTCGACGCAGCAGTCGCTCAAAACGTGAAAGTTCATCTGCGAGTTTACGAGGAAGCCGGGATTGCGGGATCGTGCGTCGAGAACTGGGACATCGAGTTTCTTCGCCCCGGCGAGTTCAAAACCTTCACCAACTTGGACCGCGGCTGGTCATTCGTGAAGGCCGCCAACGTGGCACTCGGGGAAAAGTTTTTCAAAGTGCTGGTGGATGCCGCGCATTGCGGCGACTCCGGCCTGTCCATCCCGGAAAACGAAACGCTTATCGCCCGCATCGCGGCAGCGGGGGAGTTGGGCGCCTTTCACGCTTCGGCCAAGACCACCCGCGGCTGCCTGTCCACCGACGACGGCTGGATCGGCGCGCTACTTGCCGCTGCGGCCAAGACCGGTGAGCTGCGGCATGTGTATGTCGAAATGTTCGACCACTCCGATGAGGCGTTGGAGTTGTTACGCAAGCTCGAACCTGGCCACGGCGTCGATACGCGCGACGGGCGGACCTACACCGAGGTGATGGCGGACGGGCTGGGTGATATAGCCCGCCGTCTGAACAATCTGGCCGCCCGTGGATTTATCAAACCTCAGCCGATGATGCGTCCGATCCATGGCGAACCGTCGTTCCAGCTAGTCGCTCCGGAAGTCGATCTGCACATCACGGTGCGCGGCGGGCACCTCGCGCCAGTCGTTTTCCACCTGCCTGGCCGCGATGTTTCGCCGTATTCACTCCCGCCTTGGGAGTCTGCGGAATTTCCAGACATTCTGCCACTCTTCGCCGTTTTGCGCGGGGATTTCCTGTGCCTGCCATTCGGCGAGCAAATCGATGGCCCACTGCACGGCGAAGCGGCAAATGGCGTTTGGACGTTGCTTGCGGCGGATGCTCGCACGCTCCATCTCAGCATGGATGCGGAAGGGCATTTCGAGAAAATTATCACCACCCGTCCCGGACAACATGCGATTTATAGTGAGCACCGAATTTCCAATCTCGACGGGGATTTCAATTACGGCAATCACCCGATCCTCAATCTCTCAGGACTGCCCGAGGAGGCCGGGCGCGTCACCGTAAGCCCGTTCCGTTGGGCGTCAGTATTTCCCGGAACGTTTTCAAATCCCGATGCGGAAGAAAGCCAAGCACTGGCCGAAGGGGCGCGATTCACGGATTTGAGGGAAGTTCCGCTCGCTGCCGGCGGCACCACGGATCTCACGAAATACCCGGCGCGGGCCGGAAACGAGGACGTCGTGATGATGGTCAGCGCCGCCGCCACGCCGGAGCAACCCTTCGCATGGTCGGCAGCGGTGCTCGACGGCTACGTGTGGTTTTCCCTGAAAAATCCGGTCGATTTCCCGGCCACCCTGTTCTGGCTCTCCAATGGCGGGCGGACGGAGCCACCCTGGAACGGTCGCCACCTCGGACGCATCGGGATTGAGGAAGTCTGCTCCTATTTTTGTCATGGAGTGGCTCTCTCCCGGCAGGATTTACTGGCCGCAGAGGGGATTCCAACGACTCGTTGCTTCAAACACGATGAGATCGTTTCCCTCAAAACCATCCAAGCGGTCGCCGCAGTCCACTCCGATTTTGGCGCGATTTCAAAAATCCTCCCTGCCGGCGATGAGGCCGTGACGCTGGTCGGTGAATCCGGTGCCCGCGTGACGGTCCCGGTCAGCTGGAAATTCCTATTCTAATACCTTGTCACGTCTCTATTTTCAAAATACGCCATTCGAAATCCCGATTTCAACCCATCCCGGGATAGATCAAATCCCATCCGCCGTATTCACACGACATTTTAAAAATTCATGAGTAATCCTCTCACCACCGCCGACCTGTCCACCACTTCCACGAACCTCAAAGCCCTCATCGACGGCCATCTCGAAGACACCGGCGGACTTCTGCGCCTTTCGCCGACGTGGGTTCCGCGTTCTTTCCTCCAGCCCGGCCTGCGCATCAAGCTCCACCCGGATGACACCTACGCCTACGGACTCAACCGCGGCGGCATCGACGAACGTTGGTTCGGCTCCACCACCGTCACCGCGAACGAAGGCCGCGCCGATGATGAAGGACTTTCCTACGTCGTCGTCGGCAACGAGCGCTTCACCCTCCGCGACGCGATCGCCGAGTCCGGAGCTCAAATCATCGGCAAGACGATTTGGGACAAATACGGCAAGTGGCCGGTTTACTCGAAGTTTTTCGACAACATGGGACCCATCCCACACCACATGCACCAAAGCGCCGCGCAGGCCGCGCTGGTCGGCCAGGAAGGGAAGCCGGAGAGTTATTATTTCCCGCCTCAACACAACAACGTCGGCAATAATTTCCCCTACACGTTCATGGGCTTCGAGCCCGGCACCACTCGCGACCAAGTCCGCAAGTGCATCGCAAATTGGAACAAGGGCGAAAACGGCATCCTCGATCTCTCCAAAGCCTATCGCCTCAAAGTCGGCACCGGCTGGCTTATCGATCCCTGCATCCTCCACGCCCCCGGCTCGCTCTGCACCTACGAGCCGCAGTGGGGCTCCGATGTTTTTGGGATGTATCAAAACCTCGTCGAAGGCCGTGAAGTCCCGTGGTCGCTGCTCGTCAAGGACATGCCGACGGACAAGCACCAAGACATCGACTTCATCATCGACCAACTCGATTGGGAGAAAAACGTCGATCCTAACTTCAAAGACAACCACTACCTCGAGCCCGTCACCGCCGAGAAGGGCGAGGGCTACCACGACAAGTGGATCGTCTATGGAAAAGTGGATGGTTTCCAATACTTCACGGCCAAGGAAATCACCGTCGAGCCAGGCCAGACGGTTACAATTAAGGACAACGGCGCTTATTCGCTCATCGTCGTCCAAGGCGAAGGTTTCGCGAACAAACTCCGCCTCAACTGCCCCAAGCTTCTCCGCTTCAACGAGCTCTCCAACGACGAGTTCTTTTGCACCGAGTCCGCCGCCCAACAAGGCGTCACCTTCAAAAACACCTCTCTCACCGAGCCGCTGGTCGCGCTGAGATACTTCGGCCCCGAAGTGAATCCCAACGCACCGGCCATGGGTGCTTATAAAAACCAATAACTTCCCGGCTCCCAAAGAGCGCGGGAAGTGTCCCGAATTTTTTAACAGCAGCCGGCGGGCGCGCAGGCCGGACTGGCGGGGTGCGCGTGGTCCCGGTGTGGCGCTTCCATGGATGGGTTCGGCTCGAGGGTGTTGAGGCCGAGTTTGGCAAGGAGTTCGCGGTCGGCACCGGCTTCCGGGTTATCTGCGGTGAGGAGTTTGTCACCGTAGAAAATTGAATTCGCTCCGGCGTAGAAACAGAGCGCCTGGGTCTCGTCGGAAAGGCGGGTGCGGCCGGCGGAGAGGCGGACTTTGGCGTGCGGCACCGCGATGCGGGTGCAGGCGATCATGCGGACGAGGTCGAAGGGATCGACTTGCGGGTTTTGCGCGAGCGGGGTGCCGGGCATGGGCATGAGCGAGTTGATCGGCACGCTCTCAGGCTGCGGGTTGAAGTTGGAAATAATTTCCAACAGGCGGAGGCGGTCGGTGATAGTCTCGCTGATGCCAAGGATGCCGCCGCAGCAGACGGACATGCCCGCGTCCTGTACGTTGCGGATGGTGCGAAGGCGGTCCTCGTAGGTGTGCGAGGTGACGATGTTCGGATAGTGCTCGGGGGAGGTGTCGAGGTTGTGGTTGTAGGCGGTGACACCGGCTTCCTTGAGCGTCACGGCTTCTTCGGGGCCAAGCTCGCCGAGGGTGACACAGACTTCCATGCCAAGCGAAGAGACGTCCTTGATAATATCGACGACTTGGTCGAAGCGCTCGGTGCCGCCGCGCACGCCGCGCCAAGCGGCTCCCATGCAGAAGCGGGTGGATCCGCTTTTATGGGCGGCGCGGGCGCTTTCCATCACGGTTTCCTTGGAGAGCAGTCGCTCGTTTTTTAGATCCGTCTCGTAGCGGGCGGACTGAGTGCAATACGCACAATCCTCGGAACAACCGCCGGTCTTGATCGAGAGCAGCGTGCAAAGCTGGATTTTCCCGTCCGGGAAATTTTCCTCATGCACCGCGTGCGAGCGCTTAAGGAGATCGAAAAACGGCAGGGAGTGGAGTTCTTGGAGTTCGGCGAGAGTCATGTGCTTGAGGAAGTGGCGACGAGTTACGCGGGAAAGATGGCGTTGGGAAGGAGATAGCAAGAAGTGAGAAGCGAAAAGCCAGAGCGGCGGACCGCGGCCAAATCAACCTTTCACCTCGCCCAACTGCCCTTGACGATGGGGAGGCGGCCGTTGCTGAGGACGGTGTAGTCGGTGGGGCCTTTCGCGCCTTCCAGCGGCACACCGGTGGACTTTTTCCAGACAGCGCTCATGCTCTCGCCGGTGTGGCAACCCCAGCTTTTGCAGTAAGCGCGGCGGTCGAAGATGGAGGCCTTGATGCGCGGTAAATCGCGCTCGTGAAGCCAGGCGGTGGAAACGGCCATGATGTCATTGCCGTAATCAAACATGAACGCGTAGCGGTTCGAGTGGCCGAAAAAATCGAAGGTTTGGATCGAACCACGCGGGCGCGAGTTGAGAGCTTGGATGAAATTTCCGGAGCCGTTGAACCAGATCAGCGTGACCCGGCGCTTGGCCGCCAACTCCGCGATCCACGAAGTGTATGCCTTGCCGTCCTCGCGGCCGCGCGTCTGATAGCTAGGTTGAAAGACCATCCAAACGATCGGCGCGTCCGAGCCATAGGCCGTGCGGATTTCCGCCATGCGGAGCGTCGAGGCGCGGACGAAATTTGCCCACCACCGGTCATGCTGGTCTTGCTTGACGCGCAGGTTTTCCCATTGCCGCAAGGCGGGTCCGCCAGTGACGATGACGTGGTCCGCGTGACTCCACGAGGTGAGTAGGAGCAGGACGAGGGAAATGAGCTGCACGCGATGAATCATGGACGGGAAATAAAAGGTTCCCGTCGGCGTGGGAAGCGGCAATCTCACCCGAAGGCCGATTTTCTTCCGGCGAATCCTCGAAAGGTGGGTGACCGGAGATGAGTTTCCGGGCTCGCAGGCAAGGAGGCGGAAATAGCATTCCACCTGATTGCCGCGCCAACACCCACTGACACCCATTTAATGGGTAGTGGGTCAGTTTGAATTTAGTTTTAAATTTTCGGGCCAATCGCACCTCAGGCACCCTTTGTGAAACAGGGAGGAGGGACCTTATTGTCCCTCTCTTCCTCGTTTCCCAAAGAAGAAGCGACAATAAGGTCGCTGCTGGCCTTCGCCAGCAAAACTCAAATCTTCATGCGCGGCAGCGCACCTCAAATCAAATCATCGCTACTGATGGGAATAATATAAACCGCCAAGACGCCAAGAGCGCCAAGCAATCAAACTCTCCGCGTCTTCCTCCGCGTTCTCCCCGTTCTCTGCGTTTCGCTTTAAACCTATGAATCCGCCGTAGGAAAACCCTCCGCACGGCGTTTCGGACTCCGATTTTCACTTCGCTTTACCGCCGGTGGCTGAAACGGAGGACACGCAGAGCGGTCAAAACGCTGTATCCGACGGATGCAAAACACTTGCTTTACGACCCGAGAAAGGGGGCTTTTTCATCGTTCGTCCAAGACTAGGAGCTTCTCGGTGTAGGGAATCGGGTAGGCGGTGAGCCAGACTTCCGAGGTGAACTCGCCAAGGGGAATTTTGGGATTTCCCTCGGATTCGAATTGCATCACGACCGCGTCGATCGTTTTTCCGATCATCTGAGGAGTGATGGGGAAAAAGTAACTGAAGTTGTCATTCGGGCGACTGTTGCCGGTGTCCCAAGTATTGGAAGGATAGCTCTTCGCGCGTTGCGGTGCTCCGACAGCGTGCCCATTGATTCGCAAGGAGGCATAAGCTCCATCGCGACCGTGTTTTCCATTGCAGGGAATGACCAGATAGGAGCCCTTGGCGGCCTCGTCTAGGCGAAATGAAACACTCCAAGCACGCTTTGCAGGCGCTTTGGCGTAGTCCGCGAAGAGATTGGTGGCACGCCACGCTTTACTGACCAAGGCTTTACCTTGGTCATAGCCGATCACTTCGCCGACATTGAGTGCCTTACCCGGGATCTTGAGGTAGCGCACGGTCTGGCTGGCGGGGAGATCGATGGTGATGCGATTCAGTTTGCGTGTTTCAAACTTTTTGGTGCCGGAGTAGCTGTCTTTTAAGAAACTGGCTTCACCCGGATTCTCTGGCTCAATTCGTAGGGGCACGGATGTCCAACTTTTCAAATCCAGAGAGACAAACGCTTCTTTGGGTTTGAATTCATGATCCACGTTCCGCATCACCCACTGGTTGACCTTTGTGGGTTTACCCATGTCCAAACGGAAGGCACCGCCCCAAATGGCACCCTGTGAAAGGCGGTAATACGTATCGGGCTTGTTATCAAAAAGGTAGCGATCCCAGACACCGCGTTCCACCATCAGGTCCTGTCCGAGAAATGCATCACGGCTGGCCTTCACCTGAGGAATGGCGGTGGGACCGGAGCGGGCGATGGAGCGGACTTCCATGGCATTGTTGTCTGCGGCGAAACAGGTTGCTTCATAGAGAAATTCAGCGTCCTTGGGTACATCCACGGATTTGAGATCGCCCAGTTTGCGATGGAATGCCTGCTTGAGGGGTGTTCCCGGGAATGAAACTTCGAGGGTCTTGCCTGCGATGAGGTCGTCGGCCGACTGCCCATCGAGTTTCGCCTTGGAAAACTTACGAGGCTGCGCGGGCAGTGTCACCTTCGCGGTGGTGCCGGGCATTCCGAGCAACTTGATGGTCGCAGGCTTACCAGGCACGTCGCGGACGACTTCATAGTGGCAACCGGTCACGCCCAGCTCGCGAGACGGCTCACTGGAGACAATCATCGCGTGGCTCCGGAAGGGCAGGACGGTGATGTCGAGCACTTCGCCATTTTTGAATTTTCCAAGGATCGACTCAGATGGGTGCAAGCGCCGGACTTCAAAGGGACCATCGCCGCCGATACCGATGCTCTGATCTAGCGTGACCTTGTAGGTGACGGGATTCCAAGTGTTATTTTGCAGAGTGAGAATGCGGGTTTTTTCGTTACCGCGTGAGACCGCATTCGGGCCATAGGTTTTTTCATCCAGCTTCATTCCATTGGGTAGAATGTCGCGGTAGCTGCGAGTGAGGTTGTAAATTCTAGCAAGCTTTGGAAACTCATCGTCACGCAAAAACCATGGACTACCATATAACTCAGGAGCCAGAATCAAATTGCGCGAGAGTGCCTGAAGCACCAAGTCGTCCTCCCAGTAATCCAAGCTGGAAGACAGGCAAACCCCGTGATCTTCGAACAGGCGCTCCGGCCTGCCGCTGCCATTGGCCTTCACTCCGAGCGCGATGGCTCCCGCACGGCCGTGGGTCGCTGTCGCTTCATTCCCGCGCCAGACGTCGATGTAGGCCTCACCGGCCCAGAGATGAGTGGTGGTGTGAGCTTCGCCCTCGCCGAGATCCAGCCGGTGGTTCAGGACGATCAAATCTGGGCAGTATTTCCGGCATTCCTCGAGCATTTTCACGAAAGCGGCCTGCTTTTCTTTACGCAACTGGCCGCAGACGGCATCGACCTTGAAGAGGTGAAAATTGAAATCGCGGCACAGTTTGACGAGCATTTCCGTGCGGGCTTTTTCCTGATCTGGCGTATCGCCGAAACCGTCGGGACCGAGCCAGACGCCGAGCCGGCAACCGAAGGATTTCGCTTTTTCAGCGATCGGGCCGAAGCCGTTTGGGAACTGCTTTTTGAAGCGCTCCGAGTCCATGCTGCCGTAGCCACCGGGAGTGTCGATGGCACCGGCATCCAGCGCGTAGATATCGAGATCCATTCCATAATCGTCATGGAGCCATTTGAAAAACTCCAGATTCGCGAGGGTTTGTTTCTCGGTTGAACCCTCGTTGGTGTTATCGATCCATGAGAAATAATGGCTGAGCGAAGGAGTGGATTCATCGGCACCCGCGAGCGGATACTTGCCTGGCTCTTTGGCTTGAAGCACAGAAGAACCGGCCATGGCGAAGGCACAGAGGCAGAGCCAGTGGCGGAGGTGTTTGGCACGAGAAGACTCAAGCCGGGAAATGGAAATGCTGGGAAGGATGGGTGATGGCATGATTGATAGATACTGAAAATTGGAAGAATTATTGGCTGACCTTAAGGCGGACGAAAGTCTGGGTTTCACCGCCCGAAATGGCAATCCTAACATGATCGAAGGGGCTGCCGGGTGTGATGGTCACGATCCCGGAGCTGGTCGCTGGGATGATCACCGGCGTCCAGCCTGTGAGGTTGCTGCCGTATTCTACGATCTGGACCGTGGCTGGTGATAGAGACAAATCGCTGCGCTCATACTCGAACACCCAATCGCCGCCTGATTTTGAAAGTGCGGGCATGTGGGATTGGGAGGAAGTCATCGGCGCGCCACCAAGGGCGAATTCAAGCAGGTTCGGGATGCCGTCCTTGTCCGGATCATCTAGGGGTCCATTGTTCACCCCCGCCGTGAGGCCATGCACCGGATTGGAGGCCCACGATTCGTAAGTATAAAGCGCGACCACTTGGCTCGAGACGAGGGAGGTGCTGGTGGAGTTACTCGGATTTCCCACATAGGTGGCCGTGATGCTGTAGATACCGGCGGCCAAGCTGCTGGTGGTGACGCTGGCTTGAAATGAGCCGTTCAAGGCGCTGGTGTCTATCAGCGTGGTTCCAGCATAGAAGGTCACGTTGCCAGTCGGATTACTCCCGCTTACGGTGGCGGTGAAGGTCACGGCAGCTCCCGGCGTGGCGGGGTTGAGATTGCTGGCCACGGTGGTGGTCGTGGAAACGGGGCCGACGGTGACCGTGAGCGTGCCAGTGCCAGTGAGCTGGGCGAGCGCGGTGCCGGTCGCGGCACTACCCACTGCTTTGTAAATTCCAGGGGCCATTTGAGTGCTGCCGATGAAGAGTTGATTGACGGTCTCAGTGCCGGTGAAATTCAATTTTAGCGTGGCCCCGGAGGCGGCGATAGTGACGGTGGATGCATTGTTACCGGCGTTCGCGGAGTTGAGTTGCAGCGTGCCGGCGTTGACGGTGGTGTTGCCGCTGTAGCTATTCGATCCGGAAAGTATCAGGTGGTCATTGCTTGTCTTGGTCAAACCGCCTGTGCCGCTGATGGCGTTGCTTAAGGTTAGAATGTAGTTTGCGTTGCAGGTGAGGGTGGCATTCAGGATGATGGGTCCGCTCCACGTCGCACCCCAGCCGTTCGAACTGTAGAGCGTGCCGCCATTCACGATGAGGGCGTTTGAAGCACTGACTCGATCAAACTGGATCGTACCACCGGCATTCAGCGTTACCGATCCTGTTCCCGCAGGATTGGCACAAGGCGGGCTGCCACCGTTGATGATAGCACCCAAATGAAGCGTGCCATTGTTAACGATGGTTCCGCCTGTGTAGGTGTTTGGGACTAGGCCAGAGAGCTGGAGTGTGCCGGGGGAATTCTTGGTTAATCCACCGCTGCCTGAGATCAAGCCGGACGCAGTCACCCAGCCAATGCCCAAACCGCCGAATGTCGTATCAGCTCCAAGGCCTAACTCATTTGAAATGACCACTGGGGACCCGCTTTTCTGGTTGATCGTAGGCATAGCGGAATCATTCGCCACCAACGTCAGCTTGTTACCCCCAAGGGTCAACGTGGAGCCGCCGAAATTAAGTTGGTTGAGTCGGAAACTTGTATCCAAGTCGTGAGTGGCCGTGTAACTGCCGGGTGCATTGAAATTGAGCACGTAAAAATCATCGCCAGCGCTGCCGGGACTGACTGAGAGCCATTTGCTGGCATCGCTCCAGTTGCCTGAGGTAGCGCTATTCCAAGTGTAGTTCGGCGCGGTAACGACGATGTTCACCGTCGCGATTGCCGAATCGAGGAATCCATCGTTTGCCTTAAACGTGAAGCTATCCGAGCCAGTGTAGTTATCGTCGGGTGTGTAGGTCATATCCGGGCTCAGTGATCCACTGGTGGGCCGGGTGACGATGGAGAAAGTCACTGAGTTTTCATTCAGATCCGAACCATTCAAAGTGATCAATACCGGAGAATTTTTCTCGGTGATGATGCTCTGATCTTCCGCCACGGGCGCGATGTTGGATCCTACGACGTTCACGATTCCGTTGCCGGAAAAGTAGCTGTCGTTCTTGTAGGTGGCGAGCGAGGCGCTGGACCCATACGTGCCAACGGCCATGATTACGCCACCAAGAGTCAAATTCTCAATGACGCGAGTCCCCGCGAAGTCTAGGCCCGCCAAGGCTCCAGTGTTGATGACGAGGTGACCCGGACTCATCGAAACCGCACGCTGCCATGACATCTTGCCAGTCTGCACAGTCGTGGTTCCCTGGTAGGTGTTGCGACCCGAGAAAGTCAGCAAACCGCTGGCCGTCTTGGTAAATCCGCCGACTCCACTGATATCGCCACTGAGGGTCATTTTCGAGTTGAGCTGCAAAGTCGTATTCGAGTTAACGGTGATCAATCCCGCGAGAATAGCGCCCCAGCCGTTCGAAGAAATCAAAGTGCCGCCATTTAGCGTCATGGGATTATTGGTCTTAGCACGCTGGAACTCGATGGAGGCACCGTTATTGAGCGTCACAGGCCCGGTTCCACAGGCAAAGTCGCAACTGGGAGATGCACCACCCACCATGCTACCCCAAACCAGCGTGCCGCTGTTGATGACAGTCCCACCGCGATAGGTATTTGGAGTGACGCCATCGAGAGTAAGCGTCCCGCCGCCGTTTTTCGTCAACGATCCGGCACCTCGAATGACGGAGCTAAACTTTGCGGAACCTTCGGAGTTATAGGTAATATCACTCACCACCGTCACGGTGCCGCCACTCAACGTGTAGCTCCCCATGAAGTTTGAGAGCGAGAGATTATTGACCACGACCTCGTTTAGATTGATGAGGCCACCCGTTCCTCCGGAACCGATTTGAGCGTTGTGGTTATTTGCCCAGTTCACGTTAGCCGTAGCGTTTCTCCAACTATCGCTGAACCACTGTCCACCACCATCGGTCACGTTGGCCCCCGTGCCATTGGCATCCCACGTCAGGGTGGTAGCCGCCACCACCGTCAGGCTCGCCGGGGTGCTCGTCTCTTGGCCGCTGGCATTGCTGATCACTACGCTATAACTCCCAGCATCGCCTGCCGCCA
>JBEGUC010000018.1:0-30361 GCA_041179105.1 Verrucomicrobiota bacterium | reverse complement strand
TTGATAGAAAGAACAAGATTCAAATCACATCCTCCCCTCCCCTCTTTCCGATCACTCTTAACTCGATCACCAGATCGCCCGCTGGCAGGCTCACCAAGCTTTGCCACATATTGTTTCCTCGCTCCAGCGTCACAGCAGTCGGAGTCGTGGGATGAATTTTTTGTCCGGCTTTTCCCCATGGTTTTTCGGAAAATCCAATCGTCGTGCGGCTCTGGAATTTCGGGCCGTCACGCTCGTTGAACTCGGAGTAATAACCGTGAAGCGACATTTGCCAGCGATCTCCGACCATCCACCGGCGGGTGGCGAACCGACTGCCACGCTCCTCGTAAACCCGCCATCCCGAATGACTGGCAAGGTAGCGGTCCAACAGCTCCGGGTGATCCTTCCGCAGCTTTTCCAAGGATGGAGCCGACACGTTGAGCGCGGCATGAATTTCTCTACAACTTCGCGATGGCGGTGGCGGCGATGTGGGCGGTGGTCCAGGCAGCTTGAAAATTGAAGCCGCCGGTGATGCCGTCGATGTCGAGGCACTCGCCGGCAAAATAAAGCCCGGGCGTGACGCGACTCTCCATCGTCCGAAAGTCGATGCTAGGCCGCTTGATGCCGCCAGCGGTGACGAACTCGTCCTTGTTCGTCGTCTTGCCCTGCGCCTCGAAACGTGCGGACTTGAGCGCACCTAGCAAAAGCTGACTCGCCGTCTTGGACAAATGCCCCCAAGTCGCTTGGTCGTCGATTTCGCAGCAAGCAACAATGCGCTCCCACAGGCGGCGGGGAATGGGGGAAATCGGCGTGTTGCGGACGAGTTTGGCGCCTTGAGTTTGGCGAATTTCGGCGAAGCGTGCTTTGAGCGCGTCCATTTCCAGCTCGGGCAGCCAGTCGATGACGAACGCGAAATGATGGTTCGTCGCGGCCAAGTCGCGGGCCTCCCAAGCAGAGAGACGCAGCACCGCCGGACCGCTGAAACCGCGGTGGGTGATGAGCAGCGGCCCTTGTTGGGCGGCATTAGAACCTTCCCGCCGGACCGCCACCTTGGGATGGGAAACTCCCGCCAAGCCACTGATGCGCCGGTCGGTGACGTTGAAGGCAAACAGCGAAGGGACCAGCGGCTCAATGGATTGCTCGAGCTTTTTCAAATGACTGAGCAGCGGACTATCCTTCAGCGAGCCAGTGGCGATGCAGACCGCCCGCGCCTCGACGGGCTCCGCGAGATTTTCAAAACGCAGCGAGAAGCCGCCATTTCCGAGCCGTTCGATGCCGACTAACGGGCACTTGGGAAACAGCGGGACGCCGCACTCGCGGGCACGATTCAGAAAGCACTGGATCACGGTGTCCGAGCTGTCCGTGGCAGGAAACATCCGCCCGTCCGGCTCGGTCTTGAGCACGACACCGAAGCGCGCGAACCACTCCACGGTGTCGCTCGGCTGCCAGCGGTGAAACGCGGCGTGCAGCTCGCGTGCGCCGCGCGGGTAGTTTTTCGCCAGTTCGCGGGGATCGAAACACGCGTGAGTCACGTTGCAACGCCCGCCGCCGGAAATCCGGACTTTTTGCAGGAAATGCGGGCTTTTTTCGAAGATCGCGACGCGTTTCCCGGGAGCGATTTCCGCGTATTGCAGCGCCGTGAAAAAGCCCGACGCGCCGCCGCCGATCACGGCAAGGTCGAGTGAGGAAGTGAGGGACATACGGGTGTGCGCAAACAGTCCCGTTCTGGGTAGCCCCGCCGCTACCCGTGAGAAAGCACAAACTTTCGCCACACGCCACGCGGCTCTTTGATTTTTGAAAACTTGCTGAGGTTTGGGAATTTGACTAAACGCTGATTGGAATTAACCAATTACAGTCATGCAATGGAGAGGTAGAAGAGAGAGCGAAAATGTGGAGGATGCGCGGGGCGAGCGCTCCGGGGGATTCGGCGGCGGCCAAGGCGGCGGCGGGATTGGCTTGCTGATGACCATCGGCAGAGTGTTCGGATTCAAAGGAATTCTCGCAGCGCTGGTGGTGGGCGGGGCGCTCTGGCAAATGGGAATTATCGATCCCAGCATGCTGCTGAACGGCGGCCCTGCGCCAGGCGGATCGCAGCAGGTGAAAGTGAGCCCGGAGGAACAGGAGCGCTTCGATTTCGCCAAGGTGGTGATGGCCGACACCGAGGACGTGTGGACGGCGGAATTCGCCCGCCATGGGATGAAATACGAATTGCCGGCGATGAAGGTTTACCGTGGGCAGGTCCGGACGGCTTGCGGCACGGGAAGCGCGGCGATGGGGCCGTTTTATTGCCCGGGGGATCGCAAGATTTACATCGACCTCGGCTTCTATGACGAGCTGGCGCAAACCTTCAAATCGCCGGGGGATTTCGCGCAAGCGTATGTGATCGCGCACGAGGTCGGCCACCACGTCCAAAAGCTGCTGGGGGCATCTGATAAAGTGGCGGCGATGCAGGGTCGGCCGGAATACAACGAATTCTCCGTGCGCCTGGAACTGCAGGCGGACTACTATGCCGGAGTCTGGGCAAATCACTCGAAGCAATATCTGGAACGCGGGGACATCGAGGAAGCGATGCGAGCGGCGAACGCGATCGGCGATGACGCGATCCAGAAGAAAACGCAGGGCCGGGTGGTGCCACATTCCTTCACACATGGCACCTCGGAGCAGCGGATGAGATGGTTCAACAAGGGGCTGGAAAGTGGCAAAATCGAGGACGGGGATACGTTCTCGATGAGCTATCAGGATCTGTGAGAAGCCTCCGCCTAGCGGCTGCCTGGGATTGGCCTTTCCAAGGTGTGGAGTGAATCCATGGCGGTGATGAACAGCGTTTTCATGTCCTTGCCACCGAAGGCACGGGAGATGCCATGCGCTGGATACGAACCACTCACGGATCAGGGCGTGGGGTGTCTCGACGCTGGGATTGGAGGAGGGCGGCGAGTTGGGCGACACGATTCCCCTTTGTCATACAGACACGCGCCCTGCCCTCGAGCAGGGTTGGCGCGGCTTCGTCCTTGCGCGACGAGCGTAGCCCATGGCTTGATCGCTGGTGTGAAAGCTTATCTTGATTTGATGCGCGACGTGCTGGAGAACGGCGAGGAGCGCTCCGACCGCACGGGCACGGGGACAATTTCGGTCTTCGGTCGGCAGGCGCGCTATGATTTGCGCCAGGGATTCCCCTGCGTGACGACGAAGAAGCTGCATCTGCGCTCAATCATCCACGAGCTTTTATGGTTCCTCCGTGGGGAAACCAACACCCGCTATCTCAAGGAAAACGGCGTAACGATCTGGGACGAATGGGCGGACGCTGAGGGCGAGCTCGGCCCGATTTACGGCAACCAGTGGCGCGCCTGGCCCACACCGGAGGGCCGGACGATCGACCAGATCCACCTGCTGATCGACGGTTTGCTCGGAAATCCGCATTCGCGGCGGCACATCGTTTCCGCGTGGAATGTCGGGCAAATCCACCAGATGGCCCTGCCGCCCTGCCATTTGCTATTTCAATTTTACGTCCACGAACCGACCGACGGCGCTCGCCCCGGACTCTCGTGCCAACTCTATCAACGCAGTGCCGATCTATTTCTCGGCGTCCCCTTCAACATCGCATCCTACGCCTTGCTGACGAAAATGATTGCCCACGTCTGCAACTACGAGGCCCGGGATTTCGTCCACACCTTCGGCGATCTCCACCTTTACTCGAATCATCTGGAGCAGACGGAACTCCAGCTCTCCCGCGCACCGCGCGCCTTGCCCAGCTTGTGGCTGAATCCGGATGTCAGAGACATCGACGCGTTCACCATCGACGACATTCGTTTGGAAAATTACGAGCCGCATCCGCACATCAAGGCACCCGTCGCCATTTGAAAATGAGCATCCGCCTGACCGCCGTCGTCGCAATGACCCCGGACCGCGTGATCGGCCGGGCGGGAACCCTGCCTTGGCATTTGCCGGAGGATCTCGCGTTTTTCAAACGGACCACCTCCGGCCACCCGATCGTGATGGGCCGGAAAACCTACGAATCCATCGGCCGCCCGCTGCCGAAGCGCCGAAACATCGTGCTGACCCGCGATCCAAACTGGTCGGCGGAGGGCGTGGAGGTGATTCACCATCCGGAGGAACTCGCAAAGCTGCCGGGAATCGAAGGGCAAATTTTCATCATCGGCGGCTCAGAAATCTACGCGGCATTTCTGCCCGTGCTGGATGATTTGCTAGTCAGTCATGTTTTCGAGAACCACGCGGGCGACACCCGCCTGCCGGAATTTGAAACCGCATTCCCCCACTCGGAGATTTTGGAAACTCACCCCGACTTCGAGGTCCGGCGTCATTTCAAATTCAGTCCGGTGGATCTTGGTTTTACGCCGGTTTGAGCGATGGGCCTCATCGTTACTGGACTTTGCAGGAGCGCTCCATGCGGCTCTTTTTGGACTGCGCGGGACATGTCCCCGCTTTCCCGCTGGCCGACATGTCGGCCAGCGGGAAAGCTCCGACATGTCGGAGCAGTCCACGCCAACGACCCTTTCCACCTCCTGCTGGAAACGCCGGAGCCGAACCTCGTCGCGAATGAAATGGGTTCTGCGGGTGTGGAGGGCGTTCCAGTTGTCCGAGGACGCCCGAAGCGGGCGGGCTAGCGCGCGGGTCGCACCGGAAAAGTGAAGGCCAAGGTCTCATCGGTTGCGCTCACCCTGACTTCCGCAAACAAGCGGCAAGTGCCTGCGGCGACGGGCCGGAAACGGAAGTCGATCTCCGCACTGCCAGGCAGTTCGGGCTGGGCGGCGAGGCCGGTGGGGCGGATCGAGATGGCTTCCTTCGCGGCGTTAGAAAAAGCAATGAGGTGAGCGAAGTTGCCATCAACCGGTTCCAGCGGCTTCATCGGCTGACCGTCGGGGCGCGTGAAAACCAGACGCGCCACGGCGATTTCCCCGGCACGTGGAGTCCCGCCCACGAATCGCAACTCGGCCTTGAAGCCTGCGCGAGTGATGGCCAGCGTCTCTTTCGCGGTGTCCGGCGGAGCCTCGGCGGCCGGTGCTAGATCCAGGCTGAGAAGTTCCTCGCGCCCCGTTTGCTCCAGAGTCGCGGCGATCCAGAGTCGATACGGAGTTCCTTGCCGGGGCGTGAACATTGCGGTGAATTCTCCCGGCTGGCCGGTCGCTGGTGCGATGACATGGTGAAAATCACTCCCGTCCGCAGACACCAGAAAGGCGTGGCATCCTGCAATTTGGACCGTCCCGCCGCCCTCTTTTATGAGCTTGAAGGTCACGTTCAGCGGCTCCCCCGCCACCACCGCCGGAGTGTTCACCTGCG
Source organism: Verrucomicrobiota bacterium (assembly GCA_041179105.1). GTDB lineage: Bacteria > Verrucomicrobiota > Verrucomicrobiia > Verrucomicrobiales > Akkermansiaceae > Luteolibacter. The sequence goes on along the minus strand of JBEGUC010000018.1, from coordinate 25,087 downwards.
TGGCGCGGAGCTGCGGCGGGGCGGGCGCTAGCAGATGCGTCAGCGGGACCAACGGCTTGAGCTGCGCGGCTGGAAATTGCTGTCCTACCAGTGCAGTGCCCGCCTCGATTTGTAACAGCTCGGCCCGCAGCCCCGCAGCATCGCCACTGAGCGCGAACTGATTAGACGGCAAGATTCTGCCAGCGACGAGTTGCACGCCCGTCCTGATGCGATCGCGCTGCGCCTGCGGCAATTGCGCCCGCCTTTCCATAAATCGCAGATGAGAAACCAGCGCCGCCATGCGTTGCGGCCAGCGGACCAGCGAGCCGCCGGAGAGCATGCGCTCGAACTCGTAGCGCTCGACCTGCACATTCTCCCACGCGTCCCCCGTCGTGAGAATATCCCGCCCGCAAAGCGCCTCGGGCGCGGATTGTGCGCCGGCGGAGAGCGTAAGCCGGAGGGCGAGAACACCGGCGAGCCAAGGCGGGGAAAGAAACATGGGTTAACGAACCAGAGCTTGCTGCGGCATTCAACGGTGGTCTAATACATTTCTCATGAAAAACTTCTTCCTCGTCGCGTTTCTCATCTCTCACGGCGTGGCCTGGGCGGAGGAAACGCGTGATTTCAGCGTCCGCGGAGTCGTGCGTGAGACGAGGCCGGCCAAGTCCCAACTCGTCGTGAAACATGAGGAAATCCCAAGCTACATGGACGCGATGACGATGCCGTTTCAAGTGCGCGATCCGAAAATCCTGGAAAGCGTCAAGCCGGGCGACGTCATCACTTTTCAACTCCATGTGACCGACAAAGATCACTGGATCGATGACCTGAAAATTGTCGGTGTCGGCGAAAAGGAAGTACCCCACCCGAAGGTCACGGACATCGCGTCATTCAAGCCGGGCGACCCGCTCCCCGCCCTCACCTTCACCGACGAGCGCGGCCAGCCACTTCCGCTAGAGAGCTACCGCGGCCAGGCGCTCGCAATCACGTTTATCTACACCCGCTGCCCCCTGCCCAATTTCTGCCCGCTCCTCTCCGAAAAATTCCGCACCGTCCAGACGACCTTGCTCGCCGACCCGGCGGCACCGAAAAACTGGCAGCTTTTGTCCGTGACCATCGACCCCGAGCACGACACTCCCGAAGTGCTCCAGCGCTACGCCAAGGCACAGCGGGCGGATGCGGCGCACTGGCAATTCGCCACCGGCGCATTGCGCGACATCACCGTGCTGGGCCTGCGCTCGGGCCTCGAATTCTGGGAGGGCGGCAGCGAAATCACCCACAACCTCCGCACGGTGGTCTTCGACGCCCAAGGCCGCATGAGGAAAGTGTTTTCCGAAAATACCTGGGCGGCGGCAGAACTCGCAGAGGAGCTCCGCGCAGGAGCGTTGCTCGCGCGGTGATGAGAAACGGCTTGTCGTCCCGGGACCAAGCTGTGAGATTCCCGATCCCATGTCCATCGACCCTTACTCCTCGCCAGTCAGCCACGCGCAGCCGCCCAGCTTTTCGACCAGTTCTGCGATCTCCCAAGGAGTCCTCGCGCAGCTCGCGGGAACCAAGCCGTGGGTGCGGTTCATGTCGGTGCTGATGTTTATCGGAGCCGGGTTCATGTTGCTCGGCGCGTTGATCATGTTGGTGATGGGAGGCACCATCGCGGCATCGGCCAAGACCGGCGGCGGCGCGTTGCCTGCGGGGATGATGACGGGCATTTCGATTCTCTATGCGCTCTTCGCGGGCATCTACATCTATCCCGCGCTGAAACTCTGGAAATACGCGAGCAACATCGGGGCTTTGTTGATTTCGTCCAGCATGTCGGATCTGGAGGCGGCCCTGAGCCAACAACGCTCGTTCTGGAAATTTCTCGGCATCATGATCATCTCGATCTTCGTCCTGTATTTCGTGATCGTCATCGGCGTGCTCGCCTTCGGCGGCTTTGCGGCCATGAAAGCGCTAGGCGCCTGAGCGAAATTGGCCGCGATGCCGCGATTTTTCCCTGCGTTTGGCCTTGCCATGCGGGTTTCGGAACCTAGTTTCGCCGTTCGCTTTTCTTTCTACTGACCGACGGTTGGCGCCCCGGTGTCTGTCAGTTTTATCCTCCGGGGCAATTGCAGGAAGGAAACGAAACCAACTAACACAACCCCAAACCAGATACTATTATGGCTTACGCATGCGCGGAACCCACCAACACTGAACTCAACGACCTCATCGACTCCAAGTTTCGCGAATTCCGCGAAGGATCGATCGTCAAAGGCACGATTCTCGAAATCCGCCCTCAAGTCGTCCTAGTCGATATCGGCTACAAATCCGAAGGAGCCATCCCATCGAACGAGTTCGAGGATGAGGAAATCGAGATCGGCGACGAAATCGAAGTGCTCCTCGAGCGCCTTGAAAACGACGAAGGCATGGTCGTCCTCTCCAAAGAGAAGGCCGCTCACAAACAAAACTGGGAAAAAATCGTCAAAGTCTTCCAAGACGGCGGTCTCGTCCGCGGCAAGGTCAAGGGAGTGGTCAAAGGCGGCCTCACCGTCAATGTCGGCGTCGAAGCCTTCCTTCCTGGCTCGCAAGTGGACATCATTCCACCGAAGGATCTCAACGAATACGTCGGCAATATCTACGAATTCAAGATCGTCAAAATCAACGACGAGCGCAAAAACATCGTCATTTCCCGCCGCGAAGTCATCGAAGCCGAGCGCTCCGAACAACGTCAGACTTTCCTTCAATCCGTCAAAATCGGCGACAAGGTCACCGGCGCGATCAAGAACATCACCGACTTCGGTGCCTTCGTCGATCTCGCAGGCATGGACGGCCTCCTCCACATCACCGACATGTCGTGGGGCCGCATCAACCACCCTTCCGAGCTGCTCCACATCGGGCAGTCCGTGGATGTCGTCATCCTCGACGTGGACCGCGAGAAAGAGCGCGTTTCCCTCGGCCTCAAGCAAACTTCCGACAACCCGTGGGAAGACATCGAGCGGAAATACCCGATCGGTCACAACGTCAAGGGTCGCGTCACCAAGCTTCTCCCATACGGCGCATTCATCGAAATCGAGCGCGGCGTCGAAGGACTCGTCCACGTTTCCGAACTCTCCTGGGTCAAGCGCATCACTCGCCCGAGCGATGTCCTCGAAATCGGCCAAGAAATCTCGGCCATCGTCCTTGGCATCAGCATCGAAGAGCAGAAAATCTCGCTCGGCGTGCGCCAACTCGATTCCAATCCATGGGATGAAATCGAACTTCGCTATCCAGTCGGTGCCACCATCAAGGGCCCGGTCCGCAATCTCACCGCTTATGGTGCGTTCGTGGAACTCGAGGAAGGCATCGACGGCATGATCCACGTCTCGGACATGTCCTGGACCCGCAAGATCAACCACCCCTCCGAAGTTCTCAAAAAGAACGACGAAGTCGAAGCCATCGTGCTTGCCATCGACAAGGCCAACCAACGCGTCTCCCTCGGCGTCAAACAAACCGAGAACGACCCATGGAGCCTCATCGACAGCCGCTTCAAAGTCGGCGACATCGTCAAGGGCACGGTCGCCAAGATCGCATCCTTCGGTGCCTTCATCAGCCTCGACGGTGACATCGACGGCCTCATCCACATCTCGCAACTCAGCGAAGAGCACGTGGAGAAGGTCAAAGACATCATCAAGGTCGGCGAAGAGATCGAAGCCCGCGTCATCAAGGTGGACAAGGTCGAGCGTCGTATCGGTCTTTCCATCAAGGCTGTCGGTTACTCCGACGAGCAGTTGAAAAAGGAAAGCGCCAGCTTCGAGAGCCTCCGCCCATCCTCCGAGATGGTCGGCCTCGAGCAAGCGTTCAACCTTGCCGCTGCCGCCTCCGAAGACTGGAGCCCAGGTCAGGAAGACTAAACGTAGTGGCGATCACCGGTCGCCACGAGTTCTCACAAAAAGCCAGACGGGTTCGCCCCGTCTGGCTTTTTTAGGTGTGCCCAGCAGGGGCGCAGTCCATACTGCCGCGCATCAAGATTTGTGATTTTGCCAATTGAGAAGCGGCGACCTTATTGTCGCTTCTTTTCCTAAACCCCAACGAAGAAAGGAACAATAAGGTCCCTTCTCCCTATTCCTCAAACAACGCGTCGAAGAGTTCCTGACTGAGGGGGATATCACGTGAAGAACAGGCAGAAATGCCTACATCACGAGGCGCTCACGGAGATCTGGCGTCCAAAGGCGGGCAACGATGGTTTCTTGGGCGGCTTCCATGGTGGCGCGCTCGGCGGGGTCCTCATCTTCGTGGCCGGCGAGGTGGAGGAGTCCATGAACCATGTAACGCAGAATTTCGCGGGCCAGCGGCTCGCCGTATTCGGCGGCCTGGCGTTCGGCGACTTCGGCCCCGATGACGATCTCGCCGTGATGGAAGGTGATCACGTCGGTGGGGCCTTCGATGTTCATGAAATCTCGGTGGACTTGGTCGCTGGTGGCGTCATCCACGATGGCGATTTCCAGGGTGGCGAGATGAAACAACGGGGAGTCCTCTTCGGCGGCGTTTTCCAAAGCGAGCCGGGCGGCTTCGTGGGCGACGCTTTCAAGGGCGGTGAGCCAGCTCTCCGGAATTTCGGTGGCTTCTTGGTTGTTGCCGATGATGACTTCGAGTGACATGGCGGTGGTTGGAATGGGAAATCAGGCGCGCTTGGGCATGGGAATAACTCGACCGCCGTGGGTGGCGTCGCTGGCGAGCCGCTTGATCGCGGAGGCGTCGTCCTTCGGGTAGTCGATGCGGCTGTGAAGCATGCTGCGGAGGGTGCCGGTGAAGCTTTCCTTGACGATGGCGAGGTCGCGGAGGGTGAGCGGGCAGTCGTCGAGTTGGCCGTCGTTGATCTTGGCGTTGACGAGATCATCGACCATGGCACGGATTTTCGCGGGGCTGGGTTTTTTGAGGGAACGGGAGGCGCTCTCGACGGTGTCGGCGAGGCAAATGATGCCGCTCTCCCGCGAGCTCGGGCGCGGGCCGGGGTAGCGGAAATTTTTCTCATCCACGGCGGGCAGGTCTTCGGGATTTTCGAGGCGGCGATCGACTTTTTCCATCTCGGCCTTCTTCTGCTCTTGGGCGCGGCGGTAGAAATAATAGACCAGCGAGTCGCCATGATGCTCTTGGATGACGTCGATGATCCGGGGGTTGAGTTTGTGCTTCACAGCCAGATCGACGCCGTCCTTGACGTGGGCAATGATGATCAGGGAGCTCATCGTGGGGGTGAGCGCGTCGTGGGGATTTTCCCCGCCGCCGTGCTGATTTTCAATGAAATAGCCGGGTTTTTTCAGTTTCCCGACGTCGTGGAAATAGGAGCAAACGCGGCACATCGGGGCGTTGGCACCGATTTTCTCGGCGGCAGCCTCGGCGAGGGCCGCGACGACGAGGCTGTGGTGAAAGGTGCCGGGTGCTTCGAGTTGCATCTGGCGGAGCAGCTTGTGGTTTAAGTCGCTGAGTTCCAGCCAACTGATGTCGGTGGTGAGATGGAAAGTGCCTTCAAACAGCGGCAGCAAGCCGCTGATGAGCAGCGCCGTCACGACGGCGGTGCCAAATGCGGCGGCGCTGCCGGAGCCGAGAAGTTGCAGGTGCCCCATCGAATCCGACCCGAAAATCGCGGGTACGTCTAAGTGCCCGAGCACCATGCCGATGACCAGCGTGACCGCCCCGACGTAGATGCCCGCTTGCAGGAGCTGGAGTCGTTTGCGGACTTGGTAGGCGAGCAAGACGCTGGTCATTCCGCAGACCAGACTGAGAATCATGTACGGCAAAACCTCGCCTTGGGGGACGAGTAGGCAGCCGATCAAGGTGACATAGACGACGGAAAATGAAGCGACCGCGCGGCCAAGCAGCACGCCGTGGAGCATGGGCGCGAGGGCGAACGGCACGGCGAAAAACCGGAAAATTTCCGGAATCGTGCCGACATCCACCAAGCCCATCACTGCGCGGACCATCAGCAAGTGGCCGACCAGCCCGCCGAGCACGAGGACGACGCGGCTGTTGCGGCGGCAGCGGTCTTGTAAGCTGACTTGAAACATCACGATGGCGGTGACGGCGATGATGAATCCGTAAGACGCGCCCTTGAGGGGGGCGGCGGCGAAGGCTGTCCCATCGGACGACTTGAGGACAATCACTGCGCTACCGACCGCGAAGATGGCGTAGAGCGCGAGCTTGACCCAAAAGCTGTCTTCCAGTGCCCGAATGACCGGATTTTCGCTGTGGACCCGGCGCTTTTTTCCCGACGAAAGTCCCTCTCGGGCCAAGCGCCAGCGTTTGATGACATCCAAAAATCCCACTGCGGTGTCGTATTCGGTTGGTCGCGCGGGCACCAAGTGAGGTGGCCTGCGGGGCGGTGAAACTAAGCGCGGTCCGGGCGATTGGCAACCCACAAATCCTGTGGCCAATCTGGCTGATTTTGCAGTTTCCGCAGGCGGTTCCCGGACTTAGCGTCGGCGGGTGACGACGAACTCGGGAGGAATGCTGGTGGCTGCGCCGGAGCGCTGGGACGAGGCATGTTTCGCCGTGCCCGCGCTGCGGGCGCTCGTGGCATCCGGCTTGGGTGCCGGCGTGCTTTGTGCGGCGGCGCAGCGGGAATTTTGGGAAACGGTGGAAGGCCTGACGGTGATCGATTTCCCGGCGAAGGCGAAACCACGCGCAGTGGCGGCGGGGATTTCAGGGCGCTGGGAGGCGTCACTGGCGTGGGAAACCGGGATGGCGGCGGAGGCTTTCAAAATCGCGGCAATCCCGCGGCGACTCGGAGCAGACGAGCGGAAATTGACCAAGCTGCTGACTCATCCGCTCGGATTTACCGCAGGCCCGCTGGAGCACCGGGTGCGGCATTATTTGGCGGCGGTGGAGGAAATCGGCATCGAGACCGGGCGGGCGGAGTTTTTCGCGCCAGCCTCGCTGGGCATTGTCCCGAAGCCGGGAGCGGTGTTGCTTTGCCCGGATTCGGACTTCGGGCCGAGCCACGAATGGCCGGTCGAGCGGTGGGTGGAAATCGGGCGAAAGCTGATCGAAAGCGGAAAACGCGTCACCGTCACCAGCGGCGACGGCGGGCGGGGACGGGGGACGTTTTTGGCGAAAAATCTCGGCGAAAGCGTCGATTTTTTCCAAACCACGCCGCTTGCCGGGGTTTTACCATTTCTGGCGGTGCATGGCTTGGTCATCGCCGCGGACGGCTCGCTGCCGCACTTGGCGGCGCATGCCGGGGCGACGTGCGTTACGCTGTTTGGCCCGAACGATCCAGCATGGAAACGGCCGCTCGGTCGCCGCCATGCGGTGGTCCGGCGGCATGTGGAATGCGCACCGTGTTTGCTGACGAAGTGCCCCCTCGACCAGCGCTGCCAGAACGAACTGGAAGCCGACCGCGTCTGGCAAACCGTGCGGGAAAAGCTGGGCTAAAAAACCGGTCCATTAGCACCCAAGCATGCACCCGCCAGCCGCAACTCCCGCAGGTTTCTTCTAGCCGCTTTAGGAAAACTAAGCGGTCATCGTCCGTTTCAAATACCACCTTGCCGCCATCGCCACAGGCCATGACATGATACACCGCTCCCGAATACTGAAATCTCAACGACCTGCCATAACCGCTTCTCTTCCATAGCCATACCCGCGCCAACCTAATTTCGTCGCGAGGCGCGGACCCCAGAGATGTCCAATTCACCGCCTCCCTCCGTCAAAGACAATCCAGTCTTTGTAACTCTTCATCACCGGATTAGCGGTGCGGGTCTTAATGTTTTTAACGATAAAAAAGTTGGATTTAGTATTTATTACTATTGTTTTTTCTGAACCTGAATCACCAATTATTATGCATTTGATGTAGCTTAAGTGACTTTTTACTAAAGAATCACAATTGGCATTTAACCTATAAGAAGTTTGATCCGCTGCCAAAAAAAACATATTTTTTTGGCACGCGCCCCTCTCCACACGCTCTATATTACAATCTTCAATTCTGGAATTAATTATATATTCGTATTTATTATCCAACCAGATTAGATCATCACTTGAAGGAAGTGATGCAAATCTTAAATGATGATAAGATTTACCACAAATAAATCCTATTAAAGGCAAGATAAATACTAACCAAAAAAGAATAAGAATAGTTATATATATTTTTTTCACTTATTTAAAGGTATCAGATTGATGCTTGTCTCTAGGCTCGGTCCGCGCATTGCGACAAATTTTCCAGTTCATTGACACTTTTTTCCAGTTTTCGGTCCCGTTTTACGTGGCATACCAAGCGGATCACCGAGTCAGGATGCCCCATTTGCAACCGTATGGCAATCCATTCAAAGCCGACTGTCGTCCGCCTCCGCAGCAATGCCGCCAGCATCGCTTTGCACCCCCGTCTCCTTTCCGCAGTCTCATGGGGTCAGCTCATGGGGTCAGAGTACACGAATTAACATTATTTCTATATTTTCAATCGATTTTCCCATTGTAATGTTTGCTCTGCCGTCCGAGACGGATCGGCTCACCGAGCCTGGGTGCCCCATCGCCAGCTTTTGGGCAATCCATCCGTTGCTCACCGAAGTATGTGTCCGCAACAAGATGGCAAGTTGGACCTTGCGGGAGTCGCTTTTTCTTAGGGCTGCCAAATCCGCTTTGCTCAATGGCAATCCAAGCAAGCCGCTGCCCTCCCTCAGAATCCGCAACGCTTCCTTCTCACCACGCTCCCGCTCCACACCTTCGGCGCGGCGGCTACCTCCGCTCCCACGGCGCGGCGCTTTCTCTAACATCTTCAGGAGCTTGTCCTTGAAACTTTCTTTGCCGAGATACCATCCACGCCGGATCGCCTCCGTCGCTGCCTCGTCAATCCTACCACCGTCGTTCGCCGCCCTGGCTTCCAGCCACTCGACGTAGGCACGCCTGCCACGACCATCGTCCGCCAGTTGGAACGTGCGCAGTATCCGCCCGCTGACCAGCCAGTCCGGTCCGTTTCCCTTGTGATGACTGGGCAGGCTGCTCCAACGATAGTTTAAGAGCGGTCCGTGATTGCCGCCTGCCAGGCCTGCCCTTGCAGGATTGAGATGAATGTAATCCACGAGGGCCTTGAAGTAGTGCGTGTCGGAATCCGAGGCGTTGACTGGGACCGCCTTGTAGCGCCCTTGAAACACATGCCCGCGCCGCGTGTGTGCGCGGTTCCAGCCCTGGCTATAGGCCGAGAGCAACCACTTCATGCCCGAGACGAGATTGGGTTCCGGTGTCTCAAGAAGCAGGTGGAAATGGTTTCCCATCAGCACCCACGCGTGGACCTTCCAGCCATGACTTTCACAAACCTGCCCGAGTCGGTGGAGAAATACCTTGCGGTCATCGTCGGTGACAAACACTGCGTCTCCCCCGTTGCCACGGGCTATCACATGATACAATGCACCGGGATACTGAAACCGAGGTTGGCGGGCCATGCGGAAAAATGGATCCGAAACGTCAGCAGGGCAAGATAAATGTTAATTCGTGTACTCTGACCCCATTCACGGAGGGTGATTTTGATCTGGCAAGTCGGAACCCCGGCAGAGACCGTTCAAGGCGTCCCGAGGCAACGCTAGAGGAAATTTTTCACTCCAATGTTGGACACCGTTGAATAACAACGGCCTCGCCATAAGATCCCCTTCCATAGCCGTGCCCGCGCCAACCTGATATTGTCACGATGCGCGGACTGGTACCAGAGATGTGGTTCAAGGACTTGTTCTGACTGAAAGCCTTAGAAACCGGGCGGATGCTCCCATGGGTACGGATGCCGAAACGCGGTTGTTCGCGTCTGGAGTCCCCTGATTCACGCCCGCTGATGTCCACCCGCCCGTGCCTAGGTTCGTCGAGGTCTCGACCGCATAGATGAGATCCTGGCGCATTTTTGAGTAAGTGAAGGTAAGTATCCCGCCGGAGATCAGAGCCTGTGGTAATCCGGTGGTGGAAGGTGTCATCGGTGCCATGCCGAGGGCGTATTCGATCAGGTTGGACGTGTCGTCATTGTCCGGGTCATCCAAGTGGCCTCGTTCGTCAACGGGCACTCCGGCATTTGAGAGATATTCATCGAACGTGGGCGGAACGTAGTTGGCCGTAATGGTAAGGTTGGAATAGGGGCTGTATGCATTCACCATGAAGCGCCAATCACCCGCCTGTGGATTGGTGATCGTTATTGTTTCTAGATTGGTGCCGCCATTTGAGCGGAAATCATACACCGTGGTGGTGGGATCGGTCACGCGGCGAACATACAGATCGGCATCGCCGGTGCCGCCAGAGAGGCGGACGACCAATCGGGCCTGGCCGCTTGGCACAACGATATGGAAGAGCTTTGTCATGCTTGCCACTGTCTCACTCAAACCGGTGACGGCAACGTTGTTTGCCAGCAGTATCGAGGGATCTGGAGTTACGGTCAGCGCGGCGGCTTGGCTCGCGGTAGAGCCGCCCGGGCTGGAGACGACGACAGAGTATTGTCCTGCATCGCCAAGCAGGACGGCAGGGAGTTCCAGCGTCGCAGCGGTCTTGCCATTCAAGGGGCTTGTGCCTTTCAGCCATTGATAGGTCAGAGGAGCCGGGCCGATGGCTGTGACTGAGAAAGTAACGGAGACGCCCTCGCGCACGCTGGCGGCAACGGGTTGTGTGAGGATCACGGGCGGCGTGGCAGGCGGTAGTGTTTTTCCGGCGATACCTGACGCATGGATCGCTGTGATTTCCGCGTCTGTCAGAACGCGACCATACACCGCGAGTTCATCAATTTTGCCGAAAAACTGGCTGTTCGAGGCGGAGCCTGTGACATTTCCAATCGAAGACGAGGCATTCAAATCGGTGATGGCGGGGCTTGCCGCAAAACCAACGTTTACACCATTGATGTAAAAGACTCGGTTCACTCCATTATAGGACATCGCCACATGGGTCCAGCGGTTCAGTGGCACTGTCGCGGTGGTAGTCAGGCGGTTGGAGTCGTTTATCCAGCTCTCGAGTTTTCCTGTGGAATAGTTTAGGCCAAACGAAACCCCAAACGGACCTTGCGCGTAAATGGTCGGATAGCTGCTGCCGGTGAAACTTGTTGGGGAGACCCATGCCTCGATGGTCCACTCCGGAAGACGGCTGAGATCCAGAGAGGGTGATTGCGGGATGACAACGTTTTGGTTTGTGCCAGTGAATGAAAACGCATTGCCGACGCGACCGGATTGGATGGTTGTTCCCCCTTGGAGAGTTCCGTTTTGCCCGCCGATGGCATCCCTGCCATCTTCGTCGCCTTTCCACCAAGAGTATAGCCCGGAGGGACTGACCACGGATGCGGGCGTCGTCACCGTGATGGTGAGTGCTCTCGTGGTCTCTCCATCCAGATTGATCGCTCGCAGCGTGAGATTGTAGACACCGGCGGTCCCCGTTTCTCCTGAAATCAGGCCGGTGAGAGCGTTCAATGCCAGCCCAGGCGGCAGCGGTGTGGCATTGAAAAAGAACGGAGTATTCGTGGCGCTGATCTGATAAGTGAAAGCATTTCCCACAAATCCGGTGACAGTAGAGGGACTGTTGATGACGGGGAGTTGCACCACGGGCGAACCGGTGAGCAAAGTAACACCGGTTAGAACCACGCCTTGGAGGTTCTCCTGCCGAAGGCTGGCTAGGTTTAGAATGCTCGTGGTATCTCGCTCCAATTCCGATCCTGGGCGGCTATCCAAGTCCCGGAATACAGACAAAAGAGGAGCGGAAATTGTGCCTCCACCATAAGCCCACAAGCTGACCCCGCTGTTCGTCGAGCTATCTCCGTCCGCTGCTTTGCTGATGCTTGTCAAAGTTGGAAACAATACCTTACCACCATATTTCCCAGTGATCTGTAGATACTCCCCAGGCGTGGCAGGACCGATGATCGAAGCGAGGTTCGTGAAATTGAGAATGCTCCCGGCGTCGTCGGCTGTCCATGTCACTCCGATGTCAGCGGGCTGGGTGTAGCTGATTACCGCGTTGAAGGTGGCCTTGGCGGTGTTATCCACCAAGATGGAAGTCAGGTTGGAAATGGAACTGAGGCTGCTAAATGTCACGTTCGTCCCGCCGGTGAGGTGAAACGTGGTGTTTCCTGTGACCGTTGCGAGGTTGCTTAGTAGTGCGGCTCCGCTGCCACTGTTGAATTTAACTGTCCGGGCATTTGTCAACGAGGTGAAACGTATCGGGTCAGACAGTTCGTTCAGATCGATGCTGGCTCCTTTGGGCGCGAGCAGGAGCGGCGCAGAGAGCGTTGAAGTAGCATCGGAAACGAGATACGAATTGGGAAAAGAGTCATTATCGTTAAATGCCGTGAGCAAGGGGGCTGTGAGCTGGCTGGCGGTTGTCGCAGAGAGGATGATTCCGCTGTTAGCCGAGCTATCGCCGTCTGTCGGCTTGGTAATCGCGGTCAAAGCGGCAAAACTTACTTTGCCTCCTTGTTCCGCCAAAATGGAGAGATACTCACCCGCTGTGGAAGGGCCATTGACTGTCGCTAGATTTGGAAAATTTAGCTCACTATTGGCATGTCTCGCCGTCCAGCTCACGCTCAAGTTAAGTGCTGCGGGATGGGTGTAGCTTGTCACTGCGCTGAAGGATGCTTTTGATGCATCGTCCACCAGAATTGAGGTGAGACTTGCCACTGAAGTCAGGTTGGCAAAGGTGACGTTAGCTCCGTTGGTTACATGCAGAGTAGTATTTCCGGTGATGGATGCGAGGTTGCTGACCTGTGCAACTCCGCTACCATTATTGAACTTGATCGTTCTGGCATTGGTCAACGAAGTGAATCTGCGTGGGTTGGACAGTTCGTTGAGATCGATACTGGTACCTTTGGGCGCGAGCAAGAGCGGCGCGGAGAGTGTCGAAGTTGCATCGGAAACGAGGCGCGAATCTGGAAAGAGGTCGTTATCGTTAAATGCCGTGAGCGCAGGAGCCAAGAGCTGGCTGGCATTGGTGGTCAAAAGTTCGACTCCGCTATTTGCCGAAGTGTCGCCGTCCGTCGGTTTCGTGATCGAGGTCAGAGCGGGAAAGCTCACCTTGCCGCCTTGTTCTGCTAAAATGGACAAATACTCGCCGGGTGTGGACGGTCCTGTGATCGCCGTCATGTTCGGAAACGTCAGCTCGCTTCCGGCATGCCTTGCTGTCCAGCTCACGTCCAAGTTCAGGGCGGAGGGATGGGTGTAACTCGTCACTGCACCAAAGGTCGCCTTTGAGGCATTGTCCACGAGAATCGAAGTGAGGTTGCTGATCGAAGTGAGGCTGCTAAAGGACACGTTCGCGCCTCCGGTCAGATGGAGAGTCGTGTAGCCGTTGATCGCCGTCAGGTTACTGACGACCGGTGAACCTGCGCCGCTGTTGAATTTGATGGTTCTCGCATTGGTAATTGAGGTGAAGCGTCTGGGTTCCGATAGCTCGTTCAGATCGATGCTGGCACCTTTGGGGGCGAGCAGGAGCGGCGCGGACAGTGTTGAAGTAGCATCGGAATCGAGATACGAATCGGGAAATGGGTCATTGTCATTGAATGTGGTCAACACAGGAGCTGAGAGCAGAGCCGCATATGTGGAAGCAAGGATGACTCCGCTATTTGCCGAAGTGTCTCCGTCCGTCGGTTTCGTGATCGAGGTCAGAGCGGGAAAGCTCACCTTGCCGCCTTGTTCGGCTAAAATCGACAAATACTCGCCGGGTGTAGTAGGCCCGCTGATCGTCGCCAAACTAGGGAAATTCAGTTCGCCTCCGGTATATCTCGCCGTCCAGCTTACGTCGAGATTGAGCGTGGCCGGGTGTGTGTAGCTTGTCACCGCGCCGAAACTCGCCTTGGAAGTCCCATCGACGAGGATCGAAGTTAGGTTGTTCACCGTGGTCAGCCCATTGAATGCGATATTGGCACCGCCGGTGAGGTGAAGTGTCGTGTTTCCTGTAATCGAAGCCAAATTACTCACCAGTGGACTGCCGCTTCCGCTGTTAAACTTGATCGTCCGGGCATTGGTCAACGAGGTGAAACGCCGTGGGTCGGACAGCTCGTTCAGATCGATGCTGGCTCCTTTTGGCGCTAGCAGCAGTGGGGCGAAGAGAGAGCTGGTCGTCCCGGCAACGAGTCGGGAATCTGGGTACGGATCGTTATCATTGAATGCGGTAATCACCGGAGCGGAGAGCAGGCCGCTATTCGTGGATGAAAGAATGACGCCGCTATTATTTGAAGTGTCTCCGTCGGATGCCTTGGTGATCGTCGTCAGTGCAGGGAAATTCACCTTGCCGCTGTATGTGGCGTAGATCTCAAGATATTCTCCCGGAGTGGATGGACCCGTGATGGAAGCGAGGTTGGTAAAGGTCAGTTCGCTGCCCGCATCGTCCGCCTGCCAGTAAACCCCGACGTTCGCAGGCTGTGTGTAACTCGCGAGATTTCCAAAAGTGGCTTTGGCTCCGCCCGTCACCAGGATACTGGCACCGTTTGCATTGCTCGACCCCGTCGCAATGACTTCCGTAGTGCTACCGGCGATCTCAAGAAGCCTGCCGGAAGCGAGAGTCAGCGGGCCATTGAAAAACCATTTGCCGATAAGCGAAGTCTGACCGGAGGCGGTTGTGACGGTAATCGGGACGCTGATCGTGATTTCGCCAACGCTATAGGTGCCCGCAGGCAGGTTGCAGGTACCAGAATTGATGATGACGGTATCGTCCGCGTTGGGCACTTTGCCGTAACTCCAGTTAGACGGATTATTGTAGTCGCCACTGCTGGCAACCCAGTAAATGACTTCACGTATTGTAGGGTTTGTGCCGTTGTTGTATTCATCGAGGTTAGAAAAATTATCCCCGTCGAAATCGGCCGAAGCGGTTTGCAGCAGGTTCCCGAAATAGGTCATCTCCCACGTATCGCCGAGAAGGTTGTTGTTGGTGTCGATGGCGAATCTACCGGGATTGCTGGTGACGCTGCCGAGGCTATTGGTGACGGTAACGGTGTAGTTACCCACGCTGGCGGCGGTGACATTGGTCAGGAGAAGGCTGTCGCCAATTGCCCCGGAGATCAGGGTTCCGTTAAAATACCACTGGTAGGTCAGAGCAAGGGCGCTTGCCGTGTTGACGGAGAAGCTGGCGGTTTCGCCGGGAGCGGCCGTGAATAGCGGGCTGGGGTGAGCAACGATTGCGGGCAAGGTGGGGATCGAGGATAATTGGCTTAGGGTGTTGCCGCTAAAGTCATAGGTAAGACTGCTTTCCGCCGCGTGCCCGTCGACCGAAAACATAAGGAATGTAATCAGAAAACTTAGTCTTTTCGGGATCTGGGTTAATTGAAAAAAAACGTCTACCGAGATTGCAATGTTTTTCATGGTATCACTCCGATTGATATAGTGGATTGTATCTATCTGTCTCGTCAACTTCAGTCTGTTGGATCCCAATCTAATCCACTATTACCTCTCGGCATAATCTCATCGCCCCTCCCCCATTCAAGTATGTTCCTATCATCAGCAAAATCGGTAACTCCGGCCTCAAACCCGTTTCCAACTTGATCGAGTAGAATTTTCATACCTTTGGTTTTCAGTTCGGGTGCACCATATCGAGAAAGGAACGTCCCTGTGTATTTGTTAAAGCCACCTGTCACTACTCCGTATGCCGTTTCCTCCAAAACATCCCCAGGATTGAAACCCTTGCAAGGGTCGAACGCGTCAAAAATTTCTCCGGTAACTCCGCTCATAAGTCCTGAAGATCCTCCCGCCAACATCCCTCCCCCCACAAGGGCCGCAGCAGATGCCCCGGCAGCAGGATTAAACGTTAACGCGAAAACGGCTCCTCCCACTGCGCCGGAAATAGCCCCCCTCCAGATGGGTTGACCCCATCTCCTTGCAGAAAATCCTCCATATATTGCCCCCAAGACCGCTCCACCGATGATTCGAGGGTCTCGACCGTCGGGATCGTATAAGTTCAATGGATTCCCGTAGCAGTAAGCATAAAGGTTTATCCCGCCCGTCTCCCCGATTGGATCTGCCGATAGCCATCGGGCAGTCATAGGGTTATACGCCCGAAACGGGGCTAGAGCGAAACCGCTCGGAGTATGGAGGAAATGACCTGTGTAGGCAAAACTTGTAAACGCCGGCGAGGGCAGGGATCCGGTCTTACCCCACGCGTCGTAAGCCAGCCGTCCTCTCAGGATTCCGCTCGTTGCAGTAACCTCACGGATGCTTCCCAGGTGATCTTTAGTATACAGGTTAGTGTCGGGTGAGCCACCAGCGTTACTTTGAAATCCTTGCTTGAAGTAGCGTTCTCGCACCACGCCGCCGTCTCTACGCTCGCAGATTTGCAGACCATTCCAGATGTAGTTCTGGCTGGAAATTAGGTTACCCCCGGCTTTTTCCACGATTCTGATGCGTCGACCTTTGCCGTCGTAGCCGAATTCGCTGCGATTCGCTCCTTGATTGATGGAAATGAGGCGATTCTCCGCATCCCACTCGTAAGTTGCGATGGGAAGCGTCGCGGAGGTGGAGATCAATTCGTTGCGCGCGTTGTGGGTCGCGATAGTAGGAACGCCGTTGATTGTTTCAGAAGTTCGGTTACCAGCTTTGTCGTAGGCCCAGGCACTGGTGGAGACCGTTGCAGCGCCCTGTGTGACAACGTTTGAGGTAAGTTGATCCGCATCATCGTAGCCGAGGGTCCAGAGTTGGGCGGAGGCGGAGGCGTTGTCCTGCTGCTGCTTCCAGGTGCGAATGCGGCCATGAGCATCGTAGGTATAGTCGAACACCGAGAGCGGAGTGACTCCGTCGGGGTTCAGATTGGAAATTTTCTGGAGACGGCGGTCTTGGTTGTTCGGGAAGTAGGAAAACACGGACTTAACACCGCCAGAGTGGGTGGCGCTGGTGAGGCGCGATGTTGCTCCATCGTAGAGGTAGGTGAAGGCACCTAGCGCGTTGGTGACGGTGCTGAGGCGTCCGGCGGGATCGAAAGTCGCGGTTTCCGCAACCCCGTCGATGGCTCGGGTGAGAATCCGGCCGAGGGAATCGTAGCCGTAACTGATAATGTCATTGGCCCATGGGCCGTCCACGGTGGAAAGCTGTCCGGCACCGAGGGTGCCAGGCGTCACGGGGTGATAGCCATAAGTGGTGGTGCCGATGCCATCGAGCATGGTTAGCAGGCGGCGATAGGGTGTCTCGTAGGTGAAGCTGACATCCGGTGTCTCGTGCTCTTCATTGGTGTAGGCGATGCCGGCGAGCGTGTGATCGAGATTATAGGATAGCGTTTTAATCTGTCCCTTTTCGTCGGTTATAGACCGACGAAGACCGTTATCCTCCTGGTACGAGTAGGTTATCTGGGAAGCGTCATTGTAGATTTTAGCCGTCAGGCGGCCTTGAACATCGTGCCGCCAGCGGGTGAGGCGGCCCATGGCATCGATGAGCTGGGCGAGATCGCCGCACTTGCACCAACGGTATTGGATGGTACGATTTGCGGGATCAGTCACTGAGATAAGCTGGCGTAGGGGATTGTATGCGTAGGTAGTGAGGCGGCCGAGGCGGTCACGAGAAGTGAACGGATCGAGGCGCTGGTAGATGGTCTCCGTGTAAGTGCCGTCCGGGTAGGTGACGCGGGTGAGTCGATCCAACGCATCATAAATGTAGCTTAGGTTATAACCGTCTGGTCCTGTAACGCTTGCCGTACGCCCAACGGTGTCGTAATCGAAGCTGACAATATCTTGATCGCCAGGAAGCGGACCGTTTATGGTCTGGAGACGCCCTTTCCTTTGTTTGCCAGTCGCATCTGCCATGTAATAGATGAACGTGGCCGTTTCATTCTTCGCGTTCTTTACCGACGTGATTTGCCCCATCGTATTCCATTCGTAGGTCGTCAATTGCCCGGCAGCGTCCGTCTGGGTAAGAGGAAGGTGTATAGAGTTGTAGGTGAAGCTGGCAAGCGTCTCTGAGGTGGGAGTGGTTCCCGGAATGAGTTGCCGGATGGCAATCAAATCAATTTGGTTTGCAGCATATTCGTAGGTAGTTGTCCGCCCGACTGCATCGATCTCTGATATGGGCCGACCCAACTCATTGTAGGCATATTTTTGGAGTTCAGTGCGCCCATCCAATAGGCGGCGTCCTATGACAGATGGCTTATTGAGAGTTCCAGGAACAGTCGCTCCTTCGTTATTCTGCGGCTGACCTGGATAATTTAGCCACACACGATGTTCAAACGGCATTTTATAGCTTTCAAGTTCTCGATCTGCCTGTGTGTAGTTTGCGGTATGTAGCCAGTGATATAGGCGCGCCTTCGAGTAGTCCTCGCTGCCATCCTTCCACGCTTTCTTGTCCCAGTGGTATGAATTTCTAGCGTAAAGAATGCTGTTGCGAAGAAACATGCCGGCGGGAAGCAGCTCGGCGGGATCGCTCGAATAACGCAACGCACTGTTTTCATTGAATTCGAGCACTTCTGAATCGCCTTGTGGATCGGTCGCGGTGAGCCTGCGTGTTCGGCCGCTTTCGCTTTTTGAAAATGTGGTAGTCCCATAAGGGGTGGTGAGGGCATTGATGAAGTCAGTGGCTCCTTCATAGGCAAAGCTGGATTCGATGCCGATCACGTCCCGGATACGCGCCAGCTTTCCAGTGGCATAGGTGAAGATGGCCTGCCTGCCGAACGGGTCGGTTACTTTGGTAATCAAAAAAGGATCGGCATTTTCATAAGCGAACGTGGTGACCTGTCCCACCGCGTCAGTGATCGTGGCGAGCCGAAGTTGGGCATCATAGGTCAGTGTTGTCACATTGCCTGCGGGATTGATTCGTTGGGTAAGGAAGATCCTCCGGGGACTGAATGTACTGCCATCAGAGAGACCGAAAACATCCTTGGAGCCGTCCTGTTGCGACAGTTCGTAACGGATTGGCGATGCGGAAACACGGCGCAAAGTGGCTTGGGTTTTATAATTGGGAGCAAAGGTGGCGGAAGCTGCCGAGTAGCCGGAAAAATTTTCCGTGCCGCCACCCGGAACGGCCAGGGACGCGACACTTGGGACGCTGGGATCATCGGTGATAAAACCGAGCCAGTTGTGCGACCACTTGGGTCCGAGATTCGAGAAATTGAAGTTGCTGGGTTGGCTGGCTTCCCGCTGGTTGTAAGTGGCAGTGAAGTTTACTGGATCACCGTATGGTGGCGAATAACCAATTGGAGTGTCCTGAATGCTGAGACTCACGAGCATCATGTGGAAAGAGTAATTCGCCATGCCTTTGCCGCATGGATTTCCATCGCCCCCTCCTTTGGCATCGTTCGAAGTGGTTGCATTTGGATTGTTTCCACTCGTGGCACCTTTGCCAAAAACCGTTTTGGCCTCCTCCTCTGGGATGGCGGTCCAGCCTTCAGGGAGTGTGCCAGCCGGAACCAAGAAATAGCCGCTTGATTCAGACTTTAGCGCCTCTTCAGAAATCCATGCTTCGTTTCCAAATGTGGGATCTGCGGCTTGGTATTTGTCGCCCTCTTTGCTGATCAAGGCTGCGTAATGGCCTACATTCCAGTGAACGACACACGGGGTGGTAAATGGTGCGTTGGCACTCCGTCTGGCCACCTGGAAGTTGAGTCCAGCTTTTCGCGAAATGGCGGCGAGTTCAAACAACGAAATCCCGTTAATCGTCGAAGGAGTATCCTGAATGTTGGGGGCATCGGAAATCTTTCCCGATGCGCGAAGTATGCTCTCAAGCGCAAGGGGGCCACACCGAAAGGCAATTTCAGGGCGTTGCTCCATGAGTGCCATGCCCTGGCGGGTGCCAGCGATGAGTTCAGTGGACTGTCCAATAAACGGACGTTCTCCGAGGTCTTCTAAAAACTCTTTGATTTCTTGAAACCGTCCGAGGCGAGCAAGCATTTTGGCATACTCACCAGCGGCGCGGTCGGCCAGAGCTTTGGCTTTGGGTTCGACAGCAGTTTTCCCGGTCTCCCACGCAGCGAGATAGGTGGGCATGCATCTAGAGAAGTAGCCAGCTTGGAATTGTAGGAGGCCAAGGTTCGTCAAGACGGCGAGGCGCCACGGGGATGCCGGATTGGCGGCCAGGTAGGATTCGAGTTCCGAAAAGTCGTCGCTGTTTGAACGGGCGGAAAAAGCATTTAGTGCGGTGGCGAGAGTTCGGTTGTCGCCAGAGGTTGGCTCTGCAGGCGCGTAAGGGACGAGTGGTTCGGGAAGTATTCGTGAGGCAAAGATGTCTGTTACGGATGGTTTGTGACCCAGAGCGGCGGTCTGTGCAATAGCGGGTCTGATTAGAAGGACACAGAAAAATAAAACTAGGTTTACAAGACCGCACTTGCGGGCTTTTGAAAGGAATCGATGTTTGGGTGTGTTCATTGTGAGAAAACCAATGGTGCAGTGAAGATGAATTGAGTTGTTTATCCGATGGACTGGTATTCGCGCAAGCCTAACGCCCTGATGGCAAAGTAGCTAGCCTAGATTTCTTCTTGGCGGAATGCTTTTCCCGGCCTCAATTCCCGTGATCATGGCCGGATCACCTCAGCGAAGGAATTGGTCTCTAGGGTCCGCGCATTGCGACAAATTTTCCAGTCCATTGACACTTTTTTCTAGTTTTCGGTCCCGTTTCACGTGGCATACCAAGCGGCTCACCGAGTCAGGATGCCTCATTTGCAACCGTATGGCAATCCATTCAAAGCCGACTGTCGTCCGCCTCCGCAGCAATGCCGCCAGCATCGATTTGCGCCCGTCTCCTTTCCGCAGGAGTGCCAGTTCCGCCGTCCCCGTTGGCAGTCCAAGATGCGGCGCGCATTGCCGTATCAGGCGCTCAGCTTCCTTTTGTGGTTTTGGAAAGCCTTTGTGGATTTTACAAGTGGACTCACTTCAAGGACTCCAGCAGCAGCGCCGCTTCCAGCCAATCTTCCACTATTTGCGGCAGGGGCGGAATGCCCAAAATCTCCACGCTCCGCCAATGCTGTTGCGCTGCCCGTCGTAGCCCAAAGCAGGCTGAGTAGGAGGAAAGCCTGCCATCGTAATTGCAGAAAACTGGAAGGCTTACCCATCATACCGGCACCACGAGCCCCTCTGCCTCTGCGAGCTTTTTCTGGTTACCGTCGAACGTGAGGAATTCTTTAACGCCCAGCTCAATGGCCGTGGCGACATGGAGGATGTCCATGGATCGATGACCACCGGCATCGGTATAAAGTTCGCTGAGGCGCTCAGCAGCAAGATGGATCTGCGGCCAAGGCGCGGGGATGGTGATGACTTCGCCTCTGACCAAATCCGTCTTCAAATCAGCTAGCATTTTAGTTCCTTCGGCTCGCGGATAGCCTTTGGAGGGATCATGACGATACAATCGGATCTGGAACCGCACGGCTTGCCTGAACTCATACAGAAGTAGGGTGGTGACCTCCAGAGGTCCCGGCAGCGCAGCGAAATACGCAGCGGCTTCGGCAGAATTCGCCTGAAGCCGATACAAAGCGCAAAGAAACGAGGTGTCGGGATACGCCTTCATTAGCCCAAATCCTCCGCGAGCTCATCCGCACGCATTGCAGCGACTTGCTCCATGGTGAAAACACGCCCCCCCCACGTTTCTCGCAATCTGGCCATGATGTCCACTTTCGGAGGACGCGGCTGGGGCACAGCGTTTCCCAAAGCTGGGACAAGTGTCGCGATCACCTTACCTCGTTTGCTGATGTTGATGGACTCACCTTCATGAACCCACGCTTCGATACGGGGGAATTCATTTCTTAGTTCTCTGACGGTTGCTGTTTTCATGTGATCCATATTATGTCTCACAAAATACGCTGTCAATGGTTAGATTTTTTATCCACAGGTGGCATCAGTCTCTAAGGGCCGCGCATTGCGACAAATTTTCCAGTTCATTGACACTTTTTTCCAGTTTTCGGTCCTATTTCACGTGGCATACCAAGCGGCTCACCGAGCCAGGATGCCCAATTTGTCCAGCGACTCAGGCGTGGGACGTTTTCAAAGCCGCCGCCGCCAACGGACTCGGCTTCACCAATGTCGTCAAAAAAGGCAAATGGGTGACCGCGCACGGCGGGCATCTGACGGATTTGATCGCGGCAGGGGCTTGAGGAAAGCTACTTCTGGCAGACCGGGCACCAATACGTTGCGCGTTGGCCGAGAACTGCGTGGCGGACCAGCGTTTCGCAACTGCGGCAGGGCGCATCTTTGCGGTCGTAAACGAAGAGCCGTTGCTTAAAATAGCCGGGCTGTCCATCGGAGTTCAGGAAGTCCCGCAAGGTCGTACCGCCCTCCTCGATGGAGGCGGATAGAACTTGGCGGATGGCTGCCACGAGCCTCTCCAAGCGCGGCTTCGTGAGCTTGTTGGCCGGGAGATCCGGCCGGATGCCAGCACGGAACAAGGCCTCAGAGGCATAGATATTTCCCACGCCGACGACGACCTTGGCATCCATGATGACGAGCTTGATCGCGGCGGAGCGTTTCGCGCAGATCGATTTGAGATGCGTCACGGTGAACGCGTCTTCCAACGGTTCCGGGCCGAGATCCTTCAGCAAAGCGTGCGTCATCGGGTCGGCTTCCATCAGCCGCAGCACCAGCCCGAAACGCCGGGGATCATGGAAGCGTAACTGTTTGCCATTTTCCAGGGTGATGCCGACGTGATCGTGCTTTTTCCAATCCTCCGCCGGATCAATCACCCGCAAGCTGCCCGACATGCCGAGGTGGATGAGCAGCGTGGTGCCATCGTCGATTTCAAGTAACAGATACTTCGAACGCCGCGTCACACCCCGGATCGTGCGCCCTTCGATTTCCTGGATGTTCTCGGAAACCGGCTGGCGCAAATCACGGCGCCGGACGATCAATTCTCTCATCCTTACTCCGCTGACGTGCGGTGCGATGCCTCGGCGGGTGGTTTCGACTTCGGGGAGCTCGGGCATAATTCAATGGCGGACGTAACGGAAAATAGCCAACACGGCGCGCCCGCTGACTCGGAACGCGGCTTCTTTGGTGGAGATCTTTTTCATGACTTGGACTCGTTGATTTTTCGGCGATGTCTCTAGGGTCCGCGCATTACGACAAATTCTCCAATTCATTGACACTTTTTTCCAGTTTTCGGTCCCGCTTCACGTGGCATACCAAGCGGCTCACCGAGCCAGTATGCCCCATTTGCAACCGTATGCCAATCCATTCAAAGCCGACTGTCGTCCGTCTCCGCAGGAGTGCCAGTTCCGCAGTCCCCGTTGGCAGTCCAAGATGCGGCGCGCATTGCCGTATCAGGCACTCGGCTTCCTTTTCCCCGTGATCCTGCCGCACACACTCGCATCGACTCCGCTTGCGTGCCTTGACGCCTTTCGCCTTGTCCACCAGATCCAGCAGATGATCGCGAAAGGTTTCCTCTCCGAGATACCAGCCTCGGCGCAAGGCATCCTGCGCCGTCGGGTCGATCTTTCCGTCGTCTTTGGCTGCACGTGCCTCCAGCCACTCGCGATGCGCGGACCCGCGGACCCCAGAGACCGACTCCGCCTTGGCCGGAGATGTCGCGTGACGGGCGAGTCAGACGAGCGAGACCGTGCGCTGGCCAAAAATCGCGAGAACCAGCATCAGAAAGCAGGTCAAGCGTGCCTTGGGGAGCTTCAAATGCGGCTTGAAGAATTCGCGAAGAGTCTCCATTATCAGTCCGGCGACTTGGGGATCGTTGACTTTTGTGTTCACAACCAATGGATTACACCTCAAGTCGTTATTTGTTAATATATCTTAAATTTCGTCGTGTAGTGTGAAACTTAGTGAAGTAAAATTTACCCAAAGATTTTGCTAAAAAACCATATTTTTTACCATTGTCAGTCCGCGATAGATAGGTGAATATAGTAGAAATGAAATCTGTATCAACCCAAAGGACTACTGCTTGGATAGGAATAAATCACCAGCAATGGCCAGTCATCCAATGGAAAATTCTCATTCAATTCATGGAGCAGATGGTCTATGGCGTTATTATTATTTCGCTAAGTTTTTTAACAATAGCTGCCGCGTCGCCAGTTGTTTCCACTTATCCACAGACTGCCACGCTAATCCCATGGGAAGACCAGATACACATGCAAACCTATCTGGATGCAGATGCAGCCCTCGCCATGCCGCTTGGGTGTCGGCTTGAACCGGGTCGCGATTATGTCCCTGTTAACCATGCTTCAATTTCACCTGCCAGCGGCTGGGCGCGGCCCATCACACTCAGATCGGGGATGCGGCTCTATGGTCTGAACAGTCGAATGGTGGACATGACTTTAGTTGCAGGTTCTGATGATATCTACCTCAGTGGTCTGGCTTCGGCAGCCGTGACTTTTACAGCTGGCGCAGAGATTCGTAACATCACTCTGAATCGTTGCCAATATATGGCAGTCCGTGGCACCGGTTGTCGGATCGACGGGCTTTCATGGCATGATGCCTATAACTCAAGTAGCCGTTTCGATTGTAGCGCGGCGGGATATGTCAGAAACTACCGCCTCATCCGCAGCTCGGATCAAAGCAATAGCCAACCGTATTCAGTATTAGGAAACCTCACGGAAATTTCCTACGGTAATATCATCATCAACGGAATCTATCTCAACGGAATCAGTCCGCAAGGACCGCGCATCGAAATGCGGAATGTCCGTGAATGGCAAACCATCATGCTCGATGCAGAAAACTATGCCGGCGCCTCGAATCCATGGTTCGGACCAAAAGACGTCGCCTCTGTCCGCGCGCTTGGCACGAATGGCCTCGCCAATAATGACCCCATCTGGGAAACCAATTCACCAAGTATCCTATTCGTCAGTGATCGACTTGGCACCTATAACGGCGTGTTCGGAAAATCCACCGCTCCCGGCCACCGCTACCTACCCGGTGTGCGGTCGATCGTTTCAATAGATATGCCACCAGAAATTTTACCTTGGAGCGCGGCGAAGACGTATCGGTATTTGGAGAACACTGTAAGTCAAGGCATCAAGTATCATTCCCTCACAGCCGGGAATTTAAATCATACCCCCGCAACCAGTCCGAGTCATTGGGAAATGATCGAATGGTTCGGTTTCGATCATTTTTTCGAGCCAGCAGCCACTCCTGAACTAACTGCCTATTTGTTTAACAACTCCGGCCAAGATGATCAGCCGCATCAGATCAACAATGATAACTCACTTGCCCATCTTCCGGCATCAAGCTCGGCGCTATTACGCGCCACAGTCGCTGCACCAGTCACAGGTATGCAGCCATGGCGACCACCCTCCTATGAGACTCCGCCGTCTGACTTTTCGGCCTTGCCCGAGCTCA
>JBEGUC010000017.1:0-32061 GCA_041179105.1 Verrucomicrobiota bacterium | reverse complement strand
CTGCGAGACGGCTGGGAGCTGGTAGCAAATCAGAGCCGAGTCGTAAAATGAGGCTGCTTTCGTAACAAGAACATTCAGCTAGGAATTTTTGATAGCATGCGGATCGCTGCTTTCTATCTCCCGGATTTGAACAAACCCGCACTGCGGATGGCACCTGCCAGCAAGGCATCGATCCGGGGCCGACACTTCTTTGCCTTCGAGAATGACTCGCCGGCCGGTCGGTCTCTTGTCTGGACAGGGCGCAGGGCTGTCTCCAGAGTGCGTCCACTTTATGCGTATTTCGGACCGCTACATCGGCAGACAGGTGCTCTCGGGCACTTTGTATGCGGTGCTGGTGCTGGGGGTGGTCTTGGTGCTGGGGAATCTTTTCAAACAAATCCAGCCGTTGCTGGTGGATCAAAAGGCACCGCTATTGCTGGTGATTCGTTTCGTGATCAATGTGTTGCCGCTTTCGTTGATGTACACGATCCCGTGGGGTTTTCTCTCGGCAGTGCTGTTGGTATTCGGGCGGTTGTCGTCGGACCAGGAAATCACGAGTTTCCGGGTGGCGGGCTTGAGTCTGGTGCGGCTCTCGGCACCGGTGTTCGTGATCGGGGCTTTGCTGTCGGTGTTGAGCTTGTGGCTGAACATCAATGTGGTGCCATTTTCGAAGGCGTCCTCGAAGCAACTGATCTACGAACAAGCGGCCCGCGATCCGGATTCGCTGCTGAAACCCGGAGTCGTGCAGGGGGATTTCAAGGGCGATGCGACGGATGTCCAGAAACTGCTGATCGAGGGAAAAAGTGGCGAGTGGGTGGAGGGGTTTCATTTTTACGTGTTGCCGCAGACCGAGGAAGGGGCCGGAGAAATGACTTATGTCCATGCGACTCGTGCGGCGCTGACGATCGACCCGCTGAAAAGCCAGCTACGGGTGAAGCTGGAGGATGCGTATTTCGAGTCCCGAAATCGCGAGGGCAAGGTGGAGATCGGCTTCGCCGGGGAGGCGGAGCCGCTGCTGATCGATTTGAAAAACCCGCAGAACCGCAAACTCAGCGCCAGCTCGATGTCCAACGAGCAACTCCGCCACGAACTCGCGACTAATTTAACTTTGAGCGACGAAAAGAAGCGCAAAATGCAGCGGGAAATCATGTCCCGTTATTCATTCTCGATGGCCTGTCTCGCGTTTGCCTTCGTGGCGGTGCCGCTCGGCTTGCAGACGCGCCGCCGCGACACTTCGCGCGGGCTGATCTTCAGCTTGCTGATCGGTTCGGGATATTTCCTCGTCACGATGCTGGCAGACCAGTTCAAGACGCACACGGGAATGATGATGACGCTGTGGGCACCGAATGCTCTCTGCGTGGTGTTAGGTTTATTCCTGTTCCGCAGGGCGCGATTCAAATAAGCTCCGGTGACGCGATGAAAATTCTCCGCCCGCTCATCAAGGTCTCCCGGAATGTTCGGGATTTCTTCGCGGTGGAGCGGGTGAAGCTGGCACCGTTCACGAAGGATTTGAGGAATTACACGCTGCCGAAATTCCACCAAGACGCGTGGGCGGCGGCGAACGTGACGGTGCTGGCGCTGGCGCAGGGCATCGCATTTGCGGCCATCGCGGGGCTGCCGGTGGTGTATGGAATTACCTGCGCGGCGGTGGCGGCTTTCGTCGCGCCTTTGTTCGCGGGCTCGCGGCACACGGTGCTGGGGCCGACGAATGCGACGGCGTTCATGCTGTTTAGCTTTTTTTCGGTGAACCCGGCGCTGGTCGGACGCTGGGACGAACTCATCCCGCTGCTGGTGCTGATGGTGGGGCTGATGGCGACGGTGGGGGCGGTTTTTCGGGTCGCGGATCTTTTGCAATACGTCTCACGCAGCGTGTTAGTCGGTTACATTTCTGGGGCGGCGGTTCTCATCGTGGCAAATCAATTGAAGCCGTTTCTCGGGCTTTCCGCGCATGTGAGCGACGAGGCATCCTCGACGTTCGCGGGCTTGGTGTGGGGGCTGGCGCAGGCGCTGCCGCACACGCAGTGGGTGTCGATGCTGATGGGTGTGGCGACCTTGTTGATCTACGCCGCGCTGCGGCGGTGGCGTCCGTCGTGGCCGGCCTTCGGGGTGGCGCTGCTGATTTCCTCGGCCATTTTTGGCTCGTTGATCCGGGCGGGAGTGGTGCCGTTCAAGGGCGCGCAGACCTTCGTGACCTTCAGTTTCCAAGACCTGATGCCGCGGGCCCCCCATCTCTGGCGGGCGGATATTTTCGCGGATATCTCGGCTCTGTTGAGCATCGCCTTCGCAACGGCTTTCCTGGCGTCTTTAGAAAATACCTTGATGGCGAAAACGCTGGCCTCCAAAACTGGCGACCGGCCGGATGTGAACCAAGACATGCTGGCCGTGGGTATGGCCAATCTCGTCACCGCCTTCGCCGGCGGCATGCCCGCATCGGGTTCATTGACGCGCTCGACGCTCAATCATGATTCCGGGGCGCGGACGCGATTTTCCTCGTTGCTGGCTGGTCTATACACGATGGCGGCAGCATTGTTGATCGCGGCGTCGGTGGGCTGGGGATTTCCGCTGATCGACTTCGTGCCCAAGGCGGGGCTGGCGGCTCTGGTGATCGCGCTGTCGTTTTCGCTATTCAACCTCCGCCATATTCGGATCTGCTTGCGCTCGACCTCGGACGATGCCGCGGTGCTGGTGATCACCTTTATTTCCACGCTGCTGGCGCCCTTGCACGTCGCAATTTTCATCGGCGTGGCGATTTCCATCACGCTGTTCCTGCGCAAGGCGAGCCGGCCGTTTTTGATCGAGTATGAATTCAGCGAAGCAGGCGAGCTGCGTGAAATGGGCGAGAAGCGCCAGCGGCCGATCCCTGCGATTTCGATCGTGCATGTGGAGGGGGATTTGTTTTTCGGCGCGGCGGAGTTGTTCCGGACGCAGATCCAGCGGACCGTGTCGGACCCGGCGATCCAGGTGATCATCCTGCGGTTGAAAAACGCCCGCCATCTCGATGCAACGAGCGTGATGGCGCTGGAGGATCTGATTTTTTTCATGCGGAAAAAAGGGCTGCACTTGATCGTGTCCGGCGCGACGCGCGAGGTTTACCGGGTGCTCAAGAAATCCGGCATCCTCGTCACCTTGCAAGCCGGCTGCAACCGCAGCGCGGGCGAGAGCAACATCTTCCTCACCAATCCGCGCAACCCGAATCTATCCACCCGCGCCGCGCTCAAGCGCGCCCAGCAACTCCTCGGTACGGACAAGGCGGACATCCGGATTTTTTACGATCCGAGCCATCAGAATCCGCCCGCATGAAACGCGTTCTGAAGAAGGGGGTTGATCGTTTCGGTGCTGAGGCGAGGCGGATCAAGGGGCGAGTCCTTTGACGACGGCGGCCACATTGTGGCGGACCATCGCCACGTAGCCCAAACCACCCGTCCCATCGGCGATCAAGGGATCGCCGAGACGGATGCCTGTGTCATGGGTCAGTGTCTGGAGGATCTTCGGATTCGACTCCTTTTCCGGGAAAATCGCGACCAGTTGGTTTTTTTTCAAATTGGCCACCAGCGCTGCCAGTTCCTTTGGATCGGGCATTTGCTCGCGGTTGATTCCCTGCACCGGATGCGCCGTGAAGCCGAATTCCTTGCAGAAATAATTGAATGCCGCGTGGGCGGTGGCGAGGTGCCGCTTGTCCCGCGGGATTTTGGAAATCTCGCGCTTTGCCCAACGCTCGAGTTGGTCGAGCTGGCTTCGATAGGCGTCTGCGTTTTTTCGGAACGCGGCGGCGTTCGCAGGTGAGGCCGCCGCAAAGGCTTCGGCCACGATTCCGGTCGCCCGGCGGAAATGATCGATCGAGTGCCACCAGTGCGGGTCGATTTCATGCTCATGCTCGTGATCATGGCTCGCGTGATCACAGGCACCTTCAAGGGCGGGTAAAGTCGCCCCGACTTCGAGCAGAGTCGCCTTGTTGGCGATGATGGCCTTCAACTTCGGCAGGTAGCTTTCCAGCCCCATTCCCGCGACCAGATAGAGCGTCGCGCCCTCCGCGTTTTTGAGGTCTTCGGGCTTGGGTTCAAAATGATGCGGGTCACCATTCGGGCCTATCAAATCGACAACTTCCACTTGGCCGCCGCCGACCTGCCGGGCCAGATCGCCGAGAAGGGGGTGCAGCACGGCGATTTTTAACTCGGCGGCGCAGAGCGGAACAAATCCCAGAAACAGAGTGGTGAGCCAGACGCGAAGCATGCCGGTAAGTTGCTCGGATTCCCCACTTACGCAAGTATTTTGCGTTTGTGTCAAAGCGGCTGATCCGCGATTTGGAGCCGCCGTTGATGGGGAAATTGCCTGTAGCGGGATACGGGTTGACCCCGCCGCCTGCGGGATTAAGGTGCGCACGCTTCTGGAATAAACCGCTACCCAAACAAAACACGACTCATGAAAATCAAACTGTTCTCGCTTCTCGTCCTCGCGCTCGGCATTTCCTCGCTCTCCTCTTGCCTGCCTCTCGCCGCCGGTGCTGCCGTCGGGTATGTGGCCCATAAGGAGGGCTACCGGGTCCAGAATCCGGTCACCAAGGCCGAGTGATAGTCACTCGTGATAACACCGCAGCACCCGCGGCGTGATGCCGGTGAAAATCTCCCAAGTGATGGTGCCGGCTTTGAGCGCGATCTCGGACACCGGAATATTAGGCCCGAAGATTTCGACTTCGTCGCCCTCCGTCACGTCCTCGGCGGCAGTGACATCGACCATCAGCTGGTCCATCGTGACTCGGCCTAGAATCGGCAGGCGGCGGCCTCGAATCCAGACGTCCGCGCCGTTTCCTGAAACTTGGCGCGGGTATCCATCGCCGTAGCCGATGCCGATGGTGGCGACGCGTGTGGGTCGAGTGGTCACAAATTGGCGGCCGTAAGAAATCCCATGTCCGGGCGGCAAGGTGCGGATGAGGGTGACCCGTGATTTTAAAGTCATCACGGTGGCCAATTTTGTCTGAAACTCGGGCAGAGGCGAGACCCCGTAAAGCATCAGGCCGGGACGGGAAAGATTGCACAAGCCTTGCTCGAATCCTAGCAAGCCGGCGCTGTTGGAAAGGTGCATCCACTTGAAACGCCGTGCGCCGCCGAGCTCTTGGATGATCGCGTGAAAGTGGGCAAATTGCCGCATGGTGAACTCCACGTCTTCATCCGCCGAGGGCAAATGCGAGCCGATTCCTTCGATTTCCAAATTTCCCATGCTTTCGAGCTGCACGAGCTTTTCCGAGAGGTGATCCGCCACAAAACCGCCGCGACCCATGCCGGTGTCCACCGCGAGATGGACTTTGAGGCGCTTTCCGTGGCGGGCGGCGATACTGTTAAAATCCTGCGCTTCTTCGATCGATGAAATACACGGTGTCCACTCGCGGGCGACGATTTCCTCGCGCTCCTCCGCCCATGTAGCCCCGAGTAGATAGATGCGAGTGGTCACGCCCGCGTTGCGAATCCGGCGGGCTTCGCCGACGTTCGCTACTCCCAAAAACACGATGTCCTCAGCAGCCAGTGCTTTCGCGATTTCCTCCAGCCCATGGCCGTAAGCGCCGGCCTTCACCACCGCCATCAAGCCACCACCGAGCGCATCGCGGGCGACGGCTAGATTTTTTCTCAGCGCACCAAGATCGATCTCCGCCCAAGCGCGCGGCGGGGAAACGGGAAACAGTTCATTCACGGGAGTGAGACTATCCGTTCAGCTTCTCCAGTGACTTTGGCAGAAAGATGCCGTCCTTGCGGATGAGCTTGCCGTCGAACCAAATCTCCCCACCGCCCCAGTCCTTGCGCTGGATGCTGACCATGTCCCAGTGGACTTGCGAGCGATTGCCGTTGTCCGCATCCTCGTAAGCTTGGCCGGGAGTGAAGTGGAAGGAGCCGCAGATTTTTTCGTCGAAAAGAATGTCGCGCATCGGCTCGCGGATGCCGGGATGGAAGCCAAGGGCAAACTCGCCAATGTAGCGTGCGCCTTCATCGCTATCGAGAATCTTGTTGAGCTCCTTGGTGCGAGCGCCGGCTTCGGCCTTGATGATTTGACCCTTGGAAAATTCCAACCGAATGCCGTCAAAAGGGATGCCTTGGTAGATGGTGGGCGCGTTGTAGAAGATATGGCCTTCCACGGAATCCCGGACAGGGGAGGTGAAAACCTCGCCGTCGGGGATGTTGTAATTTCCTCCAGAGGTGAGCGCGTTGATGCCTTTGATGGAGAATCGCAGGTCGGTATCGGGGCCTTTGATGTGAACATTCTCGGTCTTGTCCATCAGCTTCTTGAGCGCATTCATGGCAGGGATCAGCGCCTTGTAGTCGAGTAGGCAGACATCGAAATAGAAATCCTCAAAGGCCTCGGTGCTCATGCCCGCTTGCTGGGCCATGGAGGACGACGGCCAGCGCAGGACGCACCACTTGGTCTTCTTGATGCGGTGCTCCAGGACTGGGCGCATGTGTTTCATGGCCAGACACATGCGGTCGGGCGGGACGTCGGAGTTTTCGGCGATATTGGCGCCGCCGCGGACGGCGATGTAAGCGTCCATGTCCTTCATCTCGGCGAGCAGATGCTTGGTGAGAATTTCGTATTGGGAGTCTTCGGCCCCCTTGAGCATTTCGCGGGTGACGCGGCTCTGATGAATCCTAACGAATGGCAGTGCGCCCTTGGAGCGGGCTTCACGGATGAGGGCTAGACCGATGGCGTCGGGGACATCGTAGAGGTCGATGAGGACCTTTTCGCCTTTTTTAAGAGCGGTGGAATAGCGGACCAGTTGGCGGGCGAGAGCGTCGATGCGAGTGTCGTGCATAGATTTTGATTATCTGTTGAAATTGCGATTTCCAAGCGCCAAGTCGGGAGGAAGGGGATTTGGCGCTTGGCAGGAAGATTGTGTCGCTTAAACCAAGCGCATGGTGCTCGGCGTTCTTGGTTCTGGTTCTGGTTCAAACATGCAGGCGATCCTCGACGCGATCGATGCCGGGATGCTCGACGCGCGCATCGCCATCGTGCTTTCGGACAATCCGGACGCGTTCATCCTGGAGCGGGCGCGCCAGCGCGGCATCGAGACGGGTGCGATCGATTGCCGGGGTTTCAAGACGAAATTTGTTGAGGAAGCACAGGCGGAAACGGCGCGGCGCTTGCAGGATGCAGGCGTGGAACTCGTCTGCCTCGCGGGGTTCCTACGCCTCGTGAAACGCCCGCTGCTGGATGTCTTTCCGGATAAAATTCTCAACATTCACCCGTCGCTGCTGCCCGCGTTTCCCGGCTTGGAGTCGTGGAAACAAGCGCTCGATGCCGGCGCGACGGAAGCCGGATGCACCGTGCATTTCGTGGACGAAGGGATGGACACCGGGCCTATCATTTTGCAGGAGGCGGTGCCGGTTCTAGCGGATGACACGGCGGAGTCGCTGCACGCCCGCATCCAAGTGCTGGAGCACCGGCTTTACCCGGAGGCCATCCGGAAGCTGGCGCAAGCAAGGTAGAATCTCCCGGCGGAGACGGCCTAGACACATTTTCGGGAAACTCACCCATCGGCTGGTTCTCCTTGAAAAGCGAACATCACCCAACGCCTGTCCCGCTGTCATACTACTGAAAACCCCTCGTCTTCTTCTGCTCGGCGATCCACGCGCGATCCTTGTCGGAGAGGGTTTCCTCTTGAGTCCGCGAGCGGGTGCCGTCGGGCTCGATAAAGGTCAGTGTGCCCTTGGAATAGGAGGTGAGCTTGGCGAAAATCTTCCGCTCCTTGCGGTCCTGCCACTCGCGATAGCCCTTCTTCTCCAGACCGGCGCGCCAGCCTTTGTAAGACTCGGCGGAAACCGCCTCGGCGTGCTTGAGCTGGCCCCAGAGGAAGTCCGCCTCGCCGCGCTTGTAGCCACGGTAACGGCCGATGACTTCCCCGCTCGGGCTGAGCAAAATCAGCGAGGGATAGCCCATGACTTTGTAACGCTTCTTCAACGCGGTGTTGTAATTTCTCACCGTCACCCGCCGGTCTTCCGTGGAACCTAGGTCGAGATCGGGATCGGAAACTTTCAGGTTCGCGTCCACTCGCAGACGGACCAGCTTGTCCGTCGCCCAGCTCCCGAAGTCGTTGGTGGAGAATAATTCTTGGGTCAAAGCCTTGCACATCGGGCTAGTGGCGGAGTCCGTGAACCAAATGAGCAGCGGCTTGCCCTCACGCACCGAACGGAGCTTGGCGATGGTTTCGCTGTCCTCCCACGGCCCGCGTTTGGCGGAGGAAAGCAGGGTCGATAACTCGGGAATCGCGGCCTCCGGATCGTCTGGATTTGTATAAACGATGTCCTCTTCCGGGGTGATCTTCAGCGCCAAAGAGTTGTCAGAAGCATTTCCTCCAGCGACCACTGGAGTGCCGGGATCGGCGTTTTTCGGGCGGAGCTGCGGCGGAATCCCGGTCGGTCCGAACGGGCCCGTCGGCTTCTTTTTCGCAGGTTTGTCTTCCAATCCCAACTTGGCGCACGAACTCAGTGCGACGCCGAAAACCAAAATCCACGGAAAGAAACGTCTCATTTTTTCAACCTCACCGGAGTCCCGCAATAGGGGCAACGAAACCATTTGAACAAGAGGATGTGGATGGAGACCGGGATCACGTGGCCCAAGCCTCGAATGTGGTGCGCCTTGGAGTTTTTTAGGCAAATTTTCGGGACGAACATCTTCTGGGCGCAAATCCGGCATTTTCCTTGAAGCCCCCAAATCAGATATGCCATTACGAACACCGGCAGGCTCAGCGGGAACACCAGAATCCACTTCGGAACCCAATCAAATCGCTCGGGCATTTCCCC
This sequence comes from Verrucomicrobiota bacterium, assembly GCA_041179105.1. Taxonomy (GTDB): domain Bacteria; phylum Verrucomicrobiota; class Verrucomicrobiia; order Verrucomicrobiales; family Akkermansiaceae; genus Luteolibacter. The sequence goes on along the minus strand of JBEGUC010000017.1, from coordinate 23,302 downwards.
GGAAAGCAGCAACAACAGCCCCGAAATGATTCCCAGCGGCAGCATCACCGACATGATAAGCGTCACCAACGCGCCAAAGCCGATCGAGATCGGATGGCTGTGCAGCACCCCGCGGATGTAGCGGCGGGACTTCGGGTCTCGGCCGCGATTGGTTTCCACTCGCGGCGCACGAATCAGGGCGACCCGCTCATCCCTATTCGCCGCGGTCGGGGCAAGCGGCCGGTCCGTCGGGGCACCCATCGATTCGAAAGTCTTGATCCGCGAGGTATTGATTTCTTTGCGCGTCGCCGAAGTGTCGGCAATCCGCAGGTTATTCGAGCTGGTGAGCGCGCGGCCATGCTTCGGCGCGGGAATGCGCTCTTCCACTTTCACCGCCAAGTCACCGGAATGACGGTTGAGCAAAATCGCCGACGGGATGGCCGACACCGCTAACTCCCGGTCCACCAGCAAGCGCGCAGGCAGCGGAATCGCAAATGGCGCGTTTTCGAGCATCGCTGCCACTTTCGGCAAAGTCTCGTGATTGATCGGCATCGTGGCTTCCACCGCACCATCATTGACCAGTCCCGTGAGACTGCAGGCGGCGGCGATCCACGCCTCGACGCGACCGCGATCTGGCGTTTTTTCCATGATTTGGAGAATCCCGTTCGCACGCCCAAGCTCTTGAGTAAGCTCATCCACACCGGCCTTGGCGAGCGACTCCGCATCGGAAAAACCCGCCACTTCGAGGAGTTCGCGCGAAGCCTCGCTGATGTCAGAAATGCTGCTGAGATTTGTCATGCGTCAATTGTCACCGTGCGACTTTATTCAAGGAACTTCGCTTTGCAAGCGGTCATGCCAGCGCGGCGAGCATCTCGCCGAGCTGGATCAATTTCGCCTTCCAATCCTCAAGTCGGGCCTTTTCCTGCACCACGACTTCCGGCGGCGCACGGTCCACGAAACTGGCATTTCCCAGCTTGCCCTCGCACTTTTTGACTTCGATCTCGATGTTGGAAATCTCCTTGGTCAAGCGGGCACGCTCAGCCTCCACGTCGATCAAGCCTTCCAGCGGCATGTAAACTTCGCCGACTCCGGTGACCGCCGCCGGGGTGCCTTTCGGCGCATCATAAGCGGAATCCAGCGTGATTTCCTCAGCGCCCACAAGCAGAGCGAGCGTCTTCGTCTGCCCGGCCAACCACTCGGGCGCGGCCTTGATCACGAACTTGATGTCCTTGCGCGAACCCATCTTGTATTCCGCCTTCAAATTCCGCATTCGGCCGGCGGATTCGTAAATCTCCGCCGCCAGCGCCTGTGCGGCAGCGACTTTTTCCGCCGGGATTTCCGCGAGCAACGGCGCTGCGGGCAGCAGCTTCTGCATGAGAAATTCGCCCGGAGTCAGGTAGCCCATCCGCTCGGAAAGCTCTTCCGTGACGTGCGGCATGTAAGGACTCAGCAACTGCAAATAACGGCCCATGATGACATCGAACACGCCCAGCGTCCGCGCCTTCACTTCCGGCGGCGCGGTGTCGCGGAGGTCGAGCTTGAGCGCTTCGAGGAACTTGTCGCAGAAATCGTTCCACAGGAATTCATACAGGCGGTGCGCGATTTCACCGAAGCGATAGTCCGCGTAGAGGCGTTCCAGATCGGCGGCGAGCTCGTCGAGCTTGGCCATCGCGTTGAGGTGAAATGGATTGAGCCCGTCCATGCTTTCGAGTGCCTGATACGGCTCGCCGCCCATCTGGCGGAGGCGGCAGGCATTGTAGAGTTTGTTGGCGAAATTCCGGCCTTCCTCGATGGAAACCTCGTCGAAGCGCAAATCGCTGCCCACCGGCGCGATCCGCATCAGCCCGAAGCGCAATCCGTCCGCGCCGTATTTCTCCATTAGCTCGACCGGATCCGGCGAGTTCCCGAGCGACTTCGACATCTTGCGCCCTTTTAGATCACGGATGATTGAGGTGAAATAGACGTTCTTGAATGGCAGCTCACCAGTGAATTCGTAGCCCGCCATGATCATCCGCGCGACCCAGAAAAAGATGATGTCGGGACCGGTCACGAGATCGTCGGTCGGATAGAATTTTTTAAGCGTAGCGGTTTGCTCGCCCACGTTTGCCATCGTCGCGAACGGCCACAGCCACGAGGAAAACCAGGTGTCCATGACGTCTTCGTCGCGGGTCCAGTTTTCGGCGTCGGCGGGTGGCGTTGTCCCGACGTATAGGTCCCCATAGGACATATGGGACGTATCGAGCGACTCGGCGTTTTTGAGAGTTTCGAGTTTTTCCGTGCGATACCAAACCGGGATCTGATGCCCCCACCAGAGCTGGCGGCTGATGCACCAGTCCTGAAGATTTTCCATCCAGTGCGCGTATGTCTTCGCCCAACGTTCCGGGCGGAACTTGATGTCGCCGTTCGCAACAGCGTCGGCGGCTTCCTGGACTTTCGGATACTTGAGGAACCACTGCATCGAGATGCGCGGCTCGATCGGCACATGTCCGCGCTCGGAGTAGCCGACGTTGTTCTCATATTCCTCCACTTTCAGCAGCAGGCCCATTTCCTCTAACTTCGCCGCTGCGCGCTTACGTGCGACGATGCGGTCGAGACCGTGAAGATCCGGACAATCCGGGCAATTGATGTGCGCGTCCGGCGTGAGAACGTCGATGATTTCGAGGTTATGGCGGATGCCGATTTCGAAGTCCGCCTTGTCGTGCGCGGGCGTGATTTTCAACGCCCCGGTGCCGAACTCGATGTCCACATGATCGTCCGCGATGATCGGAATTTCCGCATGAGGAAACGGCCGGAACACCTTGCGCCCGATGTATTTCGTGAAGCGTGGATCTTTCGGATTCACCGCCACCGCCACGTCGCCCATGAGAGTTTCCGGACGGGTGGTGGAAATTTCCAGGAACTCGCCGGGCGCGTCCGTGAGCTCGTATTTCATAAAATACAGCTTCGAGCGCTGCGGCGTCGAGATCACTTCCTCGTCGGATAGAGCGGTGAGCGAAACCGGGCACCAATTCACCATCCGCTTGCCCCGATAGATCAGGCCTTTTTTGAAAAGCTCCACGAAGACATGGCTCACCCACTCGGTGTAGGGCGCGTCCATCGTGAACCGCTCGCGGCCCCAATCGCACGAGCAACCTAGCCGCTTGAGCTGGTTGATGATGATGTCGCCGTGCTTATTTTTAAAATCCCAGACGCGCTTGAGGAACTCGTCGCGCCCGAGGTCGCGGCGACTCACGCCCTCGGTCTCCCGCACCTCGCGCTCGACCCGCGCCTGCGTGGCGATGCCCGCGTGGTCGGTGCCGGGAAGCCACAGCACTTCCTTGCCATTTTGCCGCGCGCGGCGGGCGAGGATGTCTTGCAGCGCATTGTTCAGGACGTGCCCGAGATGCAGAATCCCGGTGACATTCGGCGGCGGAATGACGATCGAATACCCGTCCTTCGCGCTGGAAGGATCGGCTTCGAAGCATTTTCCGTCGATCCAAGCGGCATACCATTTCGCTTCGACGGCTTGGGGTTCATAGGCTTTCGCTAACTCGGAAATCATGGGGGCGGATGGATGCCAGAGGCGGCAGAGTTTGTCCAGTGTGGGAGTTGTCGCCTCAAATGCACCGGAGACGGCCTCCACTCGCGCTACCGCCACCTCCGGTGCTTTGACTTTTAAAAAGCTGCGGAATCCGACATCCTCATTTTTTAGAACTTCCCGGAATTTCCCGTGCTTTTTCCGCGTGACGAAAGCGCGACGAGAATTCAGTTTTCGGGGGTAAGATTTTTTGACTTATGGGAAATTTCGCCGCTTTCGAGACCAAAATGATCGCCGCAGGAATGGGCGATGCCGCCATCCGTGCCTTCCGCAGAAACTACGAGGCGCTGCTGCGCAATGAGTCGGGATTAATCCCGGAAGAGGCGATTTCTCCGGCGGAGGGACTGGCCTCGTTCGAGGAAATCGCCTCGGCTGGCGCGGCGGAGGCGGAGCTGTTATCTCAAGCGGTGGTGATCAAACTCAACGGCGGACTCGGCACGGGCATGGGCCTGCAAGGCCCGAAGAGCTTGCTCTCGGTGCGTGACGGCGTGAACTTCCTGGACCTGATGGTCCGGCAGATTCTCGACCTCCGGAAATCCAGCGGCGCGAACGTGCGGCTGCTGCTGATGAACAGCTTTAGCACCAGCGCGGACACGCTGGCGCATCTGGAAAAATACCGGGAGCAGGGCCTAGCGGATGCGTCGGAGGTCGAGTTGATGCAAAACCAGATTCCGAAAATCGACGCGGCGACCTTCCTGCCCGTGGAATGGTCGGCGGGCACGGACCTCGAATGGTGCCCGCCGGGCCATGGCGATCTCTATCCGGCACTGGTCGGCAGCGGCTGGCTGGACCGCTTGCTGGCGGAGGGCGTGAAATACGCTTTTGTTTCTAACTCCGACAATCTTGGGGCGATTCTTGATCCGGCAATCCTCGGTTATTTCTCCAAATCCGGCGCACCGTTCCTGATGGAGGTCACGCGGCGGACGGCGGCGGATCGCAAGGGCGGGCACCTCGCCGTGCGAAAATCCGACGGCCGCTTGCTGCTGCGCGAAGTCGCACAATGCCCGGACGCGGACATGGAGGCGTTTCAAGACATCGACCGCCACCGCTATTTCAACACCAACAGCTTGTGGCTGCGACTTGATTTGCTCAAGGAACAGCTCGCCGCCGACTCCGGCGTGCTGCCGCTGCCGATGATTCGCAACAACAAGACCGTCGATCCGCGCGACAAGAAATCGACGCCCGTGGTGCAGTTGGAAAGCGCGATGGGCGCGGCGATCGAGTGCTTTGAAGGCGCGGCAGCCATCGACGTGCCGCGCAGCCGTTTCGCGCCGGTAAAAACCACGGGCGACTTGCTGGCACTGCGGTCCGACGCTTACGAAGTGCTCGACGACGGCCAAGTCCGCCTCGCCGCCTCGCGCAACGGGGTGCCGCCGGTGATTTCCCTTTCAGACGAATACAAGTTGGTGGATCAAATCGAGGCACTGGGAGTTCCTGGCTTGATCGGTTGTGACTCGTTGAATATCAGCGGTCCGATTCGGTTTTCACCGGGCGTGGTGATCGAGGGGACAGTGGAGTTTCACAACACCTCGCCGGAAACTAAAGGGGTAGAGCCAGGCATTTACAAAGATCAGCTCGTAGATTTCTCACTCACCGCTCTTGCTTCCTCCGGGTTCTGAATCTAAGCGATACGGCACATGGCAACTATCGGTCCCTTCTCGTTCCCATCCAAAGGTTTTGATGCGGTAATCTTCGACTGCGACGGGACCCTAGTGGACTCGATGCCAGTCCACTTCGAGGCTTGGTGCGAGGCGCTCGCGCTTTACGGTGCTGGCGGTGTTTTCAAGGAAGACGTTTTTTTCGCGATGGGTGGCCGACCGACGTTGGACATCGTGGTCGAACTGAATGACGAGTATGACCTCCGACTTGATCCCGCCGCCGTGGCCTTGGCAAAACGGGAATTTTTCCTAAAACGACTCGATCTGGTGACCTTGATCGAAGAGGTGGCCGCCTTCGCGGAAGGTCTCCGCGGCAAGGTGCCGATGGCGATCGCGACGGGTGGCAGCCGGTTTGTGATCGAGAAGACGCTCAAAATTGTCGGGGTCGCGGATTGGTTCGACGAGGTCGTGACTGCGGATGACGTGGTCCATGGAAAACCGGCCCCTGATATTTTTCTCAAAGCCGCCGAATTGCTCGGAGTGGCCCCCTCCAAATGCTTGGCGCTCGAAGACGCGCCCGCCGGAATCATCGCCGCCCAGAACGCGGGCATGCAAGTCATGGCGATTCCTTGCCCACTTGTTTCGTCCGCATCACCAAGCTCCAGGAGGCCAAACCTCGGATAGAGAAACTATTCAGGTGCGAAATTCGCTGGCTGGCCTGCGAATGCGGATTTGTTGGCGTCCATCAGGTTGAGCCCCTGTTTGCGGGTGGTGGAGAGGTCGCTGCGGAAGCATTCCGACACCTTCCGCATCATCGAACTTCGGTTTTCGCATTCAAATGACCTTCGTGAGAAAACTTGCTGGATTCCCCAGCCGTTTCGCTTCTCAGTCGGTGCCAGACGCTATGTTTGTCATTTCCATCGCCGCCCTCAAACGCAACACCGAGATTTTGCGCGAAGTGAAGGAAGCCGCCGGCTGCCATCTGGTCCTCGCACTCAAGGGATTTTCCTGCTGGAAGGCCTTCCCGTATTTCCAAAATGACCTCGACGGCTGCTGCGCCTCGGGCTTGTGGGAAGCTTGGCTGGCGCGGGATTATTTCCAAAAACACATCGTCACTTACTCCCCGGCTTACGATGAAGCCGACGTCGCCGAGCTTTGCGGCTTCACCGACCACCTCGACTTCAACTCGCTCTCGCAGTGGTTCCGCTTCCGTGAAATGGTGATGGCGCATCCCCGTTTCAAAAGCGGCGAGCTGCTTTGCGGACTCCGCATCAACCCGCAATGCTCTACGGGAGAAACCCCACTTTACGACCCCTGCGTCGCTGGATCGCGCCTTGGCATCACCGCCGAGCAACTTGCCGGTGCCGACCTCACCGGACTCTCGGGCCTTCATTTCCACACACTCTGCGAGCAAAATTCAAACGACCTCGAAACGACCCTCGCCGCCGTGGATGAGAAATTCGGCTATCTGTTACGCTCGCCGCAATTTACTTACCTAAACATGGGCGGCGGCCACTGGATCACCAAGCCGTTCTACGACCGCGAGCGCCTCATCCGGCTCGTCCGTGAAGCCCGGGAAAAATATGCCGTCGATGTCTGGTTGGAACCTGGCGAAGCCGTCGCCATTCACACCGGAGTGTTGCGCGCCACCGTGATGGATGTCTTCGAATCCGCCGGCCACCGCCTCGCCATCCTCAGCATTTCCGCCACCGGCCATATGCCAGACGTGATGGAAATGCCCTACCGCCCGGATGTTTTCCTCGTAGATTCCGCGCCGTCAGAAGGGATGAGGCCGGCCGTCGTTTTTGAAGAGGAAAACTACCATTCCGCTGGCAAATCCGGCGAGTGGACCTATCGCCTCGGCGGCCCCACCTGTCTGGCGGGCGATGTGATGGGCGACTTTTCATTCCACCGCGAGTTGAGGCTCGGCGACACTTTGATCTTCGATGACATGGCCCACTACACTATGGTCAAAACGACGACTTTTAACGGCGTCAAACACCCCGCCATCGCCCTGCAGCATGAAGACGGAAAATTAGAAATCATCCGCGAGTTTGCTTATGCGGACTTCCGCGACCGTTTATCCTAACTCACGCATCATGAAAACCGCTATCACACTCTCTCAAGTCCCGGAAGCCCTCGCCGGCCCGTTCGTCCTGCGCACTCCGTTGCCAGAAGCCTTCGCCACCGCCGCCGCGATTGGCTTCGATGCTGTCGAGCTATTCCTCCCTGGCCCGGATTTCATCACAGTCGAGGAAGTGAAATCGCTGGCCGCCACGCACGGACTCGCGATCGCCGCAGTCGGCACAGGTGCCGGAATGCTTCGCCTCGGGCTTTCCATCACGGATGCGGACGAGGGAAAACGCGAGGCAGCACTGGATTTCGTCTTCTCGATGATCGACTTCGGCGGTCAGCTCGGTGCCCCGGCGATCCTCGGCTCGATGCAGGGACGAGGCTCACTCGACTTACTCGCCTCTGGCCTCCGCCGCTGCGGCGAGCGCGCCGCGATCTACGGCGTGCCGTTCATTTACGAGCCACTCAACCGCTACGAAACTAACCTTTTCAACCACCTCGCCGCCGCCGCTAAATTTCTCGAACTTCACGATCTGAAAAACGTCGTGCTTCTCGCCGACCTCTTTCACATGAACATTGAGGAGCGCGACCTCGCCGCTGCGATCTGCGAGGCCGGCCGCCACATCGGCCACGTCCACTTCGCCGACTCCAACCGCCAGGCGATGGGCTTCGGCCACACCGACCCGGAACCCGTGATCGCCGCCTTGCAGAAAATCCAATATTCCGGCTATCTCTCCGCTGAAATTTTCCCGCTACCCGATCCCGAAACCGCCGCCCGCCAAACCATTTCCTCGATTCACTCCCTTCTTAAGCCATGAAAACACGTCCACTCGGTAACACCGGCATCGACCTGCCGATCCTCTCCTTCGGTGCCTCCTCGCTCGGCGCGGAGTTCCGCTCGATCACACTCGACGAGGCGATGCTCTCGACGAAAACTGCCATCGAACTCGGCATGAACTTCATCGACACCTCGCCATTTTACGGCCGCGGCATGTCGGAAATCATGCTCGGTCTGGGTTTGAAAGGCGTCCCGCGTGAGAGCTACCTGCTAGGCAGCAAGCTCGGGCGTTACTCGGACGTGCATTTCGATTTCTCCGCCAAGCGCGTCGAAGAATCCCTCCACGTTTCGCTCCAGCGCCTCGGCACCGACTACCTCGACGTCTTGCTACTGCACGATGTGGAATTCGTGCCACTCCAACAGATTTGGGAAGAAACGCTGCCCGCAGTTTTGAAGCTCAAGGCACAGGGAAAAGTCCGCGCCGTCGGGTTTTCCTGCTACCCGATGAAGACCTTCAACGCCGTGCTCGATCAGGTAGAAAACGACATCGACTGCGTGCTTTCCTACAACCGTTACACGTTGCAAAACACCACCTTCGTCGATGATCTCCTACCGCGCCTCGCTGCGAAAAACATCGGCGCGATGAATGCGGGCCCATTTTCCGCACGTTTGTTAACGAATGCCGAGTTGCCCGCATGGCTCAAGGAACCCGAGGCCGTGAAAGCCGCGGCCCGCGCCGCCGCTAAGCTTTGCGCGGACCGCGGCGTGGACATCGCCCAGCTCGCGCTGCAATTTTCCTGCGAGCACCCCGGCCTTGCCACCACCATCGCCGGTTCCGCAAATCCGGCCAACATCCGCAAGTGGGCCGAGTGGCTGGAGCAGCCGATCGACCGCGAACTGCTCGCCGATGTGCTCGCCATTTTCGCCCCTGTTAAAAACTCCGGCCACCTCGAAGGCTTACCCGAAAATAACTGATGCAAGCTATCCAATTCACCGCGCCCAAAGAAATCACCATCATCGATCTGCCAGAGCCACTCGCCCCCGGCCCCGGCGAAGCACTCGTCCGCACCCACCGCATGGGCATCTGCGGCACCGATCTTTCCTGTTACCTCGGGAAATTTCCATTCTTCGCCTATCCGCGCACGCCCGGCCACGAGCTTGGCGTGGAAGTCGTGGCTGTGGCCGATGATGTATCTAACGTGAAGCCCGGCGACAAATGCTCGCTCGAGCCTTACTTCAACGATCCCACTTCCCCAACTTCGCAAAAGGGAGCCTCAAACTGCTGCCCCGGCGTGCAAGTCATCGGCGTTCATAACAACGGCGGACTGCGCAAAGGCGTCTTCGCCGTGCCCGCCCACAAGCTCCATACCGGCAACGACCTTTCCTATGACCAGCTCGCCCTCGTGGAGACGCTCGCCATCGGCTACCACGCCGTCCAGCGCGGCAATCCGCAGCCGGGTGAGACGGTTCTGGTCATCGGTGCTGGGCCCATCGGCCTCGCTTGTTTGGAATTTCTCAAGCTGATGGACGTGAAAACCATCGTCATGGACATGGTCCAGAGCCGTTTGGATTTCTGCCAGGAAAACCTCGGTATCCAGCACGTCATCGCCTTCCAGCCGGACGGCTCGCACCTTGCCGCACTCGAAAAAATCACGGAGGGCCAACTCGCCAATGTCGTCATCGACGCCACTGGAAGCCCGAAGTCGATGTCCACCTGTTTCGATTATGCCGCGTTCACCGGCCGCGTCGTTTACGTCGGCATCACCACCGCCGATCTAACTTTCCCGCACGCCGCGGTCTTCCACCGCCGTGAAATCACCCTGCTGGCTTCACGCAACGCGCTGCCGGAAGATTTTGGCAACATCATCCAATTGATCCGCGATGGTAAAATCAACACCGACCTCTGGATCACTCACCGCATCGCCTTTGAAGAAGTGCCCACGGAATTCGAGAAATTCACCGATCCCGCCCTCGGCGCGATTAAAGCCATCATCGAAGTCCGATAAGCCAATTCACCCGAATTTTTAACCACTGATTTCACTGATGACACTGATTTTAAAGATGAAGAATCCACCTATTCTTTAATCAGTAAATCAGTAAAATCAGTGGTCAATTCTCCACCACCACCATGAAAATCTGCCCTAAATACACCTTCGGCGTCGGCGATCGCTTCGCCAATGGCGCGCACGCCCAACTCACCGCCTTCATCGAAGTCCGATAAGCTAATCTACCCGAATTTTTAACCACTGATTTCACTGATGACACTGATTTTGAAGATAAAGAATCTGCAGTTTCTTTAATCAGTAAATCAGTGAAATCAGTGGTCAGTTCTCCAGCATTCCCATGAAAATCTGCCCTAAATACACCTTCGGCGTCGGCGATCGTTTCGCCAATGGCGCGCACGCCCAACTCACCGCCTTCATCGAAGCCAAGAAACTCGGCATCGACATCACCCCGGTTTGGAATAAGTCGAACCGCGAGCACAACATCATCGGCTCCGAGCCGATCCAGACCCGCCAAGCCGCCGACAAGGCAGTGGCCGACCTCGGCTGGAACGGTGACTATCTATTAGACGCCGACCACATCAACCTCTCCACCGTGGATCGCTTCGTCGCGCCTTGCGATTTCTTCACCCTCGACGTGGCTGACGACATCGGAGAAGCCGCTGAACCCGCCGATGTGAGCGCTTTCATCGCCAAGCATCCTGAGCTGATCGGCACCGTCGTCATCGAAGGTATTTCCGAGCCCTTCGAAATCACCCACGCGGACGTCGAGAAAACGGCTAACCAATTCCTCAAGGCCACCCAGAAAGCTGCTGCCATCTATCAACACATCGTCGCAGCCAAGGGCGGCGTGGACAACTTCGTCACCGAGGTTTCGATGGATGAAACTGATAGCCCGCAGACGCCGCCGGAAATGTTAATCATCCTGGCCGCGCTGGCCGACCAAGGCATCCCGATCCAGACCATCGCGCCGAAATTCACTGGACGCTTCAACAAGGGCGTCGATTACGTGGGCGACCCGCTGCAATTTGAAAAAGAATTCAACGATGACCTCGCCGTCATCGCACACGCCATCAAAACCTACGGCTTGCCCGCCACTCTCAAGCTCTCGGTCCACTCGGGTTCAGACAAATTTTCGATCTATCCGTATATTAAAAAGGCCATTCAGCGCACAGGTGCCGGACTCCACATCAAAACCGCCGGCACCAACTGGCTGGAAGAGATCGTCGGCCTAGCGGAAGCTGGCGGCGAGGGCCTCGCGCTCGCTAAACAGATTTACACCAAGGCGTTGGAGAAAAAAGAAGCGCTTTGCGAACCCTACGCCACCGTCATCGACATCAGCGATGCGAACCTTCCATCCGCCGAGGAAGTCAACGGCTGGACCAGCACCCAGTTCACCGATGCGCTTCGCCACATTCCGACGAATCCTGGCTACAATGCAGATCTCCGCCAGCTCCTCCACGTAGGCTTCAAGATCGCTGCGCAACTCGGCGACACCTACATCCAAGCACTCAAGGACAATTCCGAAATCGTCGCCAAGAATGTCACCACCAATCTGTTGGACCGCCACATGAAACCCCTCTTCCTATGATCGACTCCCACCACCACCTCTGGAACTACTCCGCCGCAGAATACGATTGGATTCCGCCCGGCACCCCCTTGGCCAAGGACCAGCTTATGGAACAACTGACTGCCGCCACCTCCGCCGCCGGAGTGGATGGCACGGTGGTGGTGCAGGCGCGCCAAACCCTCGCAGAATCCGATTGGTTGCTCACGCTGGCAGAACAATCCGAAATCATTGCAGGCGTTGTCGGTTGGGTGCCGTTGATCCATCCCGAAGTGGGAAATGACCTCTCCCGACTTGCCGCGCATCCGAAATTCAAAGCCGCTCGGCACGTCCTCCAAGAGGAGCCAGACAGCTATTTCCTGCGCGACGACTTCCATCGCGGCCTTTCCTTGCTTCCGGATCTCGACCTGCGCTACGACCTCCTGCTTTTCCAACGCCAGCTTCCCGTCGCCATCCAGCTCGTCGATCGCCAGCCGGATCTCGGCATCATCATCGACCACATGGCCAAGCCGGAAATCCGCAAGGGGGAAATCGATCCCGCGTGGAAAACCGGCATGTCCGAACTCGCCAAGCGCGACAACATCCTCGGAGTAAAAATTTCCGGCATGGTCACCGAGGTGCTCGACCCAGAAATCGACGAAGCCACGCTGCGAGCCTATTTCGAAGAAACACTCGCCCTCTTCGGCCCAGACCGCCTCATGTTCGGCACCGATTGGCCAGTGTGCTTGCTGCGGATCGACTCCTATCAATCCTGGGCGAAAATGGTCCGCGGCTTTGTATCGGGACTTTCACCCGACGAATCCCAAGCGATTCTCCACGACAACGCCGTGAGGATTTACGACCTGTGATCCTAAATGGGAAAATGAGGAGGAAATTTTAAACCACAGATTTCACTGATTTCAAAAGAGTCATAAAAACCAACTCGCAGAATAGCGGAGTGCGTTGGGGAAGGGGATTTGAACCGCAGAAGCGCAAAGGCCGCAAAGGCCGCGCGGAGCCGGGACGACGGGGGACAAGGAGCTTGAATGTCGATGCGAAGAGCTTGAACGCCAGAGTCTGTCAGATTTCAAACGACGGAAGGGACGGTGGCGAAGCATCCACGGGAAGCACACGCGCCCTCGCGTGTGGTCCCCAAGATTCCTGGATCGGCGCTTCAGGGCGAGATGGACTGCTTGCCAGCGGGAATAGCTCGAAGGGCCACGGCCAAGAGAACGAAAAGTACTTGCAAGCTATAGAAAGAATCCCTTTTTTTCTAGATCATGCTTTATCAGGAGGCTTTGGCAGGGTGAGGTGCCGAAAAGACTCGGATTGATAAAATCATGCTTTCTCCATGAGAGGAGGATCAACTCTGCTCCCAATCACCCCGGATTTCATGGCTCATCTGCGACTTGAGCGGCTCCGGCGTGAGGATGCTGTAGGCCTTGGGGTCCCAGACGACTTCCTGCCCGGACTTGATGGCCATCAACGATAGATGACTGAGAGCATCGGAACGAACTGCATCTTCGATGGGCGCAATCGAAGGCGTGCGCTCGCGGACGGACTCGACGAAGGAGGCATAGTAATTGTTCCGATAAGGCACCCGCTTGTCGCCCTCACATTTTTTCATTCTGAGCCACTCAGGATTGCTGGCTTCCGAGCCATCGCGGCTCAAACTGACCCAGCCTTTGGGACCAAAAAACGTGGTGCCATCACCCGGGACATTTTTCCGGTATTTGCTCACGATGGGCTGGGCGTATTTGGTGCTCATGAAGTGCATGGGAAGCCCACCGGCGAATTTGATCTGCACATCCCAGTCCGCGCAGTTGTTAAACAAAGCATCGGGCGTGGGAAACTCTCCGGTGCCGCGGAAACTCACCGGACCTTGCTGATCGTAGTGGTGACCCCAGATCGCAACATCTAGCGGATGCGCTCCCCAACCGGCGATGAAGCCCAGCGAGTAATCCGAGCAATACCAGGAAGCTGAGCTGGTGATCCTGTCCACACTGCACGGCTTCATGGGCGCAGGCCCGAGATAGAGATCATAGTCGAGACCGGCGGGCACCGGAATTTCCTCAAGCGAGCCGCCGCCAGCACCCGGCGGTGCCCAGACCTCGATGCGTTCGAGATCGCCGATGTAGCCGTTGAGGACCAGCTCGATGCCGCGCTTAAGCAATTCTTGGCTGCGCTGCTGGGTTCCGTATTGGAAAATGGGCTGGTGTTTCTGACAAGCCGCCAACATCGCACGGTTCTGGTCCAGCGTGAGACCTAATGGCTTTTCGATATAGACATCCTTGCCGGCCCGCACAGCGGCCAGACCAATAGGGACATGCCAATGGTCGGGAGTGGCAATGACCACAGCGTCGATTGACTCGTCGGCCAGCAGCTCGCGGAAGTCATTGTAGAGCTTCGGGTCGTGGCCTTGATTTGCTTTGACGCGAGCACCAGCGGCTTCACGCCGCTTTTGAAATGGATCGGCTATGGCGACGCTCTTGGCTCCTTTCACGCCCAAGAAATTCTGCAGTAAACCATTGCCCTGACCTCCTACGCCGATGTGGCCGAGTCGGATGGTCCGGCTGGGAGAGGTTTCCTGGCCCAGCAACCGGCTGGGGATGAATTGCGGTGCCACGGCTGCGGCGATGACTCCACCGATGAAATTACGGCGGCTATTGAGATGATTTGAGTTCATGGAGAAAAGTGATTGGTGTTAAACATTGGCCCAGTGGCGGAGGCGTTCGGCGGAAACTTTGACGGCTTCCTCGCCGGCGATTTCCAGCGTGGTGGGGCCGTCGAAGCCTTGGGAGAGCAGTTCCTTCACGATGGCCTCGATGCCGACGATACCAGCTCCTAATGGAATGAGACCCATGCCGCAACCGAACTGGGTACCGCGCTTGGGCAACCATTCCTCCGGCATGTCCTTCCAATGCACGTGCTTGATGCGCGGGCCGAAGGTTTTTACGAATTCCAGCGGATCGCCGCCGCCGAGCCAAGAGTTGCCGGTGTCGAGATTGATGCCGACCGTTTCCTCGTGGCCAAGTGCGTCGAGGATGCGCGACATGCCGTCCACGGTGTCGGTGAGAATTCCGTGAGGTTCTAGCAGCAACTCGATGCCGAAGGTCTTCGCCCAGCGGATGGGTTCGTGCAGCTTCTCGCAGATCGAGAAAAGGCGCTGATCGTCGGTGAGCTGATGGCCGAAGTCCGTCTTGGGATCTCCCTCGGTGGTGATGACCTGTTTGACTCCCAGAAAGTGGGCGAGCTTGATGGCCTTGATGATTTCCGCCGTGGCGTAGCGGTCCGGTGAGGTCGGGTCCAGCAGGTTGGCGTGAGCGCAAACGCTGGTGAGCGTGAGGTTGAATTCGTTGACCATGTCGAGAATGGTCGCCGGGTGGGAATCCAGGCTGAATGATGCGGAAAATCCGTATTCGGTGCCGAGGGTGGCGCCGTCGTGGTTGTCCGTGAGATCCGCGTAGTCGAAGCCGAGTTCGCGGATGAGTTCGAATTGACGCCGCATAGGCGAAAACGGTTGGATCAGGGCAAAGCAGCCGATTTTCATGAGGATATGTGGTGGTGAGTGGGAGTGATGAAAGTGGATCAAGGCTTGGCCGGTGCCGCAAACAGACGCCAATCATTTTCGATTTGCTCGGCGGTCATCGGATTGGAATGGATCACGATGCGGTAGTTGAATTTAACGGTTTGCTTGGCAGCAAGCTCGAGAGGCTCGTTGAACAAAACGGCCGGACTGTAGAAGAGTAACTGCGGGCTTTCATACAGATACCAAGGCGAAGGCTGGCGGATGTTCTCGGGATGATCAAAGACGGCAATCCCCGCTGTAGCTCCCGATAAATCGAGCCACCGCGCGGATTTTCCATTGCCCGTGGAGCCGCGGGTCGCGCCTTCACTGGTGCGGAAATTCCAGCCCGTCAGACCCGGCGGAAAGCGGAGCGACAGCCCCGCATAGCCGCCATAGGAAGCGCCGCCCGGCTGATTCGGCGGCAGCGTGCGATCCAGCTTCACCGGTGCATCTCCCGCCGTGAATTCGCTGGTCCAGTCAATGGCATATTGCCCGGCCGCATTCGGCCGCCCGATCGAAAGGCGGCGTAGCTCCGTCATGACGGCAGGTTGCCCCGGCGGGTGGTAGCTGAAGTGGAGCTGCGCGCGCGCGGTGAAGCCATCGCCCGGCTCGATGGTGGCGTGCGTCAGTTCTGTCTCGCCCTCGCTCTTCCGGCTGGTCGGGTCTTCCTCCCAGTAGTTCAGGCCGTTGATAAATTTCCATGACCACCACAAGCCACGATGCCACGGGTGATCGGCAGGTTCAAATCCCGTCAGCACCTCGCCATCCACGGTGGCGAGCGGGTGAAAATACGATTTGGGTTGTTTCGCATCGAAGACAAGCCGCCACACCGTTTTTTCGCCATTGCACAAGGCCAGGCTGGTGTCGGTCTTGAGCCATTTAAGTACCGGCCCCTCGGCATCCGCTCCCAAAGCATGGCCGGCGGCAAGGCCAAACAAAGCGGCAAAACCAAAGAGTGCGCGAGAGTGGTATTTCATGAGCGGGTGAAACTTAGCACCCGCAAGGATAAGATGCTTGTAAAATTGACCACTGGTAAATATTGCAATTAAGAGTCTGATGAACAAGCGCACCACCTTCCGCTGCAATCGCGAGCTTTTCCACGCCGATACCTGCCAACCGTTGAAGTTGGCGGCCAAGCAAGGCGACGTGTGCTTGGCCGCGCTGGGACGCGGGAGTTATCCCGGCGAGCGATTGCCGCGGCATGATTTGAAGGAAGTCTGCATGGTCGGCTACTGGGATGCACCTCGCGACCAAAACTGGGGCCTCGACTGGCATTGCAACGAAGGAATCGAAATCGGCTATGTTTCAAACGGCAAGCTACCTTTCAGCGTGGGCGACGCGTCTTACCTGGTAGAGCCCGGCCACATTACCATCACGCGTCCATGGCAGCGCCATCGGGTGGGCAATCCGATGGTGCCCGCCAGCCGCTATTCATGGCTGATCCTGGATGTCGGGATACGCCGACCTAACCAGACATGGCATTGGCCGTCTTGGTTGCTTTCCTCTAAAAGCGACCTCAAGCAGCTCACCGAGATGCTCAGCAAGAACGAACAAACGATCTGGCGCGCGGATCGCAAGCTCGGCAGTTGCTTTGAAAAGTTAGATCGGATCGTGGCCACGAAGGAGCGGGATGCCAACCATGCCAAGCTGAAGATTCTGATCAATGAACTCATCCTCCTACTGGCGGAGATGTTGGTGTCCAGAAATCCCCTACTGGACCAGTCCCTGTCTAGCAGCGAGCGGACGGTGCGCTTGTTTCTGGAAAACCTGAGCCACCGCTGCGATGAACCATGGACCCTGGACTCGATGGCGGCACACTGCGGGCTTGCAAGGACGCATTTTTCTTCCTACTGCAAAAAAATCAGTAATGCCGCTCCGGCGGAATACCTAACACGCACTCGAATGAAGGAAGCCACCCGGCTCCTAACCGACCATCCTGAATTGAGCATCACGGAGATCGCATTCCGCTGTGGTTTCCAATCGAGCCAGTATTTTTCCAATGTCTTTCGCAAACAGCACGGCCATTCCCCGAGCGCACACCGTTTGCGGCATTGCGCCAGTAGCCTCATATCGAAAAAAATTTGATGCTCATCGGGCCAAGGCGACCGGATTGGTAAACTCGTAAGGACGCGCCGATCACTCCAGCCACGATCTCAGCTCCGCATCCTCTCGCACCTCCTGATGGGGTGGTCCGAATGCTTGTTAGTCGGGACTGACGCTTTCCAGGGTGCGCCCCCCCCTTTCAGTTTTTCAGTTTTCAGTCTTTCTCCCGACCCGGCGGACTCCCACAATCCGCTACATGAACGCCGTTGAAATTGCCGATGCCGTTTCGACGTTGATGGAACAGCCGTTCGACCGGGACAACTTCCCGTTCGCGTTCCTGGAGGCGTTCGGAAACAAGGAAACGACCCTCAAGAAGCTGCGGAGCGGCGACTCGAACAAGTCCGACCTCGGCGGCGTCCTCCAGCGCAGCAACATCCACCTCAAGGTCTGCGCGCCCGGCGAGGTGGCGGCCACCCTCAAGGCACTGCGGGAAAGTCCGGCGACGGCGCGGCTCAAGGCCAAGTTCATTCTGGCCACCGACGGCGATACGATCGAGGCGGAGAACCTGGCCGATGACGATGAACCCATCGTCTGCGCCTACACGGAATTTTCCGACCACTTCGGCTATTTCCTGCCGCTGGCCGGGATCACGACGGTCAAGCAGATCCGGGAAAGCTCCTTCGACATCAAGGCCACCGGTCGCTTGAACCGGCTCTACATCGAGCTGCTCAAGGACAACCCGGAGTGGGCCACCGCCGCGCGGCGCGAGGATCTGAACCACTTCATGGCCCGGCTGATCTTCTGCTTCTTCGCGGAGGACACGGACATCTTCCACGGGGAAGGCTTGTTCAGCTCCACCGTGGAGCAGATGAGCGCGGGTGATCCCTCCAAGACGGGCGAGGTGATTTCCGAACTCTTCCGCGCAATGAACCTCTCGATCCGGCACGAGGGAAAAATCAGCAACTTCCACAGAGATGCGGCGGGCATTCCCAATTGGGCGAATGTCTTCCCGTATGTGAATGGCGGGCTCTTTTCCGACAGCGTCGAGGTGCCCCGCTTCAGCAGGATCGCCCGCGCCTACCTGCTCAAGGTCGGCGAGCTGCCCTGGCAGAAGATCAATCCCGACATCTTCGGCTCCATGATCCAAGCCGTGGCGGACGACGAGGAACGCGGCGCGCTCGGCATGCACTACACCAGCGTGCCGAACATCCTCAAGGTGCTCAACCCGCTATTCCTCGACGAACTCCGCGCCCGGCTCGAAGACGCCGGGGACAGCCCGCAAAAGCTTCTCAACCTCAGGAAACGCATCGCCCGCATCCGCGTATTCGATCCCGCCTGTGGTTCGGGAAATTTCCTCGTCATCGCCTACAAGCAGCTCCGCGCCATCGAGGCGGAAATCAAGCGCCGCCGCGGCGAAATCGAGTCCAAGTCCGAGATCCCGCTCACCAACTTCCGTGGCATCGAGCTCCGCGACTTCTCGGCGGAAATCGCCCGCCTCGCCCTGATCATCGCGGAATACCAGTGCGACGTGCATTACCGGGGCGAATCACTTGCCCTCGCCGAGTTCCTGCCGCTGGAACAGGCGAATTGGATCACTTGTGGCAATGCCTTGCGGGTGGATTGGCTCAGCGTCTGCCCACCGACCGGGACCGGGGTGAAACTGCGTGGCGACGATTTATTCAGCACGCCGCGAGATCAATCGGAAATCGACTTCCAGAACGAAGGCGGGGAAACCTATATTTGTGGGAATCCGCCGTATCTCGGTTCTAAATGGCAGTCCGCCGAACAGAAAGCCGATCTCAAAACGATTTTCGATGGTCGGACAAAAAGTTGGAAATCCCTCGATTACGTCGCCGGTTGGTTCATGAAAGCGGCGGATTACGGCTTTCACACGCCCACCGCAAGTGCCTTCGTCTCCACCAACTCAATTTGCCAAGGCCAACAAGTGCCGATCCTCTGGCCGCTCATTTTCGCCAGCGGCCATGTCATCCACTTCGCCCACACTAGCTTCAAATGGGCGAATCTCGCCAGCCACAATGCAGGCGTGACGGTAGTAATCGCCGGAATTTCGAATCACCCGGAAAAGACGCGTTATCTATTTGCGCTGGCTGACGATGATGGCGTCGTCGTCAAGGTGGCGGAGAACATCAACGCCTACTTGGTCGGAGGTCCAAATGTCCAAGTTCAGCCTCGGTCAAAACCGCTTTCAGACCGTGCGATCATGCAATTCGGTAATCACCCATACTACGGAGGCGCACTGATTTTTACGTCGTTTGAGGCGTATCAAATGATCCAAGAAACTCCTATATCAGCCCGTTTTATCCGGCCACTTTATGGCTCGAAAGAATTCATCTCGGCAGCTCCACGAGCATGCTTATGGATCCCTGAAAACGCTGTAGATGCGGCCCTGAAGATTCCGCAAATCGCAGCGAAAGTGAGCGCAGCCCGTGAAGCGCGGCTGGCGGCAAAACAAGATAAGACGGCTCAGAAACTCGCTGAAACACCTTATAAATTCCGAGAACAAGTTACGGCAAGTTCACAAACCCTAATAGTTCCACGCGTAAGTTCAGAAAATAGGCCCTATTTACCAATCGGCCTCCTGGAATCAAACTGCATTATCCAAGAGAAGGCATTCGCCCTCTACGACGCGCCGCTCTGGAACATGGCGCTCATCGCCTCCCGGCTCCACTGGGTCTGGATCGGCACCGTTTGCGTGAGGATGCGCACGGATTTCTCCTACTCCAACACCCTCGGCTGGAACACCTTCCCGGTCCCGGTGCTCACCGCGCAGAACAAGACCGACCTCACCCGTTGCGCGGAGGACATCCTGCTGGCGCGCGAGTCCCATTTCCCCGCGACCATCGCCGAGCTCTACGATCCGGCCAAAATGCCCGCCAACCTCCGCGCCGCCCACGACCGCAACGACGAGACGCTAGAGCGCATCTACCTCGGCCGCCGCTTCAAGAACGACACCGAGCGGCTGGAAAAACTCTTCGAACTCTACACCCAGATGACCGCCAAGACTCCAGCGAAGAAGGCGGCGCGACGCACGAAAGGAGGCGAGGCATGAACGAAAATCCCATAAATCTCAACGAACCACCCGAAGGCTACGGCGCTTGGCTGGCGGATTTAAAAACCCGCATCCACACCGCCCGACAGCGGGCAATGTTTGAGGTGAATCGTGAGCTCGTCACATTATATTGGCAGATCGGGCGGGACATCCTGGATCGGCAAGCCGCTCAGGGCTGGGGCGCAAGAGTGATCGACCGGCTAGCGAACGACCTGCGGTCTGCTTTTCCGGAAATGAAGGGCTTTTCCCCGCGAAACCTGAAATACATGCGGGCGTTTGCAGAGGCATGGCCGGAGGGAGAAATTGTGCAGCAGCCTGTTGCACAATTGGAAGGGGAGAAAATTGTCCCACAGCCTGCGGGACAATTGGAGCCGGGCACAATTGTGCAACAGCTTGTTGCACAATTACCGCAAGCTGAACGGAAGCCCTTCGTCCACTACCTTGGTGGATCATCTGTGCAAGCGCACTTGCACAAATTACCATGGGGTCACAACGTGGTCTTATTGGACAAGCTACAGACTGCGGAGGATCGGCTATGGTATGCCGCCAAAGCCATCGAGCACAACTGGTCGCGGAACATCCTGGTGATGCAGATCGAAACCCGATTGATGGAGCGCAGCGGCACGGCGGTGACGAACTTTGCGCTCACCCTGCCCAAGCCGCAGTCCGATCTGGCGCGGGAGTCGCTCAAGGATCCGTATCGTTTCGATTTCCTCGGACTGGGGGAAGAGGCGCAGGAGCGGGAGATCGAAAAGGCGCTGGTGAAACACGTCACCGACTTCCTGCTGGAACTGGGCGCGGGCTTCGCCTTCGTCGGTCGGCAGGTCCTTTTGGATGTTGGCGGGGAGGAATTTTTCATCGACCTGCTCTTCTATCACCTGAAGCTGCGCTGCTATGTGGTGATCGAACTGAAGGCCGGGAAATTCAAGCCGGAACACCTCGGGCAATTGGGCTTTTACCTGACAGCGGTGGACGCGCAGATGAAGCACCCGCAGGACGGCGCGACCATCGGACTGTTGCTCTGCAAAAGCAAAAACAAGGTGGTGGCCGAATACGCGTTGCGCGACAAGGCACAACCGCTTGGCGTGGCGGAATACCAGCTCGTCGAATCCCTGCCGCCCGAACTGCAAACCAGCCTGCCAAGCATCGAGCAAATCGAACGCGAACTGGCGGGCGATCATTCAGATTTTTCCGAAGAGTCACCATGAGTAAGCCGCCGTTTATTGCCTCGCCCACAGCCCACCCTCAGCCTTAGATTTCCCCAAGCCTATTTATGAAGATCACTTTCCAAGACCTCGGAGCGCTGGCGTGCGGCGAACTGGAACTCAAGCCGTTCACGATTATTGCTGGGGCGAATAACTCTGGGAAGACGTATGTATCCTACAGCCTTTGGGGGTTTCTCCAGCTTTGGGGGAACTTCGTTTCGTTTTCCTCGCTGCGGCAGGAGATTCTTAGAGGCCTTGTGGAGAAAGGCGAGGCGGAGATTTCCAACGTCAAACTGGTGGAGCACGCAAAACAGGCACTAGCGGACGGGTGTGAAGGCTACAGCCGCGCAATACACCGGGTGCTAGCGGGGACGGAAAAGCACTTTGAGAAAACGAAGTTCGAGGTGGAGGACGCAGACTTTGAATCATTCAAACTGAAGCCGTTCGAGCACACCGCAAGCCGTGCCAAAAAGTCCATTATCAGAGTCTCCTATGCTGGTGGCGAAGAGCCGGTCAAAATCTCCCTTCTATCCGGTGACGGCGGGAGGGAGGAGGTGATCGAGATGGTCTCCATGGAGATCATCAATCTGGCCTTCTCCTTTGTGGACACGGTGCTGAAAGAACAGATCTTCGCCAGCCAGTTTCCCGAGGTTTTCATCGCCAGCGCGGAACGGACGGGCGCCACGATCTTCCAGAAGGAGCTGGATCTCGCCCGGAACCGCCTGGTGGACAAGTTGGGGGATTCTTCCGCAGACAAGTCTCTGGAACTCTTCCAACAGGCACAGAAAATTTCCAAAGACTACGCGTTGCCCGTGAAGTCTGACATCGATTTCATCCGTGGGATTGAGGGTTTTAGCAAAGAGACATCGGAATTGGTCGATACATTCCCGGATATTTTGGAAGATTTCCATGACATCATCGACGGGGAATACAAGATAGTGAAGAATGAGGGAACTGTTTTCGTGCCGAGAAAAGGAGGTTCTATCAAGCTGACGATGGGGGAAAGCTCCAGCGCGGTGCGCTCGCTGTTGAATATCGGTGCCTATCTGAGGCACAAGGCAAAGCCGGGAGACTTGCTGATCATTGATGAACCCGAGTTGAACTTACATCCCGCAAACCAACGCAAGGTGGCCCGCTTGCTGGCGAGGCTAGTGAATGTGGGGGTGAAGGTTTTCATCACAACTCACAGCGACTATCTCATCAAGGAATTGAACACGCTCATCATGCTTTCCGGAGAGGCGCCCCATCTGAAAACGGTGATGAAGGATGAGGGGTATAAGGAGAGCGAGCTTCTCAAGGCCTCCCAGATGAGTGTCTATCTAGCAAAACAGGGCCCATGCAAATACGGGGAAATGAAAAAAACGAAAACCGCGATGACCCTCGTGCGCGCCGAAGTGGATGATGAACAAGGGATCTGGATCGAGAGTTTCGATAACGAGATCGAGGAAATGGATCGTATCCAGTCCGCCATTCTGTATGGCGGGAGCGAGGGTTAATCGAGCGGCCACAGGACATGAGTTTTGAAAAATCACTTACAGCGCTCTCGGGTATCATTCGAGCCGATTGCCTGGGGAAAATCGCTACTGGCCAGAAGGAACTCATTTTGCAAGAGGCTGGGAAAGCTTCCAAAGATCGTCTTGATAAGGTGACGATCGTGAACTGCCAAGACCCGATGGTGGCGGTATTTCCCGAAAAGGCAAAAGGCGACCTGCTCCCGTTTCTCAAAGACGGTGTCTGTCAAAAAGTGGCCGACGCCATTGTATTCACGAAATACGATGGCAAGCCCTACATTCTCATTTGCGAACTGAAGTGCGGGGATCCCAAGGGAGCCAAGCGGCAACTTCTGAACACCAGCCTGATCG
>JBEGUC010000016.1:0-32954 GCA_041179105.1 Verrucomicrobiota bacterium | reverse complement strand
ACGTCTCCTACGGCGCAATCAAAGCCCTCCACGGCGTTAGCCTGAAGGTGCCGAAGGGCAGCATCGTCACGCTCATCGGCGCGAACGGCGCTGGCAAATCCACCACGCTGCGCGCTCTATCCGGATTGGTGAAATCCACCGCCGGCTCGATCCAGTATGATGGCGAGGAAATTTCGAAACTCCCCGCGCACAAAATCGTCGGGCGCGGGCTTTGCCATGTGCCGGAGGGGCGGATGATTTTCGCCAACCTGACGGTGCATGAAAATCTCAAGATGGGCGCTTACCTCCAGCGCGACGGCAAGTGGATTGCGGAGCAGACGGACTATGTGTTCGGGCTGTTTCCTCGGCTCAAGGAGCGTGAAAATCAATCCGCCGGCACGCTTTCCGGCGGCGAGCAGCAGATGTTAGCGATTGGTCGTGCGCTGCTGGGCAAGCCGAAATTCCTGATGCTCGACGAGCCGTCGCTCGGCATCGCGCCGCTGCTGGTGAAGACGATTTTCGAACGGATCGTGGAGATCAACCGCGAACAGGGACTGACGATTTTACTCGTCGAGCAGAATGCCAATCTAGCACTCGATATCTCTTCTTATGCCTACGTTTTGGAAACCGGAAAAATTCTCATCGAAGGCCCGTCGGCCCAGGTGAAGGCGGACCCACAGGTGCAGGCCGCCTACCTCGGGGCGTAGCACTAGCAGCCTCTCGGGCTTGAAGTGTTTTTGGAAACTTTGTCCACATGTGGACGGGTGGCCGCTGGCCATGAAACTCATGCCCCCCCCTTCGTCCTTGCCCATCCGCGCGGCGGCCATTAAGTTCCGCTCCCCTGCCGATGAGCTCCAAACCTGTATTTCTCTACGACACGACCCTGCGCGATGGCACGCAGGGCGAAGGATTCCAACTTTCCGGCCTCGACAAGCTGCGGATCGCGAAACGCTTGGACGAGTTCGGCATCGACTACATCGAAGGTGGCTGGCCGGGCTCGAATCCCAAGGACATCGAGTTTTTCCGCGAGGCCAAACACCTCAAGCTCACCCACGCCAAGCTCGCCGCCTTCGGCTCCACCCGCCGCGCGGACACGCCCGTCGAGGAAGATCCGCAGGTCCGCTTGCTGCTCGAAGCCGAGACGCCGGTGGTCACTATTTTCGGAAAAAGCTGGGAGCTCCAAGTCACCGAAGTTCTCCGCACCACCGTCGAGGAAAACCAGGCGATGATCCGCGACACCGTCGCCTATCTGGTGAAACATGGCCGCGAGGTCGTGTATGACGCGGAGCATTTTTTCGACGGTTACAAGGATTCCCCGGACCACGCGCTCGCCACCCTCCAAGCCGCCGCCGAGGGCGGTGCAGCCTGCCTCGTCCTCTGCGACACCAACGGCGGCACGCTTCCATCAGAAGTCATGCAAATCTGCATGGCCGTGAAAAAAAATCTACCAGACACACCTTTCGGCATCCACACGCACAACGACTGCGAGCTCGCCGTGGCCAACGCCATCGCCGCCGTTAGGGCCGGGGCGAACCAAATCCAAGGCACCATCAACGGCTACGGCGAACGCACCGGAAACTGCAATCTCACCTCCGTCATCCCCATTCTTCAGCTCAAGATGGACATGCCGGTCGTCCCACACCTCGAACAACTCCGCGATCTATCGTATTTCGTGGACGACGTTTCCAACAACCCACACTTCGCCCGTGCCGCATTCGTCGGCCGCACCGCCTTCGCCCACAAGGGCGGCATGCACGTCAACGCGGTGCAGAAACTCGCCCGCAGCTACGAGCACATCGTCCCGGGCAGCGTCGGAAACTCGCAGAACATCCTCGTTTCCGAACTCAGCGGCCAATCCAACATCCTCGTCAAAGCCGCCGAACTCGGCTTACCACTGGAAAAAAATTCGCCCGTCGCCGGTGCCATCCTGCGCCGCGTGAAGGAGTTGGAAAACGAAGGCTACTCCTACGAAGCCGCCGGTGGCTCGTTAGAAATCCTCATCCGCCGCGAGCTCGGGCACTACGTGAAAACCTTCGACCTCAAGGAATATCACAGTTCCTTCCGCCAATATCGCGACGGCCATCCGCCGATTTGCGAAGCCACCGTCAAGCTCGCCGTCAATGGCACACCCGAGCTCACCGTCGCGGAAGGCCACGGCGTGGTCAACGCACTCGATCTCGCGCTGCGCAAGGCGCTGCTCCCGTTCTATCCGGGAATCTCCAGCGTCTCGCTAGTCGATTACAAAGTCCGCATCCTCGACGGCCACGACGCCACCGCCGCCAAGACCCGCGTGCTCATTCTCTCCACCGACGGCGAAACCACCTGGGGCACCGTCGGCGTCTCGGAAAACATCATCGAAGCCAGTTGGCTCGCGCTCGTGGACGGCATCGACCTGTTTCTGCAACGGCAAAAATAGGTCGATGCCGTCTTCCAAATCCTCATCCATTCCCATGCCCCGTAAAATCCGAGAGCTCATCGCAGAACTCCGGAAGGCGGGCTTCGCCTTGGATCGTCAGAAAGGGGGACACCGCCAGTTCAAGCATTCGTCGTTTCAGGGAATCGTCACCGTGAGCGGCGGAGAAGGTGATGACGCCAAAACCTACCAAGAACGCCAGGTCACAAAAGCCATTGCCGACTCGAAGTCAGCGGAATAGACTCCCCATCATGAAACCCGAAGACCGCTACCACCGCTTTGTTCGCTGGTCCGACGAGGACCATTGCTACATTGGCTATTGCCCGGATCTCTACTTCGGCGGTGCCTGCCACGGCGAGCGCGAGGAAGAAGTTTACGCGGAACTCTGCGCCATCGTGCGCGACGAAATCGCTCATCGCCTCGCCAAAGGCGAAGCACTTCCGGAACCCGCCGTTCGCGCCACCCGCGATCTAGACTTCGCCGCTTAAAACTCTCACTACTTCACCTCGATCCCATCAAA
The DNA here is from genome assembly GCA_041179105.1 of Verrucomicrobiota bacterium. Lineage (GTDB taxonomy): Bacteria > Verrucomicrobiota > Verrucomicrobiia > Verrucomicrobiales > Akkermansiaceae > Luteolibacter. The sequence goes on along the minus strand of JBEGUC010000016.1, from coordinate 30,042 downwards.
CGCCTCGGATTCAAATATTCGGAGCTTATTAGGTCGTCCCTTCCTCTCCGTCCGTCAGTCCGCGACTATCCATCTCAAGCGGAGATTACTGCCGTAGCACCTGGCGCCTCTACGCCCAGTCCGGGCGCGCCGTCTCGAAGCGCATCCCCTCGCCCGTCTTCGGATGTTTGAACGAAAGCTTCCAGGCGTGGAGCTGGAGCGGCGGCGCGGCGGGATCGAGAGTCTGCGTATCGCCGATTTGATGGTCTGGCAGATACGCCGGATCGCCGACGACAGGATGGCCGAGCTGCCAGAGATGGACGCGGATCTGATTGGTCCGACCGGTTCCTAACTTCGCCTCAAGCAAGCTGGTGCCGTCTGCACAGCGCTCGATGACTTGGAAATCGGTGCGCGAGGGCAAGCCGTCTAACTCGTCGATCACGCGGGTGCCCATCACGTCGGGTTCGGAGGAAATCGGCGCATCGGAAAAGAAGGCGTCCTGTGCCGGATGACCGAGCGCGCGGACAAGGTAGCGCTTGTCCACCGCGCCTTCGAGGAACTGGCGCTGGAGCAAGCGGCAGAAATGACGAGTGCGGGCGAAGACGACGAGGCCGGTGGTGTTCGCGTCCAGCCGATGCACCGGACGCGGGTATTTCGGCGCGTAAACCTCATTCAAAATGTATTGCAGCGTGTTGCGGTGGAAGCGGCCGCTCGCGTGCATCGGCAGCGGCGCGGGCTTGCGGACCACCAGGATCGCCTCGTCCTCGTGCAGCACTTGGATGTCCGCGCAGACCGGCGGCTCGACGTCTGGCGGGAAGATTTGGACGACTCGCTCGCCGCCGCGCACGACGTGATCTTTGCCCCGGACGCTGCCGCCGTAGTTTTCGAAGCGCCCGGCCTCGCAGCGCGCCTCCCATTCTGTTGGAGAAACCTGCGGGAAAAGCTCGATCAGAGCTTCCAACAAAGTCCGCCCGTCGAGAGCGGCGGGGATGTTCACCGGGCGGCGGTTTTCCTGCGAGACCGAGCCCGGCAGTGGATTGGAAATCTTGGCGATCGCCTCATGAAGTTGGACGATCCGCTCGGCCATGCGTGCTGGCTCGCTGACGAAACAATGCGGGCAACTCACGCCCTCGACGTGCCGCGGGTCCTCCTGGTCCGCCGCATCGAGCGGGGCCTGGCAGGCGAAGCAAACGGCGTAGCCCGACTCGCGCAGGCCGGGGTCCACGCCCACTCGCTGGTCGAAGACGAAGCACTCGCCGTCGTAATGCTCGCCTCCGCATTCCTCGAAATACTTGAGGATGCCGCCGTCGAGTTGGTAAATATTCCGGAAACCCTCGTTCTCCATGAACGGCCCGGCTTTTTCGCAACGGATGCCGCCGGTGCAGAACATCACCACTGGCTGATCCTTGAGCGCTTCTGGCAGTTTTCTCACCGCATCCGGGAACTCGCGGAAGGTGTTGATGTTCGGAATAATCGCACCCTTAAACGTGCCGAGCTTCACCTCGTAATCATTGCGGGTGTCCAGCAAAGTCACCGGCCGTCCCTCGTCCAGCCAGCGCTTCAGCTCGGCGGCTGGGATCTTCGGCGAGGTGTAATTCGCTGGCCGGATGCTCTCCATGCCGAAGGAAATGATCTCCTTTTTCAAACGCACCAGCATCCGGTTGAACGGCTGGTCGTCGCTGAGGCTGATCTTGGGTTCCAAGCCTTCGAGACCGGGAATTTCGCGCAGCTTGGCCAGCAGCAAGTCGATGGATTCCGCCGCTCCGGCGACGAACAGGTTGATGCCTTCGGTGCTCAGCAAGATCGTCCCTTTCAGCTCCCAAGCCTTGCAGTCGGCGATGAGGTTTTCGCGCAATTCCTTCAGACCCGTGAGCTCGGCGAAGCGGTAAGTGGAGATATTTGTGACAGCGGACACGCCGGAGAAACAGCACGAAGCCCGCGCCGATGCCAGTGCAGAAACCGGGGATTTTTGCGCCCCCTTCCTCGTGCGCTGGCGGCGGGAAGAGGAAGAGCTCCCCCCCACGGAGGCAGCAGAGCGTGCCGCACTCCGGATTGCGCGATGCTCTGCTCGCGCCCACGGCAGCTCCGGCTCTGCCGGATGTGGCGCGGAGCTCTTCATGCACTGGCGGCGGGGTTTGTAAATCCATGAAATGTCCGTTGCCACCCGGGGCCAGGCCGTTCAAGTATTGGCACGCCAATGGCTGAAACCACTCCCGCAGTTGAAATCAAAGACCTTGTGAAGGACTTCAAGACGTCGTTCCGCAAGCAAATGCTGCGGGCGGTGGACGGCGTTTCGATTCGGATCATGCCCGGCGAAGTTTACGGCTTGATCGGGCCGAATGGGTCCGGGAAATCGACGACGATGAAGGCGTTGCTCGGCTTGGTGGCTCCGACGGCGGGGCACTGTGCGATTTTCGGCAAGGATTCGCTGAAGGTGGATTCGCGCAACGACGTGGGTTTCCTGCCGGAAAATCCTTATTTCTACAAGCATCTGAGCGGTGCGGAGACTCTGCGGTTTTACGGCAAACTCTGCGGCTTGAAGGGCAAAGTTTTGGAAAACCGAGTGGCCGAGCTACTCGCCCTGGTGGATCTGGAAGGCGCACGCGACCGACGGATCGGCGGCTACTCGAAGGGGATGCTACAACGAATCGGGCTGGCGCAGGCGCTGGTGCAGGAGCCGCGGCTGGTGATTCTGGACGAGCCAACGGCGGGCGTCGATCCGGTGGGATCACGGCAGATTCGGGATTTGATTTTGAAGCTGCGGGAGCGGGGAATCACGGTTTTCCTGTGCTCGCACTTGCTGGAACAGGTGCAGGAAGTTTGCGACCACGTCGGGATCATTTGCCAAGGAAAGATGGTGAAGGAAGGCCGCTTGGACGACTTGATTTCCATCGAGGACCAGACGGAAATCATCCTGAAGGACGCAAGCCCGGAGCTGATTTCCCAGATCACGGCGCTGGCGAATTCTGCGGGTGCCTCTCTGGTGCGGACCGGCAAGCCGCGCACCACCCTAGAGCGGCTTTTCCTCCGCGAAACGACTCACGGAGAAAATTGATAACTGATATGACCACAATTTCACGGGGCTCGCATGTGAGCCGGATTTGGGTGATCGCCCGCCACGCCTTCACCCAGTTGGTGCGGATGAAGGTGTTCTATTTCCTCGCCGTGTTCGCGGTGATCGCCATCGGGAGCAACTTCTTCGACCTGCCGCAGCACGAGGGCCCGGAAGCGATGGGCGTCAACGTGCTGCGCTCGATCAAAAGCTGGTCGCTGGGGACGATGACTTTGTTCTCGGTGGTCCTGTCCATCGTCGCCACCGCACTGCTGCTGCCGAAGGATGTGGAGGACCGCACGCTTTACACGATTCTGGCCAAGCCGGTGCCGCGCATCGACTATTTGGCGGGGAAACTGCTCGGCGTGCTGCTGCTGGTTTTCGTCTCGTTGGCATTGATGGACGTATTGATGACCGCAGTGCTGCAAATCCGCGCCTCGATGGTGATGGCGCAACAGCTCGAAATGGCACAGGCGCTCGGCTGGCCCCAGGACGCGATCGACTCGCTGCGGGTGGAAACGCTGGCACAAGGGCCGAGTTGGTCGCTGCAAGGCGCGGTGTTCGCCGTGTTCCTGCGGGCCTCGATCATGGCGTCGCTGGCGTTGCTGATCTCGACGTTTTCGACGAGCACGCTGTTCACCACCATCATCAGTTTTTTAATTTATTTCATCGGTCATTTCCAGGCGGACGCACGCGATGTCTATCTGCAAGCTGACCAAGCGGGTGAAGGGATTTTCGCCCGATTCGCGTCATTGGCGGTTTCGCTGGTGCTGCCGGATTTTCAAAGTTTCAACGTGATCGACGCCGTCATCGAGGGCCAAGCGATGCCGCTGCTGATCCTCGGGAAACTGACATTGATCGGTCTTTACTACGCGCTGTTTTTCACCCTCGCGTCGTGGTTTATCTTCGCGGAAAAGGAATTCTAATCTCGTGAAAAGCTGGCAACGAAACGGGATTCTCACGGTGGCGTTGCTGGCGTTCGGCGCGGCGCGCCTCCCCTTCGAGGCCGGACTCGCCAAGGAACTCCGCGTGGCGGGACTCACGCCGCCACCGATGGAAATCGGCACCCGCGACAAAATCGGCCAGACCAGCTCGGCCGTCGCACTCGGCGGTTTGCGGACGCTGGTGGCGACGTTTCTGAACTTGCGGGCGTTCTCGTTTTTCCAAGAACAACGCTGGGATGATGTGGCGGACACCTTTGACACCATCGTCGATCTGGCACCGCGGACGCGCTACTATTGGGAGACCGGTTCGTGGCACTCCGCCTACAATGCGGCGTCTTACTACATCAACGACTCCAAGCTGCCCGCGCTGCGGCGGCGCGAGGCATGGCGAGCGTCGATTCTCAAGGGCCGGGTCTTCCTGGAGCGCGGAATCCGCAACAATCCCACGGATTGGAGCCTCCTCGCCAACCTCGGTTTCCTCCTCTCCGACTCCAATAAAGTCGGTGCCTTCCGCGATCCGAACGAGGCATTTGCAGCGGCCGCAGAGGCCTATCGCCGCTCCGCGGACACCGGCAAGGCGCTGCCCTACGTGCGCCGCTCCGAGTTCTATTCGCTGGCCCGCGTGGTCGGGAAAGAGGCGGAAGCGCTCGCCTTGGCCCGCTCGCTCTACGCAGGCAAGCGGAACAACACCCCCACCCTGCTGATTCTCCTACTGGTTTTAGAAGCCCACGAAAACCCATCGTTGGACAGCATCCAGCGGGCGGTGGAATTGTTCGGAACTCCGGAAAAAGCTTACGAGGCACTTTCCGGCCACTGGCAGCGCACCCGCGAGCGCTTCCCGGTTCACGGAGTCGCCGCCGCGCTGAAGTCGCTGGAGAAAACCCTCGCCGTGCCCGCCGAAAAGAGCATTTTTACCCAACCCCTGCAAAGCACCACCGGGCCGGAGAACTGGTTTCAAAAATAATCTGCCGGGTTTCCTCTCGACAGACCCACCTCAGCTCGCACACTCCCCTTCCACTACCCGACTACCCTTATGCGGATCGCTCTCTTCGGTGACATTCATGCCAATTTGGAAGCTCTCGAAGCCGTCCTCAAGGACGCTTCGGAACAAGGTGTCACCGATTACGTCTGCATGGGCGACATCGTCGGTTACAACGCCGATCCCTCCGCCTGCCTCGAAATCGTGCGGGGGATGAATTGTCCGACGGTGAAGGGCAATCACGACGAAGCCACCTCAGGAAGCTACTCGCTCGACACTATGAACCCGGTAGCTGCCGCCGCGCTGGAATGGACACGCCAACAACTCACCGATGAGCAACGCCAATGGCTGGCACGACTCCGCATGGTCCGCCAAGTGGCGGACTTCACCGTCGTCCACAGCACACTCGACCAGCCAGCGAACTGGAACTACGTGACCAACCGCTTCGACGCGATGGCGAATTTTTCCTATCAGTTCACGCAAATTTGCTTCCACGGCCATACCCACGTGCCACGGGTGTATGTGAAAACCGACAGGGTCGAGGAAATCTTCAGCGACACCATCACGATCGAGAACGAGGTAAAATATTTCATCAACGTCGGCTCCGTGGGCCAGCCGCGCGACGGGGATTGGCGCGCCTGTTATGCGATCTTCGATCTCGACCACCAGATGGTCGTGTTTCGCCGCGTCGAGTATGACATCGACGAGACCCAGCGAAAAATCCTCGCCGCCGGCCTACCGCCGTTACTCGCAGAACGGATTCTGGAAGGCCGCTGATTCCGGCACCCATCGCCGCAGACGATGGCCCCCTCAAGGGACTTACCGCTTGTGAGCGGCGGTAACATCTTCCTGCAACGGTGTCCAACTTTGGAGCAGGAAATCTCCTCCTGTGTGGCCTTGCCGGGTATTAGGAGGACGCTGGCGGGCCGTCGATTTACAGGATCAAAAATCACCTTCCTGATTTTCGAGGACGCAAAATATCGCTCCCTACGCGCATTTAGCGCTTGCCCAGAAGTCTGTTAGTTTTGAAAAAATTATGCCTAACACGCCTCCCTATAAATCCATCGTCAGTGTCGAATTCTTCAAGCCTCTTTTCCGGTTTCTCGACTGCTCCCGATTCCGTCGGAACTGCCCCGCCCTTCCTGACGAACTTTGGCTCGAAGCTGGCGTCCGCCGTTGCCTTGGCTTGTTTCAAAGCGGCCGGGATTTTCTTCAAGATCTCGCCGATCGCCACAACACCGAGATCTCCTCCGGAGCACCTTCTTCGAGAGCCTCAAGAGTAAGCGACGGCTTACGCTGCTGAGTGAAATTCTCGCCCAAGTCCAAGCCCACATGCGCCGGGTCCAGCCAGATCCCTTCGCGGCTTTCAAGTGCTTGGAAGACTTCGATCTTTATGCCGGCGACGCTCACTTCATCGTTGCCGCCAGCCATGATAAAGCGGCACCTCGCAAGAGTCCGGCCAAAGACAAGACTCCCGGTAGAAGGGCCGCCTTCACCGCCACCAAATACGCCACCGGCCACATTTACAGTCTTTGCCTGCGAAGCCACTGCATGACTCATCTGACCGTTAGCGATCAGGTCGAGCGCAACAAAGAGCACGACATGCGTGCCCTCAAACGCCAGGACACCCTAACATTGCTCCAGGTATCGTTGCGCTGCTCTACAAGTGTCGCTGGGACGTGGAAAAGGTCTTCGATGAGTTCAAAAACAAACTCGGTGAAACCAAATCCTGGGCCAGCACCCCGAACACGAAAACCTGCCAGGCCCGCTTATTGTGCCTGCCCCACAATCTAATGACTCTCATGGAGGAACAAATTTTCCGGGAGACCGGCATCCGCAACGAGGCAGAGATCAAACGCAAAGCGCAAACCCTCGCCAACCGTGACAAGGACTCCAGAAGCAAGGGATGCAGCGGTCTGACGGTTCTCCAAAAAGCCATCCAGCGGCTCACACAACGCACCGTGAAGTTTATCCGGTGGTTGGAAAATCATTTGGATGGAAGGCGTTCCTGGCCCCAAGCGCTAGCCCGTCTAGCCAAAATCTATACCACCTCATGACTCCAAAGTTGGGCACCGTTGCATTCCTATACCATTCGTGATGCCATCCGGGCACAAAAAAACGGGGGCTATTTGGCACCCGTTTTTCACCCAGATTTGCGGAACCTAGAAAATTACTCGGCGGAATCGGAAGGAGCGGCCGCAGGAGCGTTCGAGAAACGCCAGCGGATTTTGTTGCGCTTGGAGGCAGAACGCAATTTGCGTTGTTTGCGCTCAGTCGGGGTCTCAAATGCGCGGCGGCGGCGCATTTCTTCGAGGATGCCCTCGGAATCCAGTTTCGTCTTGAGGCGCTTGAGAGCCCGGTCAACAGGCTCGCCTTTCTTCATGATCACTCCACGCATGCGATGATTATTGGTTGGTTTGGTTGGTTCCGCAGTTGTCTTCGGGGCGCGCTAGATGCGGGATGCCATCTGACTTGTCAAGAAACAACCCGCCGGAAATCTAAAAAAAGGGGGGCTTGCATCGGCCGAGGAACGCGACTATTGAGCCTCGTCCTTTGGCTATCGGTGCGCAATTGTGCCGAGCGTCCGGTTAAACACCCGGCTGCCCGAGGGGTTTAAAAATACACATCATGTACCGCATTCCATTCAATCGAGTGGACTGGATCACCAGTTCATTCCTCATCGGCACCGCCCTCATCGCCCTCATCGGCGTGCCTATTTATCTGATTAAGGTCGGCCTCGACTGGTTCCAGTTCGCCATGTTCTTCTTCTTTGTGACCGCCACAATGATGAGCATCACCGTAGGCTACCACCGCTTATTTTCTCACTTGTCCTTCAAGGCGAAAAAGCCCGTCAAATTCTTCACCCTCGTTTTCGGCGCCTGCGCGTTTGAAAATTCCTGCCTCAACTGGGCCTCCGACCACCGCCTCCACCATAAGCACGTCGATCACGACGAAGACCCATACGACATCTCCAAAGGCTTCTTCTGGGCCCACATCGGTTGGCTCATTTTTAAGCTCAAACCCGAGCAACCCATGGACAACGTCGCCGACTTACGGAAAGACAAGCTCGTCATGTGGCAGCACAAGTATGTCCACTGGATCGCGCTCTTCGTCGGTATCTTAATCCCCACCGTCCTCGGCTACTTCTGGAATCTCAACATGGGCCTCGACCCATGGCTCGGTGCCCTCGGCGGCTTCCTCATCCCCGGCATCGCCCGCATCGTCGTCGCACAGCATTGCACGTTTTTCATCAATTCATTCTGCCACATGATCGGCCGCCAACCCTATTCCACCAGTCACTCCGCCCGTGACAGCGCCATCATGGCCTTTTTAACTTTTGGTGAGGGCTATCACAACTATCACCACGAGTTCCAGCACGACTACCGCAACGGCGTGAAGCCATGGCAGTGGGACCCAAGCAAGTGGACCATCTGGACGCTCTCCAAGCTCGGCCTCGCCGATAGCCTCCGTCGCGTGCCAGACGGTCGCATCCTCCTCGCCGAGATGGGCGAAGCGCGCCGCAAGGCCCAGAAGCATCTGGCCGAAATGCGCGAGCATCCCGCCGCCGCCGTCCGCTCCGCCGCCGACTCGCTTCACGAAATCGTCGAGAAAATCTCTGTCAACTATCATGAACTTGAAAAAGCCGTGACCGATCGCGTCCAGCTTTCCCGCGAGGTCATGAACGACTGGCAGAACGAGACTCGCAGCCTGATGCGCGAGCTGCGCAAGACGGCGGCTTCCGTTTCTGGCTGATTCTAACCCCGCTCTTCTTCCAGCGCCCCGCGACCGCAAGGTCACGGGGCGTTTTGTTTGATAGAGGTGACCCAGCAGTCGCAGCGACCACCTCATCCGTCATTTGAAATCTCACAGACGACTGGTGCGTTTGACTCCTATTTCAACCGGTGATGAAGCCACTTGAAGGTGAACGCACCTGCCGCAGCGCCAAGCGCATCGGCCAGCCAGTCGTAAGGATCATTCCCGCTGCGACCAGGGGTGAAATTCTGGTGATACTCGTCGAGCGCGCCGATCAGCGCGATGACGAGGATTGTGGCCGATAGAATCAGCTTCCAATCCGGCCGCTCCGGTCGCAATCGGAATAGCCAGGCGCTCAACAATCCGCCGCCGCCGAAGAAGTAGCCGAAGTGTGCGACCTTGTCGAAATGATCGATCGGCGGAGCATATTTCCCCTGCCCCGAAAACGAGGAAAGCGTCCATAAAACACCGAACCAGAGCAGGAAGCCGACCAGCCAGAATTTCGAGTTCCGTGGAAGCAGCGCCATCGTCAGAGTTTGCGCATCTCGTCCTCTAGGCGCTCCGCCAGCCACTGCTTCATCATCGACTGATAGTTGAGGAAGCGGCCGCGGGCGATGCGCTTGATCCTCGAGAGCATGCGCGGGTCGAAGCGCAGGGTGATGGTGGTGGATTCGCGCGAGTCGGCCTCGTGGACGGAGGCGGCCATCAAGCGACCGTCCAGTTCGTGGGTTTCCCAGTAATGGGCTTCGGCCGCCTCATCGGCAAAGTCAGGGATTTCAGTCCAGCGGGTGATGGCTTGCATGGGATAAAAAGGAATCAGCGGAATTCCGCGTATTTGCGATCGTAGAATTTCTGTTCGGCATCCGACATTTCGCGGGCGGCGACGACGCGGGCGGATTTGCCGTCGGTGCTGAACGAGAGAAACAGATAGCGGTCCGCCACCGTGCGACCGAGCGCGTAGTAGCGGGAAGCGCCGTCGGAGCGCTCGTTATCTGGCAGAAAACGTACGGCAAAAGGATCCTCGAAGGCTTCTTCAAGCTCACGGGGTTTGATGTTTCGAAGGTCGAATTGAACGTCGATAAGGTCGAGTTCCATGGTGGGAGTCTGCGGATGAGCTGCGAAAGTGCAACAAAGAGTTTGGCGAAGTCAGAGCGTGTGGCCCATGCGCGTGCGCTTGGTTTCGAGGTATTTCTCGTTGTGCGGATTCGACGGCAAACTGATAGGAAGCTGCTCGACGATTTCCAGTCCGTAGCCTTCCAAGCCAATGACTTTTTTCGGGTTGTTCGTCAGCAGACGCATCTTGCGGACGCCGAGGTCGTAGAGGATTTGCGCGCCCATGCCGTAGTCGCGGAGGTCCGAGCCGTAGCCGAGTTTTTCATTTGCCTCGATGGTGTCGAGCCCTTCTTCCTGGAGCTTGTAGGCGTGGATTTTCGCCGGCAGGCCGATGCCGCGGCCCTCTTGGCGCAGGTAAAGCAACACGCCGCCTTCTTTGGAAATATGCTCGAGTGCAGCCGCCAGTTGGCCACCGCAATCGCAGCGCTGGGATTGGAAAACATCGCCTGTCAGGCACTCCGAGTGAACTCGCACGAGTGTCGGCTTTTCCGGATCGATCACGCCCCGGCTCATGGCGAGGTGGTGGCTGGCATCGGTAGAAATCCGGTAGAGATGGCAGTCGAACTCGCCGAAATCCGTCGGCATCTTCACGGTCTGCTCGCGGACCACTAGCTTCTCGGAGCGCCTGCGGTATTCGATGAGCTGGGCGATGGTGCAGGCCTTGAGGCCGTGGCGTTTCTGATAGTCGCCGAGCTGGCCGACGCGGGCCATCGTGCCGTCGTCGTTCATGATTTCACAAATCACGGCCGCTTTCGGCAGTCCGGCGAGCCCGGCGAGGTCGAGCGCCGCCTCGGTGTGTCCGGTGCGGCGGAGCACTCCGTCCGCCACAGCTTGCAGGGGGAAGACGTGGCCGGGGCGGACTAAGGCATCCGGCCCCACGCTCGGGTCGGCGAGTAGTTGGATGGTCAGCGCGCGGTCGGCGGCGGAAATCCCGGTGGTGATGCCCTCCGCAGCATCGACGCTCACGGTGAATGCGGTTTTATGGCCTTCCCGGTTGCGGCGGGTCATTTGCGGCAGTTCCAGTTCCTCCGCCCGCTCGGCGGTCACCGGCGCGCAGATCAATCCCCGCGCGTGAACGGCCATGAAATTGACCATTTCCGGAGTGCAAAGCGAAGCGGCGCCGACCAAGTCCGCTTCATTTTCGCGGGCCGGATCATCGGCCACGATCACCAAGCGACCGGCGGCGATTTCCGAGATGATTTCAGGAATGGGGCTGAACGTGAGGGACGGGTCTGACATGATGAATTGGAAAAAAATCGGCGGCTAATTGAGTGACGGGTCATCCGGAGCCTCGGCGAGGATGCGGTGGAGCGGGGAGAGATGGCGCAGCAGCTCGGACCACAAATTGCGGTTATGCTCGTAGCCCAGTAGCTCGCGCTGCGGGCGGGTGGCAATCCACGAACTGCGGCGAAGTTCATTCTCAAGCTGCCCGGCGGACCAGCCCGAGTAGCCGACGAAGGCCCGCACGATCCGCCCCGGCCGGTGGGCATGGATCACCGCCTGCTTGGCAGAAATCCGCAGCGCCCAGCGCAGGCCGAGTTTCTTGCTCCACCAGAATGAGGAAAACGTCAGTTGGTCTGGCGCGACCGGCCCGCCCTCGTACACCGCGAGCTGCCGCAGCGGCGCAAAATCCTCGCCGGGCAGCACATCGCCGACGATTTTTCCCGTCGGGTGATTCAGAATGAGGCCGAAAGCGCCCTCATCGGAATTGTGCTCCGCCAGCAGGATCACCGAGCGATGAAAGGTGCCGCTCCGCAACGACGGATCCGCCAAAAGGAGCTGCCCTTGGAGCTGCATCGGGTGATTGGGATTGAGCGGATCGTCGGCCACGGACGGATCCTAATGCCCGCTCCGGCCTAAGCCAACCGCAGATTGCGCGGATTTAAAAATCCCAATCCTCGCTTCGGTGGCGGCCCTTCTCTTGATTCCGTCGCAAAAGTCATGTCGAGCAAGGATTCTCGGGGCCTGGGACCAGCTCAAATTATTCTTTCAACGCAGGCATAATTGGCGGAATTTCAACGAGCCCAAGGCATAGGAACTCCTGGACACTCACCTGCATGAAAACACTTCTGAGCCTGCTGGCCCTGGCCACCTTCGCACCCAGCCTCTTCGCGGAGACCAAGCCGCTGAATATCCTCGTTCTCTACGCCGATGACTGGCGTCACGACACCCTTGGCTGCGCCGGAAATCCCGTCGTCAAGACTCCGAACCTCGACCGGCTCGCCAGCGAGGGCCTGCGTTTCACCCACGCCTGCGTCACCACCGCGATCTGTGGAGTGAGCCGCGCCTCGCTATTCACCGGCCAGTGGATGTCCCGGCACGGCAACCCGTTGTTCCAAATGTTCAAGACTCCCTGGGCCCAGACTTACCCGGGCGTCCTCAGAGAAAACGGCTACCACGTCGGCCACATCGGCAAGTGGCACAATGGCAAGTTTCCCGAGGATAAGTTCGATTTCGGGAGATCCTATTCCGGCTCCCATTGGATCAAAGAGCCCGGCGGCAAAGAAATCCACGTCACTCAGAAAAACGAAAACGACGCGCTCGAATTCCTCAAAACCCGCCCCGCCGACAAGCCGTTCTGCCTCACCCTCGCCTTCTTCGCCACCCACGCCGAAGACGGCAATCCGCTGCAATACCTCCCGCAACCGGAGAGCATGAAGCTCTACAAAGACGTGAAAATCCCCGTGCCGCCGAACGCCACCGACGAGTCCTTCCAGCGCCTGCCGCCTTTCATCGCCAACGAGCAAAACGAGAGCCGCCACCGCTGGCACTGGCGCTTCGACACGCCAGAGAAATACCAGACCATGATGAAGAATTACTACCGCCTCGCCACCGAGGTGGACGCCACCTGCGGCCGAGTTCTCGCGGAACTCAAAGAACAAGGACTCCTCGACAACACGCTCGTCATCTTCACCGGCGACAACGGCTACTTTCACGGCGAGCACGGCCTGGCCGACAAATGGTATCCGCACGAGGAAAGCATCCGAGTCCCGCTCATCGTGCTAGATCCCCGCATGGACAAGGCGATAAAGCGCGGGACCGAAGACGCCTTCGCCCTCAACGTGGACCTCGCCCCTACCATTCTCGCGGCGGCCGGCATGAAGGCACCCTCGGAAATGCAAGGACGCGACCTCTCGCCACTCTATCTCGCCGCGACCCCGCCGGAGTGGCGCACCGAGTTTTTCTACGAACATGCCCCCCTCGAGAAAAAGATCCCCGCCTCGCAGGCACTCGTGCGCAAGGATTGGAAATACATTTTGTGGCCGGATTTCAAAACCGAACAACTCTTCCATCTCACCGCAGATCCCATCGAGGAAAACGACCTCGCCGCCGATCCCTCGCAGAAAGACCGCCTTGCGGAAATGCGCGACCGTTTCGCCGATCTCAAAGCCGCCGCCCGATGAACTTGAGTGATTTCGTTGATGCCCCCAAGGGGATAATGGCTGCTCCAAGCGTTTCGAGAATGAAATCCACCAAGAAACATTGGCGCGACAAGAAAAAGCAGGATATTGACTCGCCCCCGCTGATGTCCCGCTACGATTTCCAAATCCCCGTCACCTTCAAGCACCGTATCGTTTTCACCCGGGACGCGTTCTCGTCTGGAAATCCGGCTCTCGCTGAAATTTTGCACGAAGGCGGCGGCCGGCGGGCGATGGTTTTCGTCGAGGAAACCGTGTCGGAATTGTGGCCGGGGCTGGAGGACGAGATCCAAGGCTACTTCGCCGAGCTGGATTTGGACTTCCGCGGAATCACGATTTTACCCGGTGGTGAATCGGCCAAAGCCGATGATCACTTGGTCCGCGAGGTCTGGGAAGCGATCCACGCCGCCCATCTCGACCGCCACTCTTACGCGCTTGTCATCGGCGGCGGCGCGTTTCTCGATGCCGTCGGCTATGGCGCGGCCACCGCCCACCGCGGTGTCCGGTTGGTGAGATTTCCCACCACCACGCTCTCGCAGGACGACAGCGGCGTGGGCGTGAAATGCGCGATCAATGCCTTCGGGAAAAAAAACTGGGTGGGCGCGTTTGCCGTGCCCTACGCGGTGATCAATGATTTTCGCTTTCTCCACAGCCAGGATGAGGAAACTCGGCGGGGCGGACTGATCGAGGCGGTCAAGGTCGCCTTGGTGAGGGACCGCGGGTTTTTCGAGTGGATCGAGGCAAACCTCGCCGCCCTTGAAGCGCTTGATCCAGAAACGCTCGAAGCCTGCGTCGAAAAATCTGCCTTGCTCCACGCCCGGCACATCGCCACTGGCGGCGATCCTTTTGAAACCGGCTCGAGCCGCCCCTTGGATTTCGGCCACTGGGCCGCTCACAAGCTGGAGGCGATGACGTCCTATCAGCTTTCCCACGCGCCAGCCGTGGGGGTCGGACTGGCACTCGATACGCTCTATTCCGCGCGGGCCGGATTCCTGGAATCCTCCGTCGCCGACCAAGTGCTGCGGGTGCTCGAGGGCTTGCAGCTCGCGATTTACCATCCCGCGCTCGATTGGCTCGATACCGCCGGGAGGCGGCGCGTGTTCGACGGACTGGATGAATTTCGCGAACATCTCGGTGGCGGACTTACGGTTTTGTTACTCGCGGATTTGGGGCGGGGCATTGACGTCCATCAGCTCGATGAAGTGTTACTCGGCGAGTGCATCGACGAGCTCAAAACCCGCTGGGAACGCCCTGTTTAAGCGCTTTTCATCACGCTTGCATTCCCCGGAAACTCGCGGCTAGTGTCCCAAATGCGTTTGCGAATCCTCCCTCAGTTATTGCTGTTTTCAGCGTTCACCACCTCCATCCCCGCAGCTGTCTCTCTGCCGTCCGATAACACCTCAGCGCTTCCCGCTGCCGAGGGCCCGGCGAAAGAAGCCATGGAAGCCTTCCAAGCCGGCCGCCACGCCAAGGCAGTGGAACTCGCCAAACCCCTTGCCGAACAAGGCAACATGGACGCGCTCTACCTGCTCGGTTTCGCCCACGAATCCGGCAAAGGCGCGGAATCCTCCCGCGACAAGGCGCTCGAATATTACCGCAAGGCCGCCGCCGGAAAACACAAAGACGCAATTTACCGCCTCTCCTTCATTCTGCTCGCCTCCGAAAAAGAAGAGGAGCGCAACCAAGCCCGCGAAGCCCTCGAATCCGCCGCCAAAGACGATCCCGCCGTGGCCGGCCGCATTTTGGGCGAAGCCTATCTGCGCGGCAAACTCACTCCGACCGCGGATCCGGACAAAGCAATCTTCTGGTGGAATCGCGCCGCAGATGCCGGTGACATCGCCTCGATGTTGCTCGTTGCACGCTTCTATGAAGGCCAGTTCGGCTTTCCTGAATTGAAGGACGTGAAGGCCGCGCTCGCCACATACTCCAAAGCTGCAGGCTTGGGCGATGCCGGTGCCATGGCCGCGCTCGGCTCCCGCTTGCTCAGCGGCGACGAAAAAAACCGCGATGATAAAAAAGGCCGCGAGTGGCTCAAAAAAGCCATCGCCGCCAAGGAATACAGCGCGTACCTCGCACTTGGCGACTACGAGGAAAACATCAAGAAAGACCTCAAAGCGGCCCTCATCGAGTATGAACGGGGCAAAGATGTCGGACAAATCGACTGCATCCTGCGCACCGCAGATTTCTACATCCAAGGAAAAGGCGTTGAAAAAGACCCCATACGCGGCCTTGCACTGCTTGAAAAAGCCGCCGAATCCGGCAGCCCGGTCGCGAGTTTCCGCCTCGCCGTGCAATCCCTCTCTGGTGAAAAACCCGACCTCCTGCTCGGCTACAAGCACCTCACTGCGGCGGCCAACGGCAACCTCCCCGAAGGCCAAAACGAGCTCGGCCTGCTTTACCTCTCCGGCAAACTCGGCTCCAGCGATTCCGTCGCCGGCGTCGCTTGGCTGACGCGCGCCGCCCAAAGCGGCTCCGCCCAAGCCCAGAATAATCTGGCCACCCTTTACGAGCGCGGCGCGGGTGGACTCACCCAAAGCATCGAAAACGCCGGCCAGCTTTATTCCCTCGCCGCCAACCAAGGCCACGGCTCCGCGACGCTTGCGCTCGCGCGCTTAATCAACGAGGGCATCGGCACTAAGGCCGATCCCGTCAAGGCATGGGCGCTCGCGACCCTCGCCCAAGAACGGGGTGAAAAAGACGCCACGAAAATGCTCGATGAAATTTCCAGCAAGCTCGACGCCGCGCAAAAAGCAGCCGCCAAAAAAGAGCTCGCAGACATGAAATCCGGTAAAGCGCCTGAAACGAAGCCTGCCGCAGCCGCTCCAGAAGCCGCTCCAAAAAAAGCGAAGTAATCCCAATCGCCTCTCCCACCAGCCCGCCCCGGTCCGTCCGGCGGCGGGCTTTTTTTGTTTTTAAATTTAGCGACGACCCGGGCCGTGCTTCGGCTTGCCTCTTTCCGCCCGCCGATCAGACTACCGGCGTGAAAGTCCTTGTCACTGCAGGCCCCACCCGAGAACCGATCGATCCGGTGCGTTTCCTCACGAACCGCTCGTCCGGGAAAATGGGCTATGCACTCGCCGGAGCCTTCGCCCACGAGGGCCACTCGGTGCTGCTCGTCTCCGGCCCCACGCATCTGGATGTGCCCGCCAATGTCGATTTCATCCCGGTCGAAACTGCCGCCGAGATGCACGACGTCGTTTCAAAATACATCGGGCGCATGGACATCGCCGTGTTTGCCGCCGCCGTCGCCGATTACACGCCCGCCACCGTTCAGTCGCAGAAAATCAAAAAATCCGGCGACACACTCACGCTCGAACTTATCCGCACCGCCGACATTCTCGGCTCAGCCCGCCAGCCGTTCGGCTTCACCGGCACCCTCGTCGGCTTCGCGGCGGAAACCGAAAACCTCGAAGCCAACGCCCGCGAAAAACTCACTCGCAAACACTGCGAGCTGGTCATCGCCAACGACGTTTCCCAACCTAGCATCGGCTTCGACTCCGATCAAAACGAGGTCCTGCTCATTTATCCGGATCGCAGCGAATCCCTCCCCGCCGCCTCCAAATACGAACTCTCGCTTCAACTGGTCGATGCCATCGTCCGACTCACGCAAACGCTAACTACCACCTGAATTTCCAATGACCGATCTCGAACTCGCCACCCAAGCCGCTCTCGAAGCAGGCAAACTCATTCGCCAGAACTTCGGCAGCGATGCCACCGTGGACGAAGCCACCCACCACGACATCAAGCTCGCGCTCGACAAGGAATCCCAAGACCTCATCACCGGCATTCTACTGGGTGCCCGCCCCGGAGACGCGCTTTACGGCGAAGAAGGCCTCGCGGGAAACCAGGACTCCGAGCGCCAATGGATCGTCGATCCCATCGATGGCACGGTGAATTTCTTCTACGGCATTCCTCATTTCTGCGTCTCCATCGCCCTCCGCGTCGCTGGGGAAATCGTCGTCGGCGTGATTCATGATCCGATGGTCGGCGAAACCTGGACCGTCGAAAAAGGCGGCCCCGCGATGCTCAACGGCCACCCGATTCAAGTCAGCAAGCGCGTCGATCTGGCGGAATCGATCCTCTACGTCGGCTGCGGCAAGGACGAAGAAGCGCTCCGGACCGGCATCGAGCGGTTCCACCGCGCCTCGCTGCGTGCCCGCAAAATGCGCATGATGGGCTCCGCCGCGCTCGGCATGGCCTACATTGCCAGCGGCCGGATCGATGGTTACATCGAGTCCCGCATTTCTCTCTGGGACATCGCCGCCGGCCAGCTCCTTGTAGAAACTGCGGGCGGCAAGGTGGATCTCACCGCCGTCGCTGGCCATGCGGATGCTTGGTCGATCGTCGCCACCAACGGCCTGATCCCGATCGAGGAAATCCTTTGAAGATATGGATGGTCGAGAGTTGATGGTTGATAGAAAGAAATCGACCCCATCTTACTCTTCACCATCAACGATCAACCACCTACCATCAAATTTTCCCCATGACCGGCATCGGCTACGACGTTCATCAATTCGCGGAAAACCGCCCGCTCGTCCTCGGCGGCGTGACCATTCCGCACAGCCACGGCCTCGCCGGGCATTCTGACGCGGACGTCCTTTGCCACGCGATTGCCGACGCGGTGCTCGGCGCGATGGGGCAGCCCGACATCGGTTATTTTTTCCCGCCCGGCGACCCGGCGTGCAAAGACATTTGCTCGCTGGAAATCCTCGTGAAATGCCGCGAACTCGCCGCGGCCGCCGGCCTGACCATCGTCAACGTCGATTCCACCCTGATCGCCGAGGCTCCGAAAGTGCTACCTCACCGCGATGCGATGCGGGCCAACATCGGCACCGCGCTTGGGATCGCCCCGGAGCGAGTCGGGATCAAGGCCACGACGAACGAAACCATGGGCTTCATCGGCCGCAAAGAAGGCATCGCGGCCCTTGCCGTTGCGCAGGTGGATGTTTGGTGATCAACCGATCACCTCGCGGACGCGGCCGGAGATGACTTCCGCCAGTTGGCTCTCGCCTTCCTCACGGAGAAACTCGCAGTAGTTCGAGGCGACGGCTTCGAGATCGACCGTATATTCTGAGCCGAGTGCTTCGTAGCCGGTGAGGGCCTTTTCGAAATGCCTGCGGGCCCATGAGCGGTCGCCGGTTTTGAGCAGTGCCAAGGCGAGATTGTTGTGAGATTGGGAGGTGTCCGGGTGCTCCTCGCCGAGGAGTTTGCGGCGGGTTTCCAGCGCGATCATATGCATTTCCCGGGACTGTTCGAAGAATCCAGTGGCTTGGTAAAGAGCACCGAGATTGCTGGAGACCGTGGCGGTTTCCTCGTGTTCCTGGCCGAGTTGGGAGTGGAGGATTTCCAGCGCCCGCAGGAAATGTGCCTCCGCTTTTTCCAGATCCCCCGCCGCCTTGGCGATGAAGCCGAGGTTGTTGGCGATGGTCGCGATATCAAGCCGCAAAGGTGGGTCGTGGCGCTGGAAGAAATCGATGGAATTTTCCCAGTGCGCGACGGCTTGGGCTTCCCGGCCGAGTCCGTCGTAGGCCGCGCCGAGTCCGGCGTGGAGCCTCCCAATCTGGTCGAAACGATCCGGCCGTTCCTGCAATTGGTCGATCGCTTGGCGGTAGTCGTCACGGGCGAGTTCGAAGTTACCTAGCTCGCGGTGTATGTCGCCGCGGATTTCGAGCGCAGAGGCGAACGCGTCGATGCTATCGAGATTCGGGCCGAGCGATTGCTGGGATTTCTCCACGGCGGCTGCGGCGGCATGCAACGCTTCGTTGAGGTTTCCATCCGCGCGCAGGGCATCAATGCGGTCTTGCAGAATTCCAATCAGAGTTGCAGTCGGGGAGTTCATGATTTGTGTGGATAAATTTACTATCGGTGAATTCCGGGTGCTGACGAGCCGAAATCACTCACCGAGGAAAGTCTTTCGATCAACTCCTGTCGGGATGCGGGCAAAGTGCCAAGCGCGTCGCGCAGGGACGATTCCGCTCGGCTCGGATCTTGCAAGACACCGAGCAGGCGCGCCAATTCCAACTCGAAATGACGGAGAGCCCGCAGACTGGGCGGCATGGTATCGAGGTGGTCGAGCGCTCGCTTGAGCAGATCGTGCAGTCCCGGCTCGGGATGCCCCGGCTCCACCGCCATTTCCATCAATTGACAGCAGTAGGCGGCCATCAACGTGGAGGTGTAATTCTTGCGCAAACCCTCGCGCCATTGCCCGATGACAACTTCCCGCAGCGAGTGAAGTTCACTGCTACGCGACAAACTGAAGCTGATTTCGCCGCCGAAAAAAAGGTCCAGCAGGCCGTTGAATTGATTTTTGGGCCGCCTAGCACCTTTGGCGACCGTCTTCACCAAACCATGCGTTTCCGTGAACCAATGAACAATCAGGCTGGTTTCCGTCAGGCGGGTGAGGCGGATCACGATGGCTTCCGTGGATGGCACGCCGGGATCTTCGGCTGCGTTTCTTAAAATGGCGATGCCTATTGATCCGCGAGTCATGGATCAAAGTAAGATCGCCCGGGACTGGACGCGGGGGGCTCCGGTGATTACACGTCGCGCATGACCGTCCGCACTCGTTTCGCTCCTTCGCCCACCGGCTATCTGCACGTCGGCGGGGCCCGCACTGCTTTGTTTAACTGGCTCTTCGCCCGCAAGCATGGCGGCGTTTTCGTGCTGCGGGTGGAGGACACGGACGAGGCGCGCAACACCGAAGAGGCGCGGCAGGCTATTTTTGATGGGATGAGCTGGCTGGGTCTGGACTGGGATGAGGGCCCGGAAAAGGGCGGAAACTTCGGCCCCTACTACCAGAGCCAACGGAAGGAAATTTACGATGCGTGGTTCGCAAAGCTGGTGGCGGCGGGGCGGGTTTACGAGGACGGCGGCGCGTGGCGCTTCCGCTTCGAGCGTAAGCCGGTGACCATGCACGACCTGGTTTGCGGCGAGGTCACCATCGACTACCGCGACGAGTCAAACACGCCGGACATGGTGGTGAAGCGCTCGGACGGCAGCTATGTTTTCCACTTCGTAAACGTGGTGGACGACTTGGAAATGGAGATCACCCACGTCATCCGCGGCGAGGATCATTTGATGAATACGCCCAAGCATTTGCAGTTGATCGAAGCCTTCGGCGGCAAGGCCCCGCAATACGCGCATATCCCACTGATTTTGAATCCGGACGGTTCGAAGATGTCCAAGCGCGATGCCGGGGCGGCGGTGGGCGACTATCCGCGGCAGGGATTTTTGTCAGCGGCGGTGGTGAATTTCATCGCGCTGCTCGGTTGGAATCCGAAGACCGAGCAAGAAATTTTCACGCTCGCGGAGTTGGTCGAGCGCTTCTCGCTGGAGAACGTCAACCGCTCGCCAGGGCGCTTTGATTTGGAGAAATGCAAATGGGTGAACCAGCAGCATCTGCTAGGCGTGGGCGTGGAGGATTTCGCGGCGGCGGCGCGGCCGTTCGTCGAGGCGGCGGAGTTGCCGATTCCAGAAAACTACGTGGCGGTGATTGCGGCGGTGAAGGAGAAAGTCCGCTTATTCGGCGACGTGCCGGCGGCGGTGGATTTCCTGCTGAAGGAGGAATTTGAATACGACGAGGAAGCAGTCGCGAAGGTGGCCGGAAACGCGGCCGCGGGTGGGCTTTTGAGTTCGCTGGCGGCGGCGTTCGAGGCGATTCCGGAGTGGTCGGCGGAGGCGGCGAAGGCGGCACTGCAAGAAACGGCGACGGCGGCGGGCGCAAAGCCGGGGCCGTTGATGTTCCCGCTGCGGGTTGCGCTGTCCGGTCGTGCGCACGGGCCGGATCTCGGGGATTTGCTGAATTTGCTCGGGAAAAATCGCTGCGTGCAGCGGGTGGCTGATTTCGCGGCGAAACTTTAAAATTTCCATGAAACAAGTTCACACACTGGCAGATTTGGAATCGCGCGAGCGGCTGGACGCGGGTGCTGACAAGCCGGCGCGGCTGGCAGTGATCGGCCATCCCATCGCGCACTCGGCCTCGCCGCAGATGCACCAGGCGGCGCTGGATGCGGCGGGGATCGACGCGCGTTACATCCGGCTCGACATCGAGCCGGGGCAAGTGGGCGAGGCGTTTTCGCGGATGCGGGCGCTGGGATTCATCGGCTGCAACGTGACGGTGCCGCACAAGCTGGAGGCGCTGGTGCATTGCGAGGTGCATCCGGATGCCCAAGCGCTGGGTGCGGTGAATACGATCCGCTTCGATGCAGACGCGAGCCGTGCTTTCAACACGGATGGGCCGGGTTTCGCACGCGCTGTGGAAGAGCATTTCAAGCGGCCGCTCGCATCGCTCAAGGTCGTCATCGCGGGTGCAGGCGGCGGTGCGGGGCAGGCGATCGCTACGCAGTGCTGCCTGCTCGGGGTGAAAAATTTAGTGATGGTGAATCGCACGCTGGAGAAACTCGGGCCGCTGGTCGGGCGACTGCGTTTGCTGAGTCAGCAGACGGAAATCATCGCGCTGGCCTTCGACGATCCGGCGCTGGTGGAGGAGTGTTTGAGCAGTGATCTAATCGTGAACACCTCGTCGGTCGGCTTGCAAGAAGGTGATTCGTCGATTCTACCCGCCGCGTGTTTGAAGAAAGAGCACCTCGTCTATGATACAATTTATCAACCACCCGTGACGCCATTGTTAGCGGTGGCGAACGGCGTGGGCTGCCGGACGGCGAACGGGCTGTCGATGCTCATTCATCAAGGGGCGCTAGCGTTTCAGCATTGGTTTCCGGGAGCGGAGCCGCTGGCGGTGATGCGGGCGGCGCTGACTCGGATTTGAGGGGCTGCTCCAAGATTTCTACGCCGGGCGCGTCGTGGGAATACCAGTGGCAAGCGAGCACGTCTTCGAGCTCGAAGCGGCGTTCCTCCGCTTCCTCGATGCGGCGGATTTTCAGGCGGACTTGGATAAACTCCTCGGGAGTGGCGAGGGGAAGGTTCACGTCGAAGACGCGCTTTCCGGCTTTTTCGAGCAGGAAAGCGGCAGCGAGCAGGCGGCCGTTCTTGCTGTCGCGCTTGACGAGGAACTCGGGCGACTGGGCACCGGTTTCGGCGTTGAAGCCGAAGCGAGGGGCGTAAAACACGATACTGAGAGTGTCGGCATTTTTCCGTTCGTCGGCGAGACGCTCGCGGGCGAGCAGGCGGAACTCGCCTTGCTCCGGCCCGCTGCCAGCCAGGAAAAGCGGCCAGGGATAATCGCTGAAGCGCGCGTAATGCTCCCAGTCGAGCCGCCACTCGCCGTTTTCCTCCATGAAAACTGCGTCGATCTCGCGACCATCGGAGGATTTCCAGTAAGTTTCAATCGCCCGGCGGCCGGGCAGATGGAGGGCAGCGTGTTTGGAGAAAACGAGTTTTTGCGGGTCGATGACGAGCAGCGGATTCATGTTGTAGAATCGCGCGATGCGGGCGGCGGTGGTGATGGGCGAGAGGACGAACTGGCTTTGTTGTTCGGGCGTGCTGGCGGAGAGGAAGCCGGAAAATACCTGATTGCACAGGGGTCTGCCGTCTTCCAACATAATGAGATCTTCTTCCGGGACGACGATTTTTGCCGAGGCTTGGCTCGCAGGAGTTTTTGAATCGGCTGCGTCCACTCCGAATAACCAGCGACTCCCGTAAACAATGGCGACGAGGAACAGCAGCCAGCTGGCGATGAGCTTCAGCATTAAATAGCTGCGTTTCCGTTTCTTAACCGGGCGCTTTTCCCGTTCGCCGGGACCATCATCTGGCGCTGCGGCAGCTGGGCCTTCATTCAACGGCGTCGGCTCGATGCCGAGTGATGGCTCTCGCCCGCACACGGTGCAAAGGCGGCCATCGACCGCTCCGAAGCTGGATTGGAAAAGCGAACCGCATTGTCCGCAGTGAAACCAAGAAGTGTGTTTTGCGCTCACGGATGAAGCTTAAAGGGTGACCGGACGGATGTGAAGGGCTCTCTCAGAAACCTCATGCGTCGGCAAGTTGGCGGTCCAGGGCGGCGTCCAGCGCCTGCTCGACGAGGCGGGCGGCGAGTGCTTCGGTGGCGGCGTCGAGGCGCTGGACGGCGGCTTTGAGGGGATTCGCCGAGCCTGCCGCGAGCGCGGCGCGGACGGCGGCGGCGGTGGATTGGATTTCGCCGCGCTCATCTTCCATCGCCAGGCCTTGGCTCAGGACGGCTTCCACGGCGGGCAGCAGTTCCTCGGCTTTCATTTTAGCCTCGGTAAAAACGCGTTCGGCCATGTCGGTGAAGGCGTGCTCGACCGACTCGCTCACCATCGCCTCGACCGCTGCGTCATCGACATTCACCGCCGCGCTCTTGATCTGGATCACCGTGTCGATGCCGGTGGAAACGTCGCGGGCGAGCGCTTCGAGGATGCCGTTTTCGTCGATTTTGAATTGCACGCCGACGCGCGCTTGGCCCTTCGCGGATGGGGAAAACGGGACGTCGAAATTGCCCAGCTCCCAATTATCCTTGGCCATTTCCCGCTCGCCTTGGAGCACGCGCACGCGCATCGCGGCTTGGCCGTCGGCGGCGTTGGTGAACATTTCGCCAGCCTTGCACGGGATGGTCGTGTTGCGCGGGATGAGGACGTTCATCAGCCCGCCGAAGGTTTCGATGCCGAGGCTCAACGGCGTCACATCGAGTAAAATCATCTGCCGCAGCGCGCCGCTCAGAACGCCGCCTTGGATCGTCGCGCCGAGGGCGATCGCCTCGTCCGGGTGCTGGGAAATGTCCGGCTCGCGACCGAAAAGCTCGGCCACCGCGCGGCGGACGGCGGGCATCCGGGTGCTACCGCCGACGACGATCACGGCGCTGAGGTCGTCGGGTTTGAGCGCGGCGTCGGCGAGTGCCTTGCGGCAGAGATGCAGGGTTTTGCCGATCCACGGAGCGGCGAGTTTTTCCAATTCTTCCCGGGTGATGGTTTCTTCTAAACTCCGGCTGCCGTCGTAAAAGGGCACGCGGAAGACCGCCTGTTCGTCATTTGAAAGCGCGAGCTTCACGCGCTCGGCCTCGGCCATCAGGCGGACGCGCGCGACGGAAGTGATTTGGCCAAGCCCGGATTTTTCCATGACGCGGCGGAGAATAAGCGCGTCCAAATCATCGCCGCCGAGGCGGGTGTCGCCGTGGGTGGCGAGTACTTGGAAGACGCCGTCCTGGATTTCCAAAATCGAGAGATCAAAGGTTCCGCCGCCGAGATCATAGACGGCGACGCGGGCTTTTTCGCCGAGCTTGTCGAGGCCGTAAGCGAGGGCGGCGGCAGTGGGTTCGTTGAGGATGCGGACCACTTCGAGTCCGGCGAGCTCGCCTGCGCGCTTGGTGGCGGCGCGTTGCGCGTCGTGGAAATAGGCGGGCACGGTGATGACCGCTTGGGTGATTTCCGCGCCCATCCGCCACTCGGCGATGCGTTTCATCTCGCGGAGGATTTCCGCGCTGATTTGCTCGGGGGATTTCCCCAACACCCGCGGCAATCCGTCCGCACCGGCGGTCACCGGCACCGGGAAATTTTCCTCCAGCTCGCTTGTCCGGCGGCCCATCAGGCGCTTGATGCTGGTGACCACGCGCTCGGGTTCCAATGTCCGGCGGCGCAAGGCTTTCTCGCCGATTTCGATCGAGCCATCCGCGCCGAGCCACACCGCGCTCGGCGTGATCCGGCGGCCGTCCTCGTTGGCGAGCAGGATCGGAAATCCCGAGTCCACCACGCCCACGGCGGAGTTGGTCGTGCCCAAGTCGATTCCCAAGATCCAGTCGCTCATCGGCGTGAGCTTCGGGTGCTGAGAGAACTCCGTCAACGCCGCCTCCGGGAATTTATGCTGCCGCGCATCAAGATTTGTGGAAAATGCCCCATGAGCTAGGCGACGATGCCCGCCAGCCAGAGCGCGGCGTGAATTTTGAAATCGATGAGTTTGCCCGCAGCTTCCTGTCCGGCGCACCACTCGCGCAGTTGCGCAAGCGGGACGTGGTGGACGACGATGTTTTCGCCAGCCACCCCGCCGCCTTGGTGCTCGCGGACGAGATCGGTGGCGTGGAAAAGGTGGATAAATTCCGAGGACATCCCGGCCGAAGTCGGGCTGGAAATCAACGGGAGCATCGATCCGGCGCGGTAGCCGGTTTCCTCCAGCAATTCGCGCCGCGCAGTCTCGGCCAGTGATTCGCCGACGTGCTCCGGCTCGTCGCCCACGAGTCCAGCGGGCACCTCGATGACGTGGCGCTGCATCGGAATGCGGAATTGCTCGACGAGGATAATTTCCCGAGCGGGCGTAACGGCGAGAATGCCGACGGCGGCGTCGGAATGCGGACGGCGGACGAAATCCCAGTGGCCGATGCGATAAAGTCCGAGCCAGCGGCTTTCAAAAAGAGTCTCCGGAGTGGGCATGCGATGAATGAGGGCTAGAAACAATGGCGTCATGAGAGCGAGGACTGCCGCGCGCTCATGTCCCGCTACGATTTCCAAATCCCCGCAACCTTCAAGCACCGTATCGTTTTCACCCGAGAGCGACGATTTGGCGATTTCTGAAAAATCGCCCTGGACTGCAAATAAGCACTCTTGCCAGATCACTGGCGGACATGGATAGAGTGGCCACGCATGGAGGCTTCCGACGGACCGAGCAAAATATTCTCCGGGTTGAACGTGTGCCGGCAGATGCTCCACCCGCTGCTGGCGCTGGTGGCCGGGGTTTGCTTGTTAGTTTTAGTCGGATGGACCGGGGAGGTGACGGCTTGGCAGCACCGCTGGACCGTTCTCATCGGGATCATCTACGCTCTGGAACGCGGTTGGAGTTTCTGGAAGCCCCAAACGAAGCGCCGCAAACCGTTCTTCCGGGCAGTGCTGCCGGTGTTGGTTTTCTGCATGTCGGTGGCGTTACTTTCAGAGGCTGGCAGGAAATTGCTCGGCGGGCACCTCTTCGTGCAAGCGGCGGTGCTGATCTCCGGGCTGGCCTTGGTCATCTCCCACCAGACGCGGTTCACGAAGCGAGCATTTCATCCCGGCCTGGTGCTCATCGGGTCGTTTTTGTTTCTCGTTTTGAGCGGGGCGCTCTTACTGAAAATGCCGCTCTGCACGGTGCCCGGGCAAACTTGCTCGTGGCTGGACGCCCTTTTCACGAGCACCAGCGCGGTCTGCGTGACCGGACTCTCGGTGCAGAACACGGCACTGTTTTTCTCCACCACCGGGCAGGTCGTGATCTTGCTGCTGATCCAGATCGGCGGGCTGGGAATCATGACGCTGACGTTTTTCGCAGCGGTGGTTTTGTTCGAAGGACTCTCGCTGCACGACCGGCTGCTGCTCGGGAAAATGATCCAGGAAAACCGCCTCGCGCGGATCGGCGAGACCTTGAAATTCATCGTCCTCATGACACTCGTCTGCGAAGGCACCGGCGCGGTGATTTTATTTTCCAGCATGGAGGGGATTCCAGAGATTTCGAGCCGACTCTATCATGCGGTTTTCCACTCGGTTTCCGCCTTCTGCAATGCCGGATTCTCCACCCTGCCGGACGGGCTCGCCAGCGCCGTGCTCCGCGAAAACTGGATCTGGCAGGTCGTCATCATGGCGCTCATCGTCATCGGCGGACTGGGCGCGCTGGCAAACGAAGACCTGTCATTCTGGGCGGTCGCAAAAATCAAACGCTGCCTGAAAAAGCAAGGTTCGCGCCGCCGCTTGCGAGTCCACACCCGGTTAGTGCTGGTCACCACGACGGCGCTGATCCTGCTAGGCGCGGCTGCGATCCTTGCCAGCGAGTTTTATCTCTGGAAAGGCCCGGAAAACGGCGGACGGGTGCTCACCGCATTCTTCCACTCCATCACCGCCCGGACTGCGGGATTCAACACCGTTTCCATGTCCCAAATCGGCCCACTCACCGCGCAAGTGCTGATGATTCTGATGGTCATCGGCGGCTCACCCGGCGGCACCGCGGGCGGCCTCCGCACCACCGTCGCGGCGGTCGGCCTCGCCCACTTGTGGCGGCAACTGCGGATGGGGCCGCGCGGCATAGTCTTCTTCAATCGCTCGATTTCCCCAGAAACCGGCTCCCAAGCACTCGGCCTAATTTTCCTCACCGGCATTTGGCTAGCGTGCAATTTTGTCATCCTCGAAATCCTTCAAGCCGGCAGCGGCGTTTCGGAATCGGCGTTGCTCTTCGAGTTGATCAGCGCCTTCGCCACCGTCGGCCTCTCGCTCGACTTAACGCCCACGCTCGAGCCCGCCGCGAAAACCTTGCTGATCGTCAATATGTTCGTCGGCCGGATCGGCCTACTGACGGTCATGGCCACCCTCATCAAACAAGATTCCCGCCCCGCTTCCGGGAAACCAAAAGAAGAAATCATCCTCACTTGAACCCGCCCACCTCATGAAATTCTGCATTATCGGCCTTGGCACTTTCGGCACCCACCTCGCCCGCCAGCTCAACCGCGACGGCCATGAAGTCATCGCCGTGGACAACGACCCCGGCCACATTCACGCGCTCAAGGACGAGATCGAGTATCTCATCCAAGCGGATTGCACCGACATCGACGCGTTTCATGAAATCCCGATCGACGCGTGCGATGCCGTCATCGTCGCGATCGGCAAGGATTTCGAAGCGTCCCTATCAGTCGCCTCCAACGTCCAACAGCTCGGTGCCAAGCGCATCATCAGCCGCATCGTCAATCCGCTCCACGGGCGGATTTTGAAATTGCTGAAAATCAACGAACTCCTAATCCCGGAGGCGATGGCCGCCGCGTGGCTCGCACGCTCGCTCCACGCGCCCGACGTCATCGACCGGCTGGAACTTGGCAGCGGTTATGAAATCGCGCAAATCCTCGTCCCGCACCCGCTCGTGGGCATGGCCTTGCAGGATGTGGAGCTCCGCAACCATTACAATTTGAACCTCGTCACCATCGGCAAAGGCCGCGGGACCGCCACGCTCAGCTCCACCCGCCACCCGATTGGCAAAATTCTCGGCATCCCGGAGCCGACGCGGGCCTTCGAGCCGGATGACGTGCTCGTGCTCTTCGGCCTAGCGAAAGACGTCCGCCGGATCATGGCGGATCACGGCGTGAAAGCGTGATTTTCATCATCACATGAAACTCCTCAAAACTCCAGCTGCCGATCACCGCTCCGTCCGTGAAATGCCGGATCCGGCAGCGTAAAACCTTCCCAATCGGAATCTCCCCATCCCTCTCGCGTTCCAACTCCGCCTCCTCCTTCGAAATTCCTTTGCGCGCCGTCTTCACCGCCATTTCCCCATCCGGTCCGATGCTTTCCACGCTCTTTTCGACTGCCCCCGCCATCAAAATCCGCCGATATTCCCGCGCGACATCACCCGCCCAGAAAGCAGCGTCCGCCGATCGCCTCGCCGTAACTGCTCCAGCGGCAATCCGCCGGATCTTTCACCATCCCGGCGCGCACCGGATTCAGCTCGAGCAGCTCCCATTGTCATGGACACACCAGTCCACACGATTTAAAGGCAGGCAAAAGAGGCGCTCCAGCCCGTCATATTTTTTCAATAAGGCACCATGTGGGCAGCTCCTAAATATCCACTCGGTGAAAATTCACCGCAACTCGCTCATTTCCAATAGGTGGGCCCGCAGGGATTTGAACCCTGGACCAAGGGATTATGAGTCCCCTGCTCTAACCGCTGAGCTACAGGCCCGTTAATGAGTTGTGAAGAATTTTGAGGGGAATGCATCCCTGACATGCACGCCTTTGTCCGCACGGTTTACGACGCCGTGAAACGCTAAGCGACATTCAGTGAATCCAAGATTTCTTCTCGTCTTCGATATCGGGGTGGCAGTTATTACGCCAGTCCGAAGGCGGCGGGCAAGGTCATTCGTCATGCCACGCGGGTTTCTCGGATTCCGATTTCCTCCGGGCTTGCCCTGCGGGATTTCCCCGCCATGCTTCGCCGCCTTGTGAGTTCCATTCCGGTCGAGCCATCTTTGGAAGTCTTCGTTGAGCTGGCGAAGCGGGGCAATGTTGTGCCCGTTTACACCCAGCTTGCCGCTGACTTCGAGACCCCGTTGTCCGCTTATCTTAAATTGCGGGATAGCAAACATTCGTTTCTCCTTGAGAGTGCGGAGAGCACGGAAAAGGGCGGCCGATGGTCGATCGTCGGCAGTGGTCCGCGGCTGGTTTTCGAGGCTCGGGACAAGAAAATCACCATTCGCGAGGGTTCAAAAATCCGCACATTTACGGCGGAGACCGACGTTTTAGCGGCCTTGGAGCGGGAAATGGCACCTTATCAACCGGTCACCCACGGCGCGTTGCCGCAGTTTTCCGGCGGGATGGTCGGCTATCTTTCTTACGATGCGGTGCGGCAGTTCGAGCCGACGCTGGGCCCGCCGCCGCCAGATGTACTCGGGATTCCTGATGCGATGTTCATGTTGGCGGACACGTTGCTGGTTTTCGACCACCGTTTGCGTCGCTTGCAGGTGATCGCGAATGCTTTCATCGATGAATTCTCCACTCCGAAAGAAGCTTACGACGCGGCCCGCGGGCGGATCGCGGCGATGGTGGAAATCCTCAACCGCCCGCTGCATGTCGAGGCACTCAATGGATTGGTGAAAGTCGAGCCGGTCGAGGCACGGAGCAACACGACGCAGGAGGAATTTGAAACGATGGTTCGCGAGGGGAAGGAATTCATCGCGGCCGGGGACATTTTTCAATTCGTGCCCAGCCAGCGTTTTGAAACGGACTTTGATCGTCCGGCGGTGGATCTTTATCGGGCGCTGCGACTGGTGAATCCGTCGCCTTATATGTTCATTTTGGAGCTGGGAGATTTCGCGCTGGTCGGAAGTTCGCCGGAAGTCCACGTCCGCTCGATTGCTGGCCGAATCGACATCCGGCCCATCGCCGGCACCCGCTGGAGAGG
>JBEGUC010000015.1:0-33768 GCA_041179105.1 Verrucomicrobiota bacterium | reverse complement strand
TCCATGACACCGAAGCCTTCGAAAGTCTCAACGCCAGCTTCCACCACCACAGCGCTAAACCCTGCGCCGCCCTGCGCCTCCTCAAAACTCCCCCGCCGCAAATCAATTAACCAGACAACTGCCCTGCCGTGTGGGGGGCGACGCTGCGTTTGCACTGGCCACATCACCCTCTCCATGTTTCAATCCGCGCCCCCCGTGTGGGGGGCGACCTTGGTTGCCGGTTGGACGCGTCACGGTTCCGAGTTTCAATCCGCGCCCCCCGTGTGGGGGGCGACGCCGGTGATGCCCAGCGCCCGCGTCTCGGCGGCGGTTTCAATCCGCGCCCCCCGTGTGGGGGGCGACGTCCAGCGGCAGCTTGCTCTGGAGTTTATACAAGTTTCAATCCGCGCCCCCCGTGTGGGGGGCGACAATCATCACCGCCAAGCCCAAGGCCGAGCCAGAAGTTTCAATCCGCGCCCCCCGTGTGGGGGGCGACTCCGCCGCGTCCGCCGCCTCGCAGACCACGAGGAGTTTCAATCCGCGCCCCCCGTGTGGGGGGCGACCGCCCGGCTTGTAACCCTCTAACATTCCATGGCGGTTTCAATCCGCGCCCCCCGTGTGGGGGGCGACGCTAAAAACCCATGTCTGCCTCCATCGAAAACCAGTTTCAATCCGCGCCCCCCGTGTGGGGGGCGACTCATCGAGGAATACCGACGTCTCAACAATCACGGGTTTCAATCCGCGCCCCCCGTGTGGGGGGCGACCCCGGCATCCCATTCGGCGAGTGGCGATCCGAGGTTTCAATCCGCGCCCCCCGTGTGGGGGGCGACGTTTCGGTTATTTGTTGAGGCTTTGAATGGCTTCGTTTCAATCCGCGCCCCCCGTGTGGGGGGCGACCCTC
Organism: Verrucomicrobiota bacterium; assembly: GCA_041179105.1. Classification (GTDB taxonomy): domain Bacteria; phylum Verrucomicrobiota; class Verrucomicrobiia; order Verrucomicrobiales; family Akkermansiaceae; genus Luteolibacter. Next base: position 32,888 of record JBEGUC010000015.1, on the reverse strand, counting down.
AAAGTTTGGAACCGCAGCGACGAGTGGCGAGTTTCAATCCGCGCCCCCCGTGTGGGGGGCGACCTGCGACGTCGAATTCCCCAAGCCCGAAATGATCGTTTCAATCCGCGCCCCCCGTGTGGGGGGCGACCGAGATGGGCATCGGCAAAACCACCATCATCGAAGTTTCAATCCGCGCCCCCCGTGTGGGGGGCGACTCCGCAGCGAAGACTTAAAGCGCGCCGCTGGAGAGTTTCAATCCGCGCCCCCCGTGTGGGGGGCGACAGTAGTCCATCAGAAACGGGATGAACTGGGTGTGGTTTCAATCCGCGCCCCCCGTGTGGGGGGCGACCTACCCCGGATTTAGCCACTGGGTGGGTCCCGCTGTTTCAATCCGCGCCCCCCGTGTGGGGGGCGACTGCGATAGCTTGGAATGCTTTTCGCTGTAGGGAAAGAAGAGAGTGTTCCGCGAACCTGCAGGCTTCGCCGGGTGGCGGGCAACACTTCGTCTCATTTTAGAATATCAATGAACGGAAGCAGTAGGCCTAGCGGCTAACGCGAACCTTCCTGGGATTTTGAGATCACTTGGGGTTCGCGGAGCAACTGACGCACGCTTCATCAACCCACAAAAATTGCATCCCGTACCTCAAACGACAAGCGTTCCTTCCACATCGTAGCCATCGTTCGCCCCATGATGCTCGACCTTGTGGTGCCAATTGCTGCCCAGATGGTAGAAGCGGAGGCTGTCCGTTTCCAAATCGATGATGTCCAACAATCGCGCTTTGAAAGTGACGAGCTGGGCGGGATCCACTTTGCACTCGAAAACCGAGTTCTGAACCCGTTGGCCATAGTCGAGGCAGGCCTTGGCGGTGCGCCGCAGGCGGGATTTGCCGGCGGGGGTGATGGTGGAAACATCGTAGGTGACGAGGATATACATGGGCGGGAACATCGAACATCGAACGCTAAACGTCGAACATTGAAGTGAAGATGGATCGATGAATGGATACTTGCTCTTCGTTTTCTTTTTCTTCGATGTTCATTTCGCCAGAAATGCCGGGTAGGCGTCGAGATCGCCGCGGAGGTGGCGGGCGAGCAGGCGGGCTTGGAGGTGGGGGAGGAGGCCGATGGTGGTTTTCTCGTCAAGGAACGGGTGAGTGATTTCATCCTGTTTGCGCTCCTGCCAGGCGGTGAGAACTTTCTTGCGGGAGTCGTCTTTGAGCAGGACTGCGCCGTTTTCTTTGAAATCGAAGTCTTTGGTGGTGATTTGCTGGCGGTTGAAAAGGGAGAGCGCGGTGCGGTCGGCGAAGAAGGCGCGGAATTCCTCCATGAGGTCGAGCGCGAGGGAGGGGCGGCCGGGGCGATCACGGTGGAGGAAGCCGCATTGCGGATCGAGGCCGCAGGATTCGAGGGCGCTGCGGCAGTCGTGCATGAGCAGGGCATAGAGGAAGGAAAGCAGCGCGTTGACGGGATCGAGCGGCGGGCGGCGGGAGCGGCCGGAAATGGTGATTCCGGGGTCGTGGTTGGTGAGGAGATGGGGAAAAACGCCGAAGTAGCCAGCGGCGGAATCCCCCTCGATGCCGCGCAGGGAGTCGAGGCTGGTGGCGCGGGAAATGAGGCCGATGCGGACGGCGAGGAAATCTGCGGTGTTGGTGAGGGCGAGGGCGCGTTCCGGGGATTTCTCGCCGTGATCGCGGGCGGCGCGCATAAGGACGTGGCGGGTGTTGGCAACCTTGGCGGAAATCATGTTTGCAGCGATGGCAAGTGAGGCGGGCTCGTCGTCGGCGCGGCGGTATTGTTCGCGGCGCAGCAGGATGTTTCCGGAGGTGAAGCCGTTGGAAGCAGCGAGGAATTTCCCGTGGGGATTGTGAAATGAGAGCGCGACATTCGCCTCGGCACAGGCGGCCATGAGAGCGGCGGAGCAGGAAATGTCCCAACCGAAGCAGGCGATGCCATCCAAGTTGTGAAGCGGGACGCGGAGCTTGGTGACTCCTTCATGGCGGATCTCGATGGCGGCCCCGTCCTTGCGGAGGTAGGCGCCTTCGAGGGTGACGAAGAGGGTGTTGAGGTGGCGGCGCATGGGAGGGATAGGTAAGAGTTTTTTCACCGCCAAGCCGCCAAGTGCGCCAAGGGGAAGAGTTGAGAAAGGGTTTTAAATGGGTGACGTTTTGGATTATTTTCGCTTCTTGCCCCTGGCATTCTTGGCGACTTGGCGGTTCATCTTTTTAAACGTGTTGGGATTGAAGTTGGGCACAAAACCAAGCCCGCACGCCGCGCCTGAAGCGCATGGCCTTGGGTTGGCAGAGGTCGATGAGCGAGCAGGCGTCGCAACGGCGGAAGTCGTATTCGGCAAGTGGGGTTGCACGGGAATCGATCATCGCGTGCAGCGCGGCGGCGGTTTCCGTGACGAGTTGCCGGAGCGGCGTGTCGAACTCCACCGGAGTTCGGCGCTTTTTCTCACCGTAAAACAAGCCGCCGCTGGAAATCGCCACCCCGAGCATTTCCTCAAGACACATCGCTTGGGCGCAGAGCTGCACCTCGTCCGCCCGGTGCGACTTCGGCTTGCCGCGCTTGTATTCCACCGGCACCACGAGTCCAGTTTTGTGAAATTCCACGATGTCGCACTGCCCGGAAATCCCCAGCACGAGTGAGCGCACCGCCATGCTGCGGGTGATCCGCACGCCGGCCTTGCTCTCGTCCTCACCCTCGTGCGCCTTCTTGTGCAGCACCTGCCCCTCTGCCGTGAATTTGTTCTCCGCCCACGCCTGCTCTAAGTGGATCAGGGCGCACTGCCGCGGGCAGAACAGCCAATGCTGGAGCGCGGAAAGCGGGAGAAGTTGGTCTTCGGTGAACATGGGGGGTCTTAAACTTAAGGATCTTCGAGGCGGACGAGGCTCTCGATTTCGAGCGGCGTGAATTCCCGGTTCCCCAGGCCCAGGCGGATTTGAGCGCTGGAATGCGGAGTTTTTTGCGACACCAAATAGATTATCCCACACAGCGGATTGAGTTCACCTCGCAGTTGCACTCGCACTCGACGGCCGATGATTACGCCGTGGCGGACTTCAAACGCGCGCTTCTTTTCCTCCAGGTCACGCAGCCATTTCCGGTGTCCGTCCTCGGAGCCGCCGCCGGAAAGATCGAATTCTCCTTGGTCGAAGTTCATGGGAGTTCGGCGAAGGGGTTGATGACTTGGATGCCGTCATAACTTTGGCCGTGGCTCATGTCCTCAGAATAGACGAGGGAACATCCAATCTCCTTGGCAGAGGCGATGATGAGTGAATCCCAGTGGGAGAGTTGGTAACTCAGGTGAAGCTCCAGTGCTTTTTGAAAAGTGAGGAAGGTGGTCGCGGCGATTTTAAACTCGAACCACTCACGCAGCCATCGAGCTTCTTGTTCGCGCGATAGACCGAGTTTTTTTGGATTCCTCGCGACCGAGATGAACTCATTGAGAACTTGAACGGATAGGTGCAACTGCGGGAGCAAGAGAATCTCACGCGCAATTTGCCTTTTTCGGAGGTCGTCTTCCACACGGCCCACGGCATAGACAAGGATGTTTGTATCAACGAACGCGCTCTTCATAACACTCGTCGCGGTTAAAAATCCAAGGTTCTTGCCGTGGCTCATTCTTAGCGCTGGCATCTGCTACTGCATAAAGTTCGAGAAGACGTTTGACTCGATTCCGCTCAGCGATTTCATGATCAGCCTGTTCTTTTTCCTGTGATTCGAGGATGCTCCGCACCATAGCACTCACGGATGTCCCGTTCTCCGCCGCGCGGAGGCGAGCCTTGCGGTAGGTCTCGTCATCGATTTTTAAAGTGATATTTTTCATGACTGTGCTGCACAGTAACTGTGCTATCGCGCGGCGTCAATAAGCCGGTAGCGTTGCGTCGGGCTGCGGGGGGAATCGGGCTCGGTCATTTGGATCACGCCAGCTGCGAGCGCAGGGCTAAGATAGTTTTTCCGAAACGTCGGCTTATGGCGCAGCCCAAGGCGGCGTAGAAGTTCATCGGACGAGAGTTCGGCATCGCTGCCGAAGGATTTCATCAAGGCTTTTACTTGGTCGCTTACTTGGTCGCTTACTTGGTCGCTTACTTGGTCGCTTACTTGGTCGCTTAGCTGCGGAGACAGCGGCACATCTCCCCCACCCCGCCGCCCGATCCGCTCACAAATCTCCGCCATCAGCGTGAGCTGGCGCGGGGTGAGGGTGAAGGGTGGGTGGTAGGGAGTCGGCATGATTGGTGAATTCTCAAATTTTCCGCTTCGCAAGCACCTTCTTCCAATCTCCCAGCGGCGCGAATACCTCGGCGTCTCCCTCCTGCCCGAGCACCTCCTGCCCGAGCACCTCCGGCCAAGCCCAAAAGCCACCGCCCAGTTTGATGAGATCGCGGAAATACTTCGCCATCTCCCGGCTCACGTCTTTTTCGGCAAAGCGCGCGGGCACGACATGCGCCATGTCCCAGATCTCGAATTCCAGATCCTCCACCCACTCGTGTTCATAAAACAATTTGGACAACATTCTCATGCGGAAGAGTAATACCTCCCGCGCCAACGCGGCGCGGGACGGCATGTGGTCGGTCGGGTCAAGATCTGGGTCCATGGTCAGATGCGGCGGATGAGGGTTATATGCTCGGATGTGGAGAGGGTTTTGTAGTGTCTAGGCAAGGAAACTTCGCGCCCCCCTCCGATCAGCGCGACACCGGGAATATGGCGATCTTTCCGCCCGTGGCAGGCGATGATGCGGCGGAGCTGCAAACGATGGTCCCATGGCGTGTCGCGGATCAGCAGATAGGGCGGATGCGGGCCTCCCTCCTGATAGCTCGATATTCCTTCCAGCCAATCCGGACATTCCGGGCAGGGCGTGTTCGGGAAATCCCGCTCGTCCCACCAGAATGCAAAATCGGTGCGCCAGCGGTCCGTCACATCCATGATCGAAACGGCGTCCTTTCCCAACATTTCCGACAAACCTTCAATCAAACCTCGATCTGCATTGCCCACATAGTGAGCGGAGCGGATGCCATGCTCTCGCACGAACGCGAGGATGGCGGAGATCTGCGCAGATGGAAGATCGGGAACGGTGGGCTTGGACATGGTCAGATGCGGCGGATGAGGGTGATGCCTTTGAACCCGTATTTGGCTAGATCGACTACTTCGCCAAAATCTTCCATGGGTTCGCCGAAGATCGTTATCCGGTAGTCCTCAATTGACCGCGCTGGCTTATCCTGATCAATGCGGTGAATCTTCACTGCATCGAACAACTTGTGACTCGCACACGCGCCAAGAGGTGTGTCGTGGCGGAAAATTAGAAGACCACGGGCGTTCATACTCCCGGCAGGCCGGGCAGCGGATTGGTCAAATTGGAATGCATTCTCTAGCGAATCGAAGAGAAGCTCTAAGTCACTTTCGTCCTTATCCTCTTTCTTCTCTCCGAGATGAGTCCCTTCTGAGAAAAGAGTGCCGTCTTTTTTTCCATTGGCGAGTTCACGTTCTGCGAGAAACGGATTGACGAAGCCTTGGGAGCGGTAAAGAGCATACGGGACGGTGAATTTGCGTCCCATCGTGCGATTGCCGCCATCTTGTTTTATGGATTCGGCTTCGGTTGCCACGGCACAACGAGTGATGGAGTGTTCCATCGTAACAATGGGATCAATACTGCGAGCAAAAGATATTTGAACGGGGCCTCGAACTTGCCCGCAGTTGGGAGCGGATTTGAGACTCATGACAGCTCCGAAAGTCCTGATATCAAAATAGTGTTTGCACATGACTTCTTTCCCAGCCTCGGTTTCCTCTTTCTTCGGCTTTCTGCCTTTAGCCTCTTTCAGCAACTTCGTGAGAATCGTTTTGCAGGGGCCGTCCAAGCCTGAGTCTTTCAACCATGCTTTCACTTCTACTTTGTCAGTAGCTCCTTCGACCACCAACCAGAATTGATCATCTTCGTCCTCCTCAGTTTTGACCCCGTCTGGCAGCCCACTGGCATCAAAGACGCCAGCTTGTTCCTCAGAAATCTTGGCTTTGGAGTCTTGGCCGAGGTCGATCTTCAATTCTTTGAATGCCTCGGTGTGCTTTCTTCCTAGCACGGACCCCTCTTGGACATAGATGCCGTAAGGTGATTCGAGTCCTTTGGTAAGTGTTACAAAGTTCCGAATCTTCCGTTTGATGCAGACGTCGGTTACCAGTCCGTGACCGGTTTCGGCGTCGGTTCTTGGCAGATTCCCCGCATCAGGATCTCCGTTGGGATTGGCGTCGATGGCGTCAAAAAGATAGATAAAGTCGTAGCGATGTTTCATGGTATTTATTTGGATTGAGGTTCGGTGGTTGTTTTATTCTTGAGGGCATGCATCTGGTGATAATACCCGATACAAAAGAGACTTTGTTGTTTAACGTCGAGGACTGACGGGTAAAATTCAGGGCTCACGATTTTTTGGTGGATCTCCTCATAGAGATCATTGAAAAATTTCTTTGAACCCGGAGAAAGTTTCGCAAGATGGTGCTTGTTCATCCGGTCCAATCGCGAAAACACCGCTAATGGTGTCGCTGAGGCGGCTGAAAACATGGTCTCCTTGATGGTTCTCTCCAGCTTGTATTCGTTTGCAGCACGCTGTGCCTGTTCGTATGCGGCAAAAAGCCGCCCGAGCTGGTAAGCTGCATGAGGGGTATCTTTATCGAGTGCTTGTTTCATGGTAATAGAGTGTTTCTTGAGCCAGTCGGCATGGTTACGAACGAGCCAGCCCTTGAGAATGGCGGCTTTGGGGTGATTGATGTCCCGTTCAATTGAGATGCGACGAAGAACGGTTGACGCGAGAGCTTCAGGGTATTTACTATTGGCAAAGACCGAACGCATAAGAGCTCCGGCTAGCAGTGGTGGGATTTCTTTTGCTTCGCGGGCTGTTTGACGTAGCAGTTGGCGAAATGTTGGAAATTCCGAATCCGGATGCCGCACTTTTGGGCCTGGTTCCCACATGCGAACGATGCCGATATCAGCAAAGTGTCGGGCTAGGTTTGCTCCGATTTCTCCAACGCTGCTCCGGTGGAAGTAACGAACAGCGAGTCGGGCGGCATTGGGAGCGAGTCCAAGGATATAAAACGGCGTTGTGGGTTCATCTCCCAAGGACTCTGCGGGATTTCCACCTTGCCTGACGGCATCATAAAATCGGCTCAATTTATCCTGAAGCGCCTTGTCCTCAAGTTCGTCCTCGCTGGAGTCAGCTCCTGCGGCTAGTGCAAAAACGTCTTCGATCATGGTCGGCTTTTCTGTCCAAAAGACCACAGTGTCTCCACCTATAAGAGCGCGGTGCTTACGCTGAGCAGGGCTGAGCAGTGCGTTGAGTGCCGTTGCGTAACGGAATGCCGCCGTTTCTCCGACTGGCGCGTTAAGATTTTGTTCTTTGCCATAGGAAGTGAATGCATCCTGATTGAAGGAAACTAGAGCTGCACCACTGGACTGCGCTCCCACTACTCCCTTGATGGCGTAGTGTAGCTTCGCAATATTGTTCTGTTTACCTGAGATAAGACAAAAGCCTTTTTCACTCGCTGTGGAAGAGTTTCCTCCAACTTTGTTTTGCCATGCAATTCTGAGTTCAAGGACTTCGTGGATATAGCGTTCTTCGCCTTCGATTTTAAAAACAAAATTAGCCCCGGATGCTTTCTCCAGATCAACGAATTCTGCGGCTGACCTGGGTTTCCATGACGACAAGAATTTATTAAGCGCTGTCAGTTCGGGAGTAGAACAATTGGACGCAATGTCGATGTGCAGTTTTTTAAAACGTTCGTGTCGGTTCTGGATCTTGCTAGAACCTTTAGCCTTAGCTTCGTCCAAAAGATTTCTTCCAAGAACGTAGTCAGACTTGTCAGCAAGAAAAATTGGATCGGGGCGAATCGTACGCTTTCCGACGGAAGGGCATAGCATCGATACTTGCCGTGATTTTCCATTTGCATCCCGCTCTTCGAGCGGATCTATCGATTTCAAGTCTCCATTGATGTCGATCACGATAACATAAGAAATTTTCATGGGAGCAAACCCGTCTTCAGCGATGTCATAAGATTCATCTGCCGCAAGTCGGTCATAGAGAGAGTCAAGTGCTTGAAGGATCATCGGAGGTCGCGGTAAGAGGGTGAGTTTTTCCAGAATTTCTGAACGTCGATGATGCCATCGATCATGACAGGGCGGTAGAAGAGCGGTGTCATGGCGTCTTTGAAGTCGATGTCATAAAGCATGAATCCCAGATCATTCTCACCGACGAGCGATGACACGGGAATTTCTCCTTCAATGAGTTCGAAGCGAACTGGAAACTCGCGGCAGCCAAAGCAAGGCGTATGGCGACACTGTCCGGCAAGGGCACGATCATTGAACTGACGCAGGTGCTTGGCCGCTGGATCTGCTGAAACGCTACCGTTGCGCTCCCTTGGATCGAGAATCACGAAGCTTGCCTCAATGACGTAGGCTACGTCCTTGAGAATCATCGATGCCCGCTGCTGCCGGAAATCCTCAATGACAATCCCATGGTGGCCGGAACCGGAGCGCATGACCGCGTTGGCAGTGGTGGCGGAGATTTTATGCCCCGAACTACCAGGAGCTGCGACTTCGTTGCGGCGAATATTGGTAAAGGTGATCGGATTGAGAACGTGGATCCGGTCAATCACCCAGCGGATCTGAGGTTTCCAGTAGATGGCTTCGATAATTCCGCGCGCGGCAGAGGGCGTTGGGACATCGTAGGAGACTCGCTCGGCCTTCATTTCGGGGCGTGAGAACAGAGCGTGATCCCCCCAGACTTTGAGTTTAATTCCGTGTGACATTGATGCAGGTTTGGTTTGAGGTGAAATGGGGGTTGGTGGGATGATTCAGATGCCAAGGTAGGAGCCATCATCTTCGAACGTGAGGCCGAAATCTTCGGAGTAATGAAGATCCGGGCAGGTGAGGATGGGAATTCCGCGTTCGTTATCACTTTCGATGGTTCGGCCTATCTGGGCATCGAACTCACGCTGACGAATGCTGACAGTGTGCCGCTGGAGTGATCGCCAATCCGCGCGTTCCCACGGGCCACCGGCGCGAATAAGTCCTTCCAGTCGTTTTCCTTCGTCCCCCCGCGGGATGAAAACTCCTGTTTGGGCTGAATCGATCATCGCGAAGGCTTCCGCAGCGTTCTTGAAAAGAAAGTTGAACGGAAAAGCCGGATCTCTAGGCTGCAAGGTGAACATCTCCGTGATCCCTGGCTTATCGTAAGCTCCCGCGCGGTTTCCTTGCTGCCAGATGAATAGGCGGAAGAAATGGTTGATGGCATTGAGGCCGATGGGATCTTCGGGATAAATGTTGAGAATTTCACGGGAGTGAGAAGTTGCAGAAGAGAGCCAAGAATTCCATTTCTCATGTTCCGATTCAAAGATAAGGGCTTGCCCAGGCTTTGGAAGTAGGCCGCTTCGGTTACAGCGTCCGAAGGCTTGAGCGATAGAGTCCATTCCTGCGAGAGAGCGAATGACGACGGGGAAATCAATATCGACTCCGGCTTCAATGAGTTGAGTGGAGATAACCCGACAGGGAAGAGTGTGCGATAAGCGATAGCGTATTGTCCCTGCGGCTGGGTTTATTGAGTCTCCGAGGAGAGCTGAACGATGGGAGGGAAGCATACGAGCACTCAGGTGGAAAAGGCCGTCAGAATTTGGATGCGTTTTTAGGAAGTCAGAAAACAGCTTCCGTGCGTGGCCTGTCGTATTGACGACACATAATGAGCGTGGTTCTTGGTCGAGGAAGTCCACCAATTGCTCATCCGTCTGCTTGCCTAGATTGCGTGGAGCGATCCGCTTGGAAAAGAAATCGAAAATTCCCTGTTTCAAAGATTCAGGAATGATCTCGGTTTCCGGTGCGGTTTCGATGCCGATTTCAAAGTCGTCCCGCTTGTTGAGGGCGGGTTGCGTGGCTGTGCAGAGAACTACGCTGGCACCGTAGGAACCAGTGAGTTCTTTAATCACTGAGAGGCAAGGCTTCAAAAGATGAAGAGGCAGCGTTTGAGCTTCATCAAAGATGATGACGGACCGGGCACAGCGATGGAGCTTCCTAGAGCGGGAAGTTCGGTTGGCGTGGAAGGATTCGAAGAGCTGGACGTTGGTAGTAACAACGAGCGGGGCGTCCCAGTTCTCCGAGGCGAGGCGGGATGTCTCCGACTCATGGGCAGAATCAAGGTTGCTGTGATGCTCCAAAACGACGGGCAATCCCAAGCTCGCTTCAAGTGAACGGAAGACCTTACGAAAAACCTCAGCGTTCTGCTCAATGATGGATGTGAAGGGGATTACGAAAATTATCCGATCCAAACCGTGCTTGAGTGCATGCCTGAGTGCAAACGCGAGAGAGGACAAAGTTTTCCCCCCTCCCGTTGGAACAGTCAGAGTAGAGACTCCCGTGGGGCGGTCTGCCGCCTCCAAACATGCGTTGAGTATCGATGCACGATATGCTTTGACCTCGGAATCAGGCGAAAAGTCAGCGAGATGCTCATCAAGGGCTTTTGACATCATTTTGAGAATGTCGTTTCGCCATTGAGGGCGCGCGGTTGCAGACCGGGGGGACATGAAAGACTCGGTCGCGATGAAGTCGGCATCGACCAAACAGGAGAAAATCATCCGGGTGAACGAGGCGAAGCGGATAGGGTCCTTTCGCTCGGCTGCATCTCGCAGCAATTCCGGGAAGAGGTTGAGACCTGCGGACGCTTCCAAGATCTCTCGCGGAGCTGAGTCGGTGTAATCGAAAATTTTCTTTGATGCGGCCTTTCGGTAGCGATTTGCGAGTGAGGCTTCTTCCATGGTCGCCGCCGATCCGTTGAGAAGGCCGGAATGATGGCCAGAGATGGCGTAAGCGAGGAGGTGGCCGATCAGGGGAATTTGATCTTTCGCGTGGTAAGCTCCGGCTGTGGTGTGATCCTCTGTGCCGCAGATTTCGTCTTTGTGAGCGTCACTTGATTTTTTCTTCAAATAGGTCTGCCATTTCTCAGGAAACTTCCCGAGATCATGCCATAGCCCGGCGAGGTAGCCCCATTCGTAAGCGGATTGTCGCTCGGGGGAATCCGGGGCGAACATTTCCGAGGCGAACTTGGCGGTCCAGAAGGCGACTTTATTGAGGTGGCCGTGGTCGGGGGCGAGGTCTCGACATTTCTGGCAGGTTTCCCGTTGGCACTGGTCAGCAGCTTCACCGAACGGGGTGAAGAGTGGTTCCCAGTGTTCTTGAGATTTTCCGTCGAGGGTGTGGGCATAGAATTTCATGAGGGACGGGAGAAGAACGTGTAATCGACGGAGACTTTGAGGAGGATGCCGTGGGACGTGGTTTTAGCGTGGCTTGACCGAGGATTTCGATTTGGGGGATGGGACGGACTGGATGAGCCGGAGAATCTGCTCGGTGTCGGCGACATCGGTCATGCGTTGCTTGCCGTCGGCAGCGGTCATTTTCAAACCGTGACAATCCGTCACGGTTTCATTGCCCTCTTTTTTGAGTCGCTCCTTGAGCTTCCTCCAATAGGCACCGGCATCCACGCTGCCAGTGAGAATGGCGAGGACATCGACGATGGCGAAACCCCATTTTTCCTCGCTGGAGTTCCAGGCGCGGCGGACTTGTTTTTCTTCGAAGAGGGAGATGGCGGACATGGGGGTGATGGGCGGGAAGTGCCTTGCGACGGGGATTCAGGATTGGATTTTCGGGAAGTAGCGGACGTGCGGGAGGTCTTTGAAGTCGGCGTCTTGGGTCCAGAGGGTGGCGTTCTGGTGGCGGGCGGTGGCGTAGATGAGAGCATCGGCCATGGCGAGTTGGTGGCGGATACCCAGGGTGGCGGCGAGGGTGGCGATCTCGGGGGTGACCGGGATGACGGTGTGCTGCTGGAGAAAGGCGAGAAGTTCGTTCGCCGCAGTCTCTCCGGCGACGCGGGTGGTGTAGCGGGCGATTTCGTAAAGGCTGATGGTGGAGACGATGACCGGGGCGGCGGATGAGAGCGCCTTGGCAAAGGTGTCCGCGTTGGCTCCGGCGTGGGTGATTTCGATCCAGCCGGAACTGTCGAGGCAGATGTCACTCATGGCAGGGGGCTGTCGGTTTTTTCGCGTTCGAAGGGGATGTGCGCCTGGTCTTTGAGGAAACCGACGAGCTGCTCGGGCGTGAGGATGGGCCGGAGTTCGATGTGACCGTCCTTTTCAACGACGCTGAGCCGCTGGCCGGGCTGGAGTTTGAGCGCCTTGCGGATTTCTTTGGGGATCACGATTTGGTATTTGGGCGATAAAGTGGATGCTGTCATACGAAATCACTTTCGGGTGAAGCCGGAGTTTTGCAATTCGAATCGGCAGGAGGGGGATGGACAATCCTACCGGGGGACAAGCGATCCCCCGGTAGGAATACAGGCGGAGTTTACGCGGCGGGGGTGGCGGGTTTCGAGCTCCTGTTCCTCGCGTTCCTTGGTCTTGGCATTTTCAGCATTTCAGGTTTTACACCGAGGGGTGGGTCAAATGCAGGGGCAGGCTCGAAATAGCTCAAAATATTTTTGAAGTGCTCCGCGCCGCACGGAGCTGGGCCTTCATCGGCGATGGCTGACGGGCACCGGGTGACTCCTTTAGGGCGAGTGAAGAGGCTTTCACCGCCAAGACGCCTCAAGACACCAAGTCAAACAGGACGATAAAAGGGAAAATGGAGGAAAGGATTTTGACTACGGATTTCAGATGCCCATATCGAGTTTCCTTGGCGCTCTTCGCGTCTTGGCGTCTTGGCGGTTCATTTTCTTGTCGTCAGTGCCGGTGATCCGATTCGACTCTCCCTTGTGCATGGACCTTGGCTACGGGCACCGCCTATTCCGCTTGCCCGGGGGCGGCGGGTTGGTTACGGGGTTGGCCGTGCCTGCCACCCGGTCGGGCCCACTTCCACACCGCGAAAGACTTTATTTATGGCCATCACCCGCGCTCTTCTCTCCGTCTCCGATAAAACCGGCTTGGCCGAATTTGCCAAGGAACTCCATGAAATGGGAGTTGAACTCCTCTCCACCGGCGGCACTTCCGTGACTTTGCGGGAAGCGGGATTGCCAGTCATCGACGTCTCGGAATTCACCGGCGCACCGGAACTTTTCGACGGCCGCTTGAAGACCTTGCACCCGAAAGTCCACGGTGGCCTGCTTCAGCGCCGAGACGACGCCTCACACATCGCCCAAGCCAAGGAAAACAATATTCCGCCGATCGATCTCGTTGTCGTAAACCTCTATCCCTTCGAGGAAACCGTCGCCAGGCCGGATGTCACGTTGGAGGAAGCCATCGAGAAGATAGACATTGGTGGCCCGTCGATGTTGCGCAGCGCAGCGAAGAACCACACGAGTGTGACAGTCATCGTGGACCCCGCCGACTACGCGCAGGTCATCGAGGAAATGAAGGAAAACAAAGGCAATACGACCAAGGGCTTCCGCGAGCAGCTCGCGGTGAAGGTTTTCCTCCGCACCTCGCAATATGACGCAGCAATTACAAATTACCTTGGCCAATGCCGGACTGGCACCGGGTGCAATTTTACCCTCAGCTTACCGCTCGAACAAGAACTCCGCTACGGTGACAATCCACACCAAGAGTGCTCACTTTACGGGAATTTCCGCGACTATTTCACCCAAGTCCAAGGCAAAGAACTCAGCTACACCAACATCCTCGACATCGAGGCGGCGGCCGACCTGATCCTTGACTTCGCCCGCCCCACAGTGGCGATTCTCAAACACACTAACCCGTGCGGTGTTGGTCAGGACGACGACGACTTGCGAGTGGCTTGGCAGAAAGCTTTTGAAACCGACCGCCAAGCACCTTTCGGCGGCGTGATCGTCTGCAACCGCCCGCTCACGCTTGAACTTGCTCGCGTGATTTCTGAGATTTTCACCGATGTGATCATTGCTCCGGAATTCGAGAGCGATGCCCGCGCGCTCCTCCAAAAGAAGAAAAACCTGCGGCTAATGAGGATGAACGAGGCCTACCGCGATGAGAAAAAATCGTCAGTCATCCGCTCTTGCCCCGGCGGCATCATGGTCATGGACCGCGACCACACCGCACTCGGCTTGGAGCATCTCGAATCCAAAGTTGTCACCAAACGCCCACCGACTGAAGCGGAAATGCGCGCCATGCGCTTCGGATGGCGGATCGTCAAACACGTGAAGTCCAACGCCATTGTTTACTCCAGCTCGGACCGCACGCTCGGCATCGGTGCCGGTCAAATGAGTCGGGTGGACTCCTCACGGATCGCGATTTGGAAAGCCAAGGAAGCCGGCCTCGATCTCAAGGGCAGCATCGTGGCCTCTGACGCGATGTTCCCATTCGCAGACGGCCTGCAATCCGCCATCGACGCAGGAGCCACCGCCTGCATCCAGCCGGGCGGCTCGATGCGGGACGAGGAAGTCATCGCCGCCGCAGACGCTGCGGGCATGGCCATGGTATTCACCGGCCACCGCCATTTCAGGCATTGAAAAATCATCGAGATTTCAGCCTTTCTTGCGCGGCCATAACAGCCCGACCCAACAGACCGCTGCCACCGCAAGCACCACCCATGGAGTGAGCCAGCCGAAGCGCGTGTAGAATGTGAGCTTGGACTCGCGCCTCATCGTCCCGAAAATGACACCTTGTTTGAGGGCGGCGAGGCGGTGGTGGACATGCCCGTGAGGATCGATCACCTGCGAGACGCCCGAAGTGGCGCAAACAAAAATCCAACGACCGTTTTCGCACGCCCGGATTCGAAATAGCTCCGCGTGTTGATCATGCTGCCGGGCAGTCCACGATTCAGCATCCATCGTCGGAACCACAAATATTTCCGCCCCCGCTGAGGTCATCCGGCGGACGACGCCTTCGTAATCACAGTCGAAACAGATTGGCGTGCCGACTTTGCCATGGGTGGTTTTAACTGGCAGAGCCGTGGTTCCGGGAGTGCCGTCGTCGAAGAAATGCACGGTGTGGACTTTGGTGTGCTCGCCAAGAACTCCGCTGGAATCAAGGGTGAGGGCGATGTTGCGCCACGCATCGCCGCCGCCAGAACGCGATTGAGTCCCCAGCGTGAGGGTTATCCCGCGCTCGCCACAAAGGTTTTTCACGGCATCCCAATGGCGCTTGCTAGCCCGGATGTCGAAAGGCGCTGCATATTCTGGCCAGACAACCTGTTGGGTTTCGTGAGGTAACAGGAGAGT
This sequence comes from Verrucomicrobiota bacterium, assembly GCA_041179105.1. Lineage (GTDB taxonomy): Bacteria > Verrucomicrobiota > Verrucomicrobiia > Verrucomicrobiales > Akkermansiaceae > Luteolibacter. The sequence continues at coordinate 17,763 of JBEGUC010000015.1, read as the reverse complement.
AGCCTCAAGAAAATCGCCGAAAGGCACACCTTCCAATTGAATGCCTGCGGTTTTCACAGCAAGAGGATCATCCTTTGCAGGTTCCGGGCAGCGAGAAGATAAGCCGACGCTTCCCACAAGAACCGCAAGGGCTATGATTGCAGACTTGTGCATCCGCATCGCGACAAACACAGCGGCGAGGAGAACGAGCAAACTAACACCGTAAACGCCAATCCATGGCAACAGCGTATTCGGGCCAAGCGCGAGTCCCGCCGTCATCCAAGGAAATTTGAGAGGAAACAACTCCGCCCGAATGAACTCCCAGCCGCACCAGTTGAGCGCGGTGAAAACGGCGAATTTCCAACCGATCAATCCACTCCGGCTTGCACGACTTTGCATTTCCGCAAACAGCGCGCTGAACGCGGCAAGCACGCACCACAGTGCAACGACCATACCCCCGAAAATCTGAAACAACCACGATAAGCTCAGAGTGTAAGCCGTCATACCGTGAATAAATCCGATAGTGCGCGCCCGAGTCCCGTGCTGCCCGCGCAACGCCAGCAACAAGCCCACAAGACCGGGAATCACCAACCATCGCCAACCGAGCGACGGATAGGCCGTGGCATAGACCACACCTGAAAGCGCCGCCATGCCACATCTCGCTGGAAACGATCTGATCATCTCTCTAAATGCCGGATAGGGAGTCGCCCATCAAGGTCATTCCGCCGCTATCTCGAAGTCGGCAGCTTTACGTCACGCAGCTTGGCATAGCGGAAGCTCCGCTTGCAGGACTTCACCCAAAAAGTGAAATCCCAAAGGTGAAATTCCAGAAAATAGTGGCGCGCGGTGGGTGGTGAAAATTTTATAATTTCATCCTGAATAATTGCAGAGGTGGCTCGTCGAAATAGGCGTCATTAAAAAATACAACCACTCGTGAAAACCATCGCCACCACCCTCGCCATTGCGGCTTTCGCCCTGCTCGGAACCGCAACTCAAGCCGACGCGCGCTCACGCTCGGGTCACTCCAGTCGTGTCTACGTCAGCGGTCATCGCTCATGTGGAACTCCGATTTACATGGAGCGCTATTTCATCGGCTACGACCGCTGTGGGAATCCGATCTGGGGCGAACGCCCGGTCCGCCAGTCTTATCGCCCGCGCGTTCGCTATCAAGCGCCCTGCCCGCAGCCATCATACTACTCAGCGCCGCACCATCAGCCCAGCTACCGCGAGCAATCCTGCGGTAGCGGTGGTGGAATCGTCATCCACGGTTCCTTCGGCCACTGAGCCGAAGGCAGTCAATGGAGGGCAGGGACAGCTCGGAAGGCTGTCTCTGCCTGAGTGGCAAAGCCTCTGGCGAGCTGTTAGCCACGGGGCGAGTGTCAGCTGCGCGGCGCAGCCCTTGGTGGGCGGACGGCCACTTCATCGCCTACGCTTAGGCTAAGCTCTGCGAGATGGCGGCGGGAGAGTTCTATATCGAGAAATTGGCCGTCGCCAAGTTTCACGGTGAGGGTAGCGATGGGGCCGGCTGAGAAAAGGTGGTGAACGCGGGCGAGTGAGTCAGTGGCGGGGTCGAACTCCGCGGCAAATAGGACTTCGATTTCGTGGGGGCGCACATAGCGGACGTCATTACCTGTATGCAGTTTGTTAACGTTGCCCAGGAACTCGTAAACGAAGGGGCTGCGAGGGTGGTCATAGACGGTTTGTGGTTTGCCGACTTGTTCGATGCGAGCGTTGCGCATGACTACGACTTGGTCGGAGAGTTCCAGTGCTTCCTCTTGGTCGTGGGTGACGAAGAGGGTGGTGAGGCCGATTTCATCGTGGAACACGCGGAGCCAGCGGCGGAGGTCTTTGCGGACTTGGGCATCGAGTGCGCCGAAGGGTTCGTCCAGTAGCAAAACCTTGGGCCGGATGGCAAGGGCGCGGGCAAGCGCGACGCGCTGGCGCTGACCGCCAGAAAGCTCGTGCGGGCGGCGAAGGTCGAGCCCTTCGAGTTTCACAAGCTTGAGGAGTTCTTTAACTCGGTCATGGATCTCGGGCTTTTTGGGGCGGGTGGCGCGTGGCAGCACGCTGAGTCCGAAGCCGATATTCTGGGCGACGGTCATGTGGCGGAATAAAGCATAGTGCTGGAAAACAAAGCCTACACCGCGTTTGGCGGCTGGGATGTCGATGACATCCTCGCCGTGGAAAGCAATTTTGCCGGGGCCGGGATCGGCGAAATCAAGGCCGGCGACGATGCGCAGTAGTGTGGTTTTGCCGGAGCCGGATGGTCCGACAAGCGCGGTGAGCGAGCCGTCCGGCACTTCGAGCGAGATGTCTTCGAGGGCGGTGTAAGCTCCAAAGGATTTGCTGATAGAATGGATGGAAATAGACATGGTTAGTGTTTGTTCTGAGAGGAGTGGCCAGTGAAGTGCTCAACGGCACTCTTCAAACCGAGGGTGATGAGCGCGAGGAAGGCTAGCAGGGTGGCGCAAGCAAAGGCGGCGCTGAACTGGTATTCGTTATAAAGGACTTCGACGTGGAGTGGCAGGGTGTTGGTTTCGCCGCTGATGTGGCCGGATACCACGGAGACTGCGCCGAACTCGCCCATGGCGCGGGCATTGCATAGCAGCACGCCGTAGAGCAGGCCCCACTTGATGTTAGGCAACGTGACGCGGAAGAAAATGTGCCAGCCGTTCGCGCCGAGCGTGACGGCAGCTTCCTCTTGATCGCTGCCCTGCGTTTCCATCAGCGGAATGAGTTCCCGTGCGACAAAGGGAAAGGTCACGAACACAGTGGCGATGACAATGCCGGGCAGCGCGAAGATGATCTTGATATCGTGCTCCGCCAGCCATGGGCCGAACCAACCTTTCGCGCCAAATAGCAGAACCCATACGAGGCCGGCGATGACAGGGGAGACTGCGAAGGGTAAATCAATCAGCGAGACCAACAGTGAGCGGCCGCGGAATTTGAATTTCGTGACTAGCCAAGCTGCAGAGACTCCGAAGAGTGTATTGAGCGGCACCGAGATCCCAGCGGCTAACAAGGTTAGTTTAATCGCGTCAAGCGCAGCCTCCTCATGCAGCGAAGCGAGGAAAACTTCCCAGCCCTTGCGGAAGGCTTCGACGAAAACGGCTGCAAGCGGCAGCAGTAGAAATAATGATAGAAACGCGACCGCAGAGCCAATGAGGAGCAGGCGGACGGGCGCGGATTCGGTAGTGATGGAGGAGCGGGACATGAGAAGTTAGCGGTTCTGCCAGTTGAGGCGGCGCTGGAGTAGGTTGATTAGAAATAGCAGCACGAAGGAGACGATGAGCATGCCGGCAGCGATGACAGCAGCGGCTTCGTATTTGAATTGCTCCAACTGCGAGACGATGAGCAGCGGTAGAATTTCGGTTTTCATCGGCAGGTTTCCAGATATGAAAATAACCGACCCGTATTCACCTATAGCTCGCGCGAAGGCCAGAGTGAAGCCGGTGATCAGTGCTGGAATGAACATTGGGAAAATCACCCGCCAGAAGATGATCCACCGGCCTGCGCCAAGAGTGGCGGCGGCTTCTTCGCACTCGCTGCCGAAGTCTTCCATCACGGGCTGCAAGGTGCGGACGACGAAGGGAAAACCGATGAACGTTAGTGCGATGAAGACGCCGAGAGGGCTATATGCTCCCTCAATGCCCCACTTCGCCAAAGTTTCTCCCAGCCAGCCGTTAGGCGCGTAAATTGCGGTGAGGGTGATGCCAGCGACGGCGGTTGGCAGTGCGAAGGGAAGGTCCACCATCGCATCCAACAGCCTGCGGCCCGGGAAGCGGTAGCGGACCAGCACCCAAGTGACAAGCAGGCCGAAGACGGTGCTGACTAAAGCCGCCGCCGCGCTTGCGCCGAAGGTAAGTTTGGCGGCGGCAATCATCCGTGGAGAGGTTAGAATGGACCACCACTCGGCGGGGCCCAGCTTTGCGGCTTTGAGAAACAAGGCGACCAGCGGGATGAGAATGATCAGGCTCAGATAGGTGATGGAGAACCCCATCGAAAGCCCGAATCCGGGGATGACACGTCGTGTGGGCATACAGTCGTTAGTTTAGCGGTTACCGTAAACTTGGTCGAAGGTGCCGCCGTCGTCGAAGTGGGTCTTCTGCGCTTTGGTCCACCCGCCGAAGTCTTTGTCGATGGTGACTAGATTGATCGCGGGGAAGTTTTTCGACCATTTGGCGAGAGCCTTGGCATCCCGCGGGCGATAGAAGTTCTTACCGGCGATGTCTTGGGCTTCGGGGCTGTAGAGATAGTTGAGGTAAGCTATAGCCAGCTTTTCGGTGCCGTGTTTTTTCGCATTTTTTTCCACAACTGCGACTGGTGGTTCGGCGAGTATACTAATTGAAGGGATTATAATCTGGGTCTTACCGGGGAATTCTTTTTCGATCAGGTGCGCCTCGTTTTCCCATGATAGGAAAATGTCGCCTATACCGCGCTGGGCAAAGGTGGTGGTGGAGCCGCGGGCGCCGGTGTCCAACACGGGCACGTTTTTCAAAAGCGCGCCGATGAATTGTTTCACCTTCACCTCGTCGCCGCCGAACTTGCGGTCGGCGTAGGCCCAAGCGGCGAGGTAGTTCCAGCGCGCGCCGCCCGAGGTCTTCGGGTTGGGGGTGATCACCTTGATGCCGGTTCTAACGAGATCATCCCAATCTTTGATACCCTTCGGATTTCCCTTCCTTACGACGAAGACGATGGTGGAGGTGTAAGGGGAGCTGTTATCTGGTAGTTTGGTCTGCCAGTCTTGAGGCAATAGATTGGCTTGCTGGGCGATGGAGTCGATGTCGCCGGAGAGGGCGAGGGTGACTACGTCGGCGCTGAGCCCGTCGATGACCGAGCGGGCCTGCTTACCGGAGCCGCCGTGGGATTGTTTGACGGTGAGAGATTTACCGGTTTGTTGTTTCCATTGCTTGGCGAATGCCGAGTTGATTTCTTGGTAGAATTCCCGGGTGGGATCGTAGGAGACGTTGAGTAGTTCGTCTGCGAAGACACTGCTGGCGAGCAGAGATGATAAAAGCGCGATTAGTTTGAATGTTTTCATAGTGTATTAATAAAAATAATTAGATGCGGGTTTGTAATTAAAACGAAAAACGGATGCCCGTGAGCCAAGTGAAGCCGTCGTAGGAGTCACCCTTGTCATTTGCTATGGTTGCCCATTCTGCTCCGCCCATTAGCTTGAGCTTGTCACCATAGATGAAATATTGTGCTCCGCCGTAGAGCGAGTGATAGACGTCACCGACTCCTTTGTTGGATGCGACCTTGCGTTCATAGCGTGATTGCCCAATGACGCCTTCTGGACCCTCGCTGTTGGCGTAGGAATAGCGGCCGACTAGCTGGAGCTTTTTGGGGATGATGTCGTAGGTCGGCTGGATGAAGAAGCCGAAGACGTTGCTGCCGTCCCATTTGGATTGTTTGACGGGTGTGACGTGGTCAGCACCGCTTGCGTAGTAAGCCTCGAAAACAACAGAAGTATAGCCCTCCTTGATCCAAACTGTAGAAGAAATGATGTTGCTATATTTATTGAGGACTAAGTCATTGGTGTCACGCTCGCTGTGGAGCCAGTCGAGGCGGAAGTCGGCTTTTTCGAGATCCAACAGATGCTTGAAATCATATCCTGCGCCTAGGGTGTAAGAGAAGCCGCCATTGAAATCGCCGAACTCGCCGTCGCCGAAAGATCCACTGCCACCGGTGGTGGATGGGGTGTCGTTCGAGTAAATCCCGGCGCGCCAGGAAAGTTTATCTTTTAGCCCTTCTGCGGTGAGTGCGGTGGCGCGGTTGATGCCGAGTTGGTTGAAGATTTGCGAGCGCTCGAATGTGGGCTGACTGTTGGTGGATTCGAGCCAGTCGTAATGGCCGATCAACGGCATGGTTTTGCCAGCCGTGATGCTAAACGACGATCTGGGTTTCCAGCGGATGTAGGCGTCGACAAGGCCGTCGTAGAAATCGGCGAATTGGTCTTTGCTTTGGAAGTCGGCACGGATTTCGATTTTCTTCTGAAAGAGTTTGGCGTCGAAACCGAAGCGTGAGCGGCGGTCTTCCCAGTTGCTCTGGCTGCTTTGGTCAGTGTCGACGTTCCAGTATTGTCCCTGATAGCGACCGCGGATTTTGAATTCTTGGAGTATGGGGTTGAGATCATTCTTATAAAGAGAGGCGTGATCCCAGATTTTGTCGAAGGTATCAGGCTCGAGAAATTCAGTGGATTTTTCCTGCGCGCTTGTGAGCAAGGGCAGGCTCGCGATGAATATCAGTGGGATGGCGATTCGATGGTATTGTGTTGTTTTCATGGATGTCTGCGGACCGTCCGCGTCCGGTTTTCCGGTGAGCTTTTGAAGTTGTTTAATTACCCCCGTTAGTGCGGTGGGCGTGGGAGAGTTTCGGACGCAAAAAAGAGACCGACTGGAGGTGGAGGATGACAGTGCGCAGTCCGATGCGTGTATGACGCTGCGGATAATTACGCGCTGGTCGATTCCTCCGGTGGTCCGGTCAGTCTCTTGGAGCGTGATGGAGAGTTATTTATGGCTCGGGCCCGCTTCATCACGGGAGGCGACGAAGCGGGTTTTCTCGATGCTTTCAACCTGGGTCACGCGGCCGTCATGCACGGTGATTTGGACCGAGCCGAAGCGGAGATTGGCCACGTTCTGGCGAACGACTTCGAGCCAATCGGTTTTTGGACCGTCGGGTGTGGAGCTTTCAGAGGTGGTCGTGTTCATCGGAAGTGAGGGTGGCGAGTTGTGAGAGGCCGGCGAGGAATCCGTCAGCGGGATCGGCTTTGCGGTGGGGAGCGGCCTCGGCAGCACTGAGCATATCGGCGGTGGAAAATGGTGGGACAATGCCGTCGCGGCGCATTTTCCGCAGGGTGACTTCCACGACTTGAGCGACGGTGTAGCGGTCGAGGATGGCAGCGATGGCGTTGCGGACGTCGATCATGATCATCCGCAGGCCGCAGTGGTCCTCGTCGGGACAAGTGCAGGGCTGGTAGGCGTTTTCACTGGCGCAGCAGATTGGGGCAAGGCGGCCATCCATCAGGCGGACGAGCTGTCCAATGCCGATGTCGGAAGCGGGCTTGGCGAGCGAGTAGCCTCCGAATTTGCCGCGGTGGGTCTCGACGAGCCCGGCCTCGCGCAGCTCTTGGAGGATACGCTCGACAAACTTGAGCGGTAGGCGATTCGCCTCAGCGAGTTCCGCTCCGGAGATGGTTGCGCGTCCCACTTCGGTCGCAATGCCGAGGTGGATGGTGGCGCGCAGGGCGTATTCAGCTTTTTTTGAAATGTGCATTCGTTAATCTGGATAAAGAAGTAGGGATTAAAGCCGGCTTGCCAAGACAAATTTTAAAAAAACTGCGGACAACACGAATTTTCAATATTTCCCAGCTTGCTCCCTCGAAGGGCCGATGCGGAGCTTTATCAGCGGCCTCTATCTAAAAGGCGATTTCTTAGCATCAGGAATCAGCAGCCACGTCGAAGCCGGCGGCTTTTACATCGCGCAGTTCGGCGTTGCGGAAGCTTTTCCAACATTTCGCCGGCAGGCGGGTGAGTAGCACTAGCAGGCTTTGGGAAATGACAAATCCTAGCAGCCACGGAAACGCCTTGTCCATGAAGCCATAGGAATGCAAGCCCACGCCGAGCATGTTCACGCCGAACCATGAGAACGCGGTGATCGCGTTGCCGAAGATGGCCATGGCCATCAAGCCGCGCTGGCGGATGAAGCCGCCCCAGCGGGCGTGGAGAATCAGGGCGCACCATAACACGATGAGTAGCGCGCCGTTTTCCTTGGGGTCCCAACCCCAGAAGCGACCCCACGATTGGTCCGCCCAGATGCCGCCGAGCACGGTGCCGACGAAGCTGAAAAGGGTGGCGAAGCAAATCACGCCGTAAACCATGCGACCTAACTTCTGCGCCGTTTCACGCGTCAGCAGGCGGGTGAAAAACCCGAGCAGCACGTAAGCGATGGCGAGAAATCCGGCGAGAAACATCGCGGAGTAGCCGGCAGTGATGACGACGACGTGGGTGGCCAGCCAGATATTACTATCAAGCACCGCCTGCATCATTTCCAAGGTGTCGCCGCTAGAACCGAGATGGTGCGCGATGATGAGCGTGATGAAACCGACCATGCCCGCACAGGCCGCGCCGATGCCGTCGCGGAAAATTCGCTCCAACACCAAACCGATCAGCACCGCGCCCCAGCCGACGAAGATGGCGGAGGAATAGAGATTGGTAACCGGTGGCCGCCCTTGCAGATACATCCGTGAAAACATGCCCAACGAGTGGACGGCGAGCGCCAGCAGAAGTAACAAAAATGCCGTTTTGCGCAAACCGCGCGGGCAAACGAGCCATGACGTGCAGGCCAGCAGGAATGCCGCGACATACAGCACCATGCTTTGATAGAATGGCTCCATGTGGTTGAAGCGCCATTCGTAGGCGGAGCGTCCCAGCAGAGCCGATTGTTCGATGCCGAGCCAGCCCGCGTATTCACTGGCGGCCCCCGCGAAGGCGGCGTGATCGCCCGCGCGGAACGCGTCTCCCAGATCGGCGAAAGCGGCGACGGAAGCGGGAATGGATTGCGGCGAATCCACCCGGATCAGCGCGTCACCGATGGTGAGCCAATCGGCGACCTGCCCGCCTGCGGCCGGAGCCACGGCGAGCATGTAGGCGTTTTGGGATTGGGATTCGTAACGGACGAGCGATGCCTTGAGCAGCGCAAATTGCGCCTTGTCCGCAGGCGGCGCGCCTGGCTTGAGCGAGGAGGATGCGGTCGCAACGGCTTTGGCATAGTGGTTGATCTCGTCAGCGAAATCGGTGGCACTTTCCGGCTGCACGCTGCCCTTGATCTGCTGGTAGAGAATCAGCGCGTTGCGCAAGTTGAAGATAGCGGTCTGGAAAGGCGTGCGCTGGGCGGATTCCATTTCCGCGCTGATTTTCCCCTCTTCGTCAATTTTTTCCAGATAGGGATGAAGCTCCTCGAAGGTGCAGTAACGCTTGTCCGCTTGAGGCATGCCGAGCATTCCCAAAACTTCCGGGTTGTGCACGGCAAACACCGGATAGCGGTCGGCCACCGGGGCGTTGAAAATTACGTCCGCCAGCCAGCGCGAGGCTTCCATTTTCACGCCCCTCTCCAGACGCAGCGTCTGCTTGCCGCGCAAAATCAGCAGGGAATTCCGGGCCACTGTGTCGAGCGGTTTGACGCGCCCGCCCACCAATACCGGCAGGCGACTGAAGGTGCGGAGGTCGAAGTCGCCGGGCTTCGGCTTGGGCGTGACCCAAGACGACGCCAGCCACAAACCTGCCAGAACCAGAATGATGTGGGGAAGAAAACGTTTCATTTGGAGGCGACGGGCTTGATGCGGCGGGCGAACCCGGTGAGATGCAGGGTGAACTGAAAAATCAGCCCGATAGACACGACGATGCAGGCGATGTAGGGCGCCTGATAGCTCGGATTCCGGACCACTTGCAGGACCGTCCCGCTGTTGTCTGGCTCGAAGCCGGACTGATAGTAAGTGTCGCCGAGGTAGCGCAACGGGTGATTCATATAGATCAGCACCTGGCGGCGCTCGTGGTTCACGTCGTCGGCAAGGTGGATCGTGCTGGAGAAATTTTTCGGGATTTGAGTGCCGGGATAAAGCTCGTGGGTGAAGTCCTTCAGCTTCATGCTGTAAGGTTTGTAGTAGCGGGCCGGTCTGAGTTGGATGCTCCATGGGCGGCCATCCACTTCGAAATTTTGGGGCGCGGCCATGGCGTTGGAAACCAGCCAGGTGCCGAGTGAGGAGCCGCCTTTTTCTGGAACGATTTCTAGCACCGCGCTCATCACGTCGCGGTCGCTCATCTTGGTGGCGCGGGGAGCGGGCTTCACGGATATCCGCGCGCCGGCTCCTTTGCTAGAGGCGGGAACCGAAGCTCCGGTGCCTTCGCCGATCATCTTGAGCTCCGAGTTCCGGTAGAAACTCCGGACGACTAGGCGGAATGGCAGCGACTCGTCAGTGACGGAGCCGCCGTCCGCGAGCAGATCGCCCGGCACGGCGGTGACTTGCTCGGTGTCCGAATCAGATAGATCGACCACCGCGAGCTCCATCCGCATGCTGTCTTCCGAGTAATTTTTAGTTTCCCCCTCCTTGAGGCGCATGTAGCTGGAAACGGAGAACAAGTCGGTGGCGAGGCCGCCGGCGAGCATGATGATGAGGCCGAGGTGGGTGAGCTGGATGCCGAATTTCCGCCACGTCCAACTGAAGCGCCGGACGTGCGCGGCGATTAGATTCACCAGCAGCACCGCGCCGATCAGGTGGCCGCCGGGAAACACCGGAATCCTGAAGCCGTCCGGAGAGCTCGACCACCAGACGAACCAGCTTTGGAAATACTCCTCTTGGATGAAAAACAACCCGAAGCGGACTTGCGCCAGCGTCCCCGCAAACACCAGCACCAGAGCGGCGGCGAGGCCGAAAAGCGTGAGACGCAACGAGGAAATTCCTTCCAGCAAGCGATTCAGAACTCTCATCATTCGGGTTTGTTGAAACGCACCGACTCAAGGAAGGCCGTGAACTTTGCTTTCTCCACGCCGACGAGCGCGTCCGGGCCGGTGAGTTTGAAAAACCAGGTGTCGGAACCGTGACGCGTCCAACCGGCAACCAAGCGGTTCTGCGGGCCGGTGATATCGATGAGCGAGAGCGTCTTGGAGGCTGCGGTTAGTTTGGAAACCAGTGCTGTTAGACCGGCCGCATCCACCGCAGGCAGCCCGACTTGTTGGCGCCAGCGGTTGACGTTTTCAAGATCGCCGCCCACATCGCCCGGGAAATGGGTGATCGCCATTTCCGCCTTGGCACCGCCCGCATCGGTGATGCCGAAGGTCGCATAGCGCATCGAGCTGGTGCCGGGGACCAGCCTCCAGCCTGCGGGAAGCTGCCAGCCAAGGCTGCCGTCACCGGGCGCTGCCGGGGCCGGGGCGGCGGCAGTCTCAGCGGCGGGCTTCACGGATTGCACCCACTTGAGGAAATTCTCCTTCTCGGCGGCTGTTAGGGCGAAGTTACCACGCATTTTGTAGAACCACGCGTCCGCGCCCTTGTTCGCGATGACTCCCATCATGCGGCCGTCTTTCGCGGCATCCGCACCGGGAGCGAGGCCTTCGATTTCCACCACCACCGCCTCGCCTACGGGCGTGACGACGGTTTCCGACGTCTGCTTGAGGGTGGCTTCGTCGATGGCGGGCTGGGCGAGTTGGCCACGCCAGCGGTTGACATTGTCAAGGGTGCCGCCGGCCACGCCGCGAAGAATCACGAGAGAAATATCACTAACCGCCCCACCCTCGCCTTCCACCAGATAGCTGGCCTGGCGCATGGAAGTGGCGGGCATTTTTTTCCAATGGGCTGGAGGAGAGTCCGTGATTTGAGGGCCGCCGCCCGGGCCGCCGCCTGCCAACTGCTCCGCCGTTAGTCCCGCATGAGGATCGCCCGCCGAGCCGGAAGACATTGCCCCACCAGGCATCATCCCGGGCACGCCGGCGTGGGGATCTGCGGTCGTGGCAGGCTGAGAGAGGGCGGGCGGGGCTTCCTTGTCCACGCGGTAAACCTTGATCTCTCGGTTCTGTTTGCAAGCGGCGGCGGACAGAACGAGCAATCCCAGGCAGAGGTTGGAGAATTTCATGGGCATTGAATGCTGGCAGAAACGAGGCTTCACCGTGAAAATAGAAGCGTCAATTCATGATCAAGAAAGGAGCGGGAAATGAGGCGATTATTCCTCTTGAGTGCGGCCGTTATCACATTTCCCGCAGTCACCCGTGACTTGCGGCACGGCTCACGCCGAGCGGCGCGTGACGGCCCGGTCCTGATGGAGGAAATGACTCCAGCTCTCGTCGGCGAGATCGTTCTCATGCATGCCGAAAAGCGGCCGCCAGCGCGGGGCGAGCGGCTTGCTTTGCGGGTGCATGTTCGCCTCGTGCGGCAGCTTGTTGCCCTTGCGCGTGTTGCAGCGGAAACAGGAGGTGACGATGTTATCCCAAGTGGTGCGCCCGCCTTTATCGCGCGGCATGACGTGGTCCAAATTCAGCTGAGTTTCCGGCAAGACCTTGGTGCAATACTGACAGGTGAATTTGTCCCGCAGGAAAACATTGCGGCGCGTGAACTTCACCTCCAGCCGCGGCAAGCGATCGTATAACGACAGCACGACGATTTTCGGCACACGGATGGTGATCCTCGCGCCGTGGATCATTTCATCGCTGGCATTTCCGTCCGAGTAGGAAATCCATGACGAAAGGTCATGGGAATTGAAGCGTTCCTCGCCCTCCACCTGCACGACTTGCGCATGACCGATGCAGAGCAAATGCAGCGAGCGGCGGACGGAACAGGTGTGGATCGGTTGCCAGAACCGATTCAAGACGAGCACGGGATGTTCGAGTACGGCAGTCATTACCTTTCCCAATCAATCGTCGGCAAGCTAGCAAAGCCCGCCGCCTCGGCAACCCAAAAGGTTGCAGAAAAATTTCCCCGGCAAGTTCACCCACAGATTTTACGGAAGAACCAAAGGAACCCGAAGTGAAGGCACGGGAGACATTTTTGCCTCCCATGCCATTTTCAAGCATCGCAAAAGACTTCGATTTTAATGAGTTGTGCGCTCTTGGATAGGGCGCTGACCCGCTTCGGTTTTCGGGTCTAATTATTTATTAGCGGCCTTCTTTGCCGTTTTCTTTACAGCCTTCTTTGCAGAAGCCGCCTTCTTGGCGCTTTTTGCGACTTTCTTCACCGCTTTTGTGACTACCTTTTTAGCAGGAGCTTTTTTTGCCGCTTTCTTGGCCGGGGCCTTGGCCGGGGCCTTGGCCGGGGCTTTGGTTGCGGCTTTGGTTGCGGCTTTGGTTGCGGCTTTGGTTGCGGCTTTGGTTGCGGTCTTCTTTGCGGGTGCCTTTTTGGCAACTTTCTTTGCTGTTTTTTTTGCAGCCATAGTTTTGTGTCGTTGGAGTTTGCGTTCGATGTTTGTTTTCTCTTCCGGCGTTAATGTGCCGGCGGAGAGGATGGCGAGGAGTGCCTCACCGAGGCGTCCTCCAAAAGTGTTAGTCAGAAAGTTCTGGGTCGCACGCTGCACGATCACCTCCTGCGAATAAGCAGCTTCATAAATATGCGCTCTGCCAACCCGCACGCGTTTCACCAGATTCTTCCGCTCGAGACTTTGCATGACGGAGAGCACCGTGGTGTAGGCCCGCTCCTTCCCATCAGGGAGCAGCTCGTTAACTGTAGCGACCGTTGATGGTCCTTCATGCCACAAAACAGATAGGGCTTGAAGCTCGAGATTGGATGGATGGGTTGAGCGCGCCATAAGGAAGTCTCTTCGCTGAAGAGGCGATGTAACTAATAGTTTAAATATCCGTCAAGTTGAAAGGTGCCTATTTTTAAGAAACCCGAAATATTTTAACGCGCCGCGTTTTTACTACTACGGGCACCGTAGCGAGGGAGGCGTTTTCACTCCGTCTCTTCACCCGCTTCCGGGCGGATGAGTTGCGGATCGACTTTCTTCAGAGCTTCCCACAAGCCGTCGTCTGCGGGATCTCCGTTGAATAGGACGCGTCCTTCGTTAGATATAAGAACGAAGACTGGCAGCGTCTGCACGCGAAGTTCGCGAGCGAGGGGACGTTCCTTGTGATCGATAACCCAGGCTCCAGGTGGATTCCCACCTAGCGGACGGATCATCTCGCGGGCGTTCGTTAGGAGTTCCGGCGAATCTTCGGGAAGCAGGGAAATCATCGCGACGCCCTTTTCGCCGAGGGCTGTGGCGGAGGTGACGAAGTCTGGGAGGCTGGCCTCGCACTCCTTGCTGGCAGGCGACCAAAAGTGGAGAATCATGGCTTTTTTATCTGCCATCAAGTTTTTGAGCACAACGGCCTCGCCTCCTCCGAGCGGGATGAGCCTAGTTTCAAAATCGATTTTCACCGCTTGCATGGCTTCCTCAAGCCGCATGCGTTCGATGTGTGGAGCGAAGGCGGACGCTTGGCGCGGGCTCAGCCAGAACGCTTCGGTGATGTGGGATTTGAAAGCGTCTTTATTGCCTTCCTTGAGCGACGCGATGGCTTGGACGTATTCCACCACGGCGAGCCAGTCTTCCTTCACTCCGAAAATGGCGGAGTCTTGAATCTTGAATGCCTCGCGCTGTTTGAGGAACGCGGGAAGCAGCGCGGCGATGGCGTCGTCCTCGCGGCGGTCGATGTGATAGAGAAAGCGAGCTTCAAGCACGGCTTGTTCGGAGACGCCGGCTTTCCTCGCTGTCTCGATGACGGTCGCGAACGCCTGATCTGAATCGCGCTCGGAGAGGAGGTTATCCAGCGCGTTTTCTTGCGGGGTTCCGGCGGCAGCGACCGCGATGACAGCGAACAACGAGAGGCAGACTGCAGGAAAGCGCATGGTGTGAAAAAGAGAGCCGCCGGAAGAGCGAAGTCTCCCGGCGGCGGATTGAATGAATCAGCGGACGGGAGGGATAACCATCTTCCGGCCGAGCACGACGACGTCTTTGGTCATGCCGTTGGCTTGTTTGATGGTGGCGGCGGGGACTTTGTATTTCGAGCTGATGCCGGAAAGGGTGTCTCCCGCGACGACGGTGTGGATGATGGCTGCGCCGTTGGCGGGAGCTGCGGGTGCCTGAATGTTAGTATCGGCCACGGCGGCTGTGGCTGTGGTGGCGGCGCTTTCCTCGTAAGCCGCTGGAGTGTCATAGACTGGGTTGGCGGGTTCGGTAACCGGCGCGTTGACCTGGCCTACGTCTGCGGTGCCGTAGGGCTTGGCGGTGTCGTAAGTATCGGCTTTTTGCGCGGCGCAGGATGCGAAAGCGAATGTGAGAATCGATGGGGCGAGGATGCGGAGCGGGGTCATGGTGTGTATATAGCGATTTGAAACCGGATTGTGAAGAGCGGAAGTTGGCGCACGAACGTCGGGCATGAAACGTCGCGACTCGGGATTTTTATTCAAATGGAATCCGGGCGAAGCCGGAAAAACGCGCGGACTGTTTGGTCGGTGTGGAGTGCCAATGCTTCGAGCGATTCGCCGCGCAACGCTGCCAGACGCTCCGCAGTTTCGCGGACGAGTGCCGGCTCGTTGCGCTTTCCCCGATGCGGTTCCGGCGCGAGGTAGGGCGCGTCGGTCTCTATCATGAATGATCCCGCAGGGCATTGGCCTGCGGTATCGCGGACTTGATGGGCGGTCTTGAAGGTGGCGACACCGCCAAAGGAGACGAGCCCGCCGAGATCGAGCACGCGCCGCGCGTTTTCCCACGGGCCGATGAAGCAATGAAACACGGCGCGGACCGATGTGTGGAAATTTTGATAGATTGCGAGCGCGTCTTCGAACGAAGCGTGCCCCGTTTGGTCGCGAGTGTGGATGACCACGTTTAGCCGCGCGGCGGACGCGAGTTCAAAATGCCGGCGCAGGAAATCGAGCTGGCGGTCGCGGAACGATTGCTCGTCCCAGCCTTCCGGCGCGGGGTGATAGTAATCCAAGCCGGTCTCGCCGATGGCGCAAACCCGCGGATCACTGGTGAAGGCGGAGAGTTGGGCGACGGCGTCGTCCGGTGCGTGATGCACGTCGCACGGATGAATGCCGAGGCAGGTGTGAATCATTGGATTTTGCGCCAAATCGAGGTTGGCCTGCACGTTTTCGAGACTGGTCGCGAGAGTCACTAGACGGCTGACGCCTGCGCCGCGCGCACGTTCGAGAAGGTCGGGGATTTCCTCCGGCAGGAAGCGGTGGGAGGCGAGATGACAGTGGGAATCAGTTAGCATAGAAATCAGCGGTGCAAGGCGGTAAGGAATGCCGCGACTTTTTGAAAGTCTTTGATGCCGGGTGAAATCTCCGCGCCCGAGGCGATGTCGAGCGCGGCGGGTTGCACGCTCATCGCGGCGAGCCCGGCGTTTTCCGGGACGATGCCGCCCGCTAGAATGATAGGGAGCTGTGGATGATGCCTGCGGAAATCCGACGCCACCTCCCAATCGAACACCTCGCCGGTGCCGCCGTAGATGCCTGGTGCGTGCGCGTCGAGGAGGATCGCCACAGCGCCGTAGTCGGTCGCGCGTTGCAGATCGGCGCGGGTTTTCACGCCGATCGCCTTGATGAAGGGGATGCCCGCTTCGCGAAATGGTGCGGCGTCCTCGGGAGTTTCGTCGCCATGAAGCTGCACCGCGTCCAGATAGCCCTCGCGCACTAACCGCAATGGCAGTTCGGCGGGTTCGTTCACAAACACGCCCACGCGCAGGATTTTCCCGGCGAGGTCGCGCAACCAGCCGGCGTCTTTCGGCGCGAGAAATCGTTTCGAGCGCGGCCAGAAATTTACCCCGAGCGCATCCACGCCGAGCAAGACAAGGCGGTCCGCCTCGTCTCGCGTGGTGACGCCGCAGATTTTCAGCGAGACGGTGGAGAGGTCGAGAAAGCGTTCAAGCAAGGGCATGCCGGAATCGTAATGGAAATCCTGAAGGAGCAAACTCGAAAACCGAAGCGAGTTAGAGCATCCGTGAAAATAAAAGGGCGGTCGGGCTGCGCGCGGCGGTCTTGATTGGCGGCGAGTCCGAGGAAAAACACTGCGCCGCATGGTCCGAAATTATCCAACTTCGGTTTTCGGGCTCAATGATTCGATCAGATCGGCCAGCGCTTGCTCCAAGGTGGGGAAGCGGAATTGGAAGCCGTCGGCCTCGAGGGCGGTGGGCAGGGTGCGCTGGCTGGCGAGCAGGGCACTGCTGAACTCGCCGAGCGCGAGCCTGAGGGCGAAGGCGGGTGCAGGGAGGATGGCGGGGCGGTGCAAGGCGGCGGCGAGCTTGCGGGTGAAGTCGCGGTTCCGCTCGGGATGGGGCGCGGTGAGGTTGAGCGGGCCTGCGAGGGTTTCTGAGAGGAGGGCGTGGACGATGGCGGCGCGGTGGTCGGCGAGGTGGATCCATGGCATCCATTGGGTGCCGGAGCCAAGGCGGCCGCCGAGGCCGAGTTTGAAAATGGCGAGGAGTTTTTCAAAGGCGGCGCCGTTTTTACCGAGGACGATGCCGGTCCGCAGGCGGATGACACGGACGCCGAGCGATTCGGCGTCCTGTGCGGCGTGCTCCCAGTCGTGGCAGAGATCCGCGAGGTATCCACTGCCTTTGCGGGAGGTGTCGGTGAGAATTTCATCGCCGCGGTCGCTGTAGATACCGACGGCGGAGGCGTTGATGAGAATTTTTGGGCGCTCGGCGGCGGGGAGTTTGGCGATGGCAGCGACCATGCGGCGGGTTAGGCCGACGCGGCTTTCGTGGAAGAGGCGGCGGTTTTTTTCATTCCAGCGGCGGTCGATGGGTTCGCCAGCGAGGTTGATGACGGCTTGGTGGCCGGAAAAGTCGAGGGTTTCGGGGGTTTGCCAGTCGTCGATGCCGGGAAGCGCGCCATTTCCCGAACGGCTGACGCCGGTGGTGGCGATGCCATTTTCCGCGAGCAGGGCGGGCAGGCCGTGGCCGACGAAGCCGGTGACTCCAAGGATGGCGACGCGTTGGATCGATTGCATGACGTTATCTTGGCGCGGAATCCAAGCGGTGAAAGGGGATTTTATCGGATCGGGCGGGCGGGCTTTCGCCCTTTACTTCACGGGCCGGGGATTCTCTTATCACGCCGATGCTGAAACTTGGTGCATGGCTTATTTTCCCGCTGCTATTGGTGCCGCTTTGGGCCCAAGAGGAACAAGTGCTTACGGAGGGCGCTTTGAGCGCGCCGGCGGTGGATTTGATCACGCCGGTGCCTGAGCCGGAAATCCCGTTCGGCACGCCGGGGGCGGATGCTTTCGAGATGCCCAAGAGCCTGCAAATAAGCAACTACGG
>JBEGUC010000014.1:0-39522 GCA_041179105.1 Verrucomicrobiota bacterium | reverse complement strand
GGCGCGGATGCGAAAACACCCGGCTCCCCGCCATCAAGCGCCACGCGAGTCTTAGAGCTCGCCGCTACCTCGAAGGTCTCATCATCCCACTCGATCTCGCTCACCACATCCTCGGAATTTTCCAGCTCGCTCACCTCGATGCCGGCACGGGCTAACATCCCGACCAACGCGGATTCCAGTTGCGGTGCGACCGGATCATCCGACCAGTCATTCGTCTCCGCATTCGCCTGTTCGGCGAGTAAGACCAAATGTCCGCCCTCTTCGACCCAAGCCCCAATCTGCCGGGTGAAACTCGCATTACTCAATACGGATGCAGGGACGAACCACACCGCATCCTCTGACTCCGGTGCGGTCCACGCCGCCAGCGAGCGCACCTTTTCATCGTATTGCGCGGCGAATCGCTCGGCGGCCAACCATGGATTGATCCGCGCCTTGCCCTTGTAGCCGATCTCGCGCTTCACCTCCGTGTAGTCGCACGCCGTTAGAGCGAAAACCATCAGAAGCAGCGCCAAAAGTTTCAACGCGCCCTCCCTTCATTGAACGGCCATTGCTGACACAGCGCCTGCACCTCCGAATCCGCTGGGCTGATACCCGCGTAAGCCAACCGGATCCACATCCCGGTCATCCCTCGGAAATAATCTGGATGCACGGCGGCACCGGCCTGCTCCACCCGCCGCAGGCAATCGCCCTCGGTGTCAGACTCGTGGATCTCCACCCGGCCTAGCTCCATCACGCGCGAAATCGCCCCCCGATAGAGCAGCCCCAGCGCCTCCTGCTGCCGACCCTGCTGCCACAGCAACCAAGCGGCGGCCGGGACATCCGCAGGCAGCGTGTCTGGTGAAACGGCCATTCCCATCACCACCCGCGCAGATGGAGTGAGCCTCTCCTCCTTCACGCCCGGCCCGCGCTGGGTGAAAACGTGCCGATATTTCCACAACACCCAGCCGAGCAGCCCAAGCAACACCGCCACCGCACAGATTGCGAAAACCTGCATCCAGATTTCAATCCAATCTCCAGACCAGCTCAAAGACGACTTCCGGGGATTAGGAACCTTCTCCGTCACCGTGTGCACGGTAAATTCCCCAGCCGCTTTCACCTCCCGGATCACCTCCGCCGGGGGGCGAGATTCCGCGCCACGAGCAGACAGCCCAACCATGAAAAACGAAACGATCACCACCGCAATTTTTCCCAAGCGCTGCGCCAGTCGCTTGAATGCCAGCTCCACGTCCCAGCCCTCGATCCACGTCCGGTTGTTGATGTAAATCCCGAACCCTGCGCCAGTCACGAACACATCCACCAAAGGAATCGCCACCATCATACAGGCCACCACCGTCCGCGTGATCAGCAGTGGCAGTTCCATCGGGAAATTCGAGTCCCATGACTCGACCGCCAGCGTCCAAGCCCCATCCTGACCTTCCGGGACTAGCATCAGAAACAGCGCAAGAATCCCGAACCCGAGCCACGCCGCAGCGATGTCTGAGATGAAATAGAGCCACATCACCACGCCCTCGCCCCGACGGACGATCTGGCCGCAACGTTGTTGGTAGGCCTTGCCACGCAAGCCTTCCAAGTCCTCCACCGCCAGCGTCACCGGCAGCCACGGAGAGAAGCGCGCCCAGAAGAATCGGTAGAAAAATCGCCTTGTCCACGCTCGCGGGATTTCCCGCCAGACCGCGCGCCACGACGGTGCCTCACCGAACAAACGCCGACTCAACTCGAATAAAACCATCCGCGAGCCCACCGGTTTGCACCACCAGAATAAGACCAGCAAGACCATCGGATGATCCCATAATAACCAAGCGCCGACGGCGGTAGGGACGCCTAACGCCAGCCACCACCCCACGATGCAGCGCCAGAAATCCCGACGCACCAGCGCGAAACCGAGATCCACCGCTTCCCAATCGCTGCGCGGACGAATCTCCGCCGTCACCGTGTCAAGCCGCATGGCCGGACCTCCTTCCCGCCATTAGAAAATAAGCGATGTGCATCACCCAACCGAGGATTCCTGCCAGATATTTCCAATTCGATGGAATTCCCTGTGCCGACCAAAATCCCTCCACCACCGCCGCCAAAGTCGTCATCAACGCCGCTCCATAAATCAACGGCAATGCTTGCTTCCCCGCCTCTGCCAGCGCCCGGACGCGCGGCAAGCGGCCAGGCCGCAGGATGGCAAGACCCAGCCGCATCCCCGCCATTCCCGACACCACCATTCCCAGCAGCTCGAACGACGAGTGCCCCGCCACGAACGACCAGAACGACTCCGGATTGCACGCATGATTCACGTAGCCAGCCGCTGCGCCGATGTGAAGGCCGTTGAACAATAGAAAAAACAACGTGCCGACACCCGCCGCCATACCGCCCGCGAAGATCCGGAAATCGATCGCTACATTGTTATAAATATAGAAGCAAAACATCATGAAATTCGAGCCATACTCCGAGCGCAGGTGGCTCAGTTGCTCTTCCTTTCCGCCATACATCTGCTCCATCCCGGCCATCCCATCCGCGCCCAGCACCGCCTGAATCCAGCGGATGTCGTGCTCCGCCGAGAGCATCATCGCGAAGAACGGCAGCCAGAACACCGCGTTGCAAAGCCAAAACAAGCGCCACTCTCGCCGCACTGCTTGAGGGAATTTCTCCACCACGAACGAGATCACACTTTCCCAAGTTCCGCGCCGAGTCCGATAAATAAGCTCGTAGCCACGGATCACCAACTGGTTGAGCCGTTCGGTGACGCGCGCACCATACATCCGCGACTCCGCCAGCGAAAGATCCAGACTTAGCTCGCGGAACAAGCGCGGCAGTTGCTCAGCCTCCGCCCCGGCCTTGCCCTTTTCCATCAGAGCGATCAGCCGCTCATACTCCGCCCAGCGCACTTCGTTGCGGTGTTCGAAGTCCCCCGAGGTCATCGCTCCCCCCTTTTCTCCTGCACCCAGTGCGCCATCGCCATCAGCCGGTTCACGCCCTCCGCACCCGTCGCGCCACTAAGCACCGCCGCTTGGTCCGCGATTTCCGCCCGCCTGCCGTCTGACCACAGACCAGCCCGCTCGCGGAACGAGGCGAGCGCGCGCGTCTCAGTGACCGTGAGGCCGACCGGCAGCGGCACCGCGACGATCGGCGGTGCCGCAGTGACCATCGCCGGCGCGGGAATCCGGTCATAAATCACGACCGTGCCCGCTGCTAGATCGCCAAGCCGTTGAAAGCGCTTCGTCGCCAGACAACTCGTCAGCCCGAAGCAGTAGGTGAAAAACGGCATGCCATCGATGAAGCGCAGGAAATTTCTCACCACCGCCTGGCCGAGCGTGATCGGCGAGCCCGTCGCCTGCACCACCCGCAGTCCCATCGCCCGCTTGCCCGGCGTAGCACCACGTTTCCCAGCCTCGAAAAAAACCGGGTAGAGCCAGTCCATCAGAAACCACGCCAATAACATCATCCCGCCCGCGACATTTTCACCGATGGCGATGCCTGCGAGAAACATTGCGATTCCCCCGATGGCGAGAACCGCCGAACGGATCAAAAAATCAATCGCGTAAGCGCCCGCACGAAGCATCGGCCCCGCCATTCGCAAGCGGATTTCAATGCCCTCGGCGAGCTCCACCGCTTGCAAGGTATCGAGTTTTTCAGGTTCCGCCATGATCGAGTCTCGCCGCCCAAGCTAGCCCACCCGCTGACAAGGTAAAGCGCGAGCTTGCGACAGTTTATCTGAGTGCGAGCAACGCGAATTCCTTGTGATGGACGCTGAGTTGCTGCAAGCGGAGGGTCTTGAATCCCATCTCCGCAAGCGCAGCGAACCACTGCCGCTTGTCGGCCACTTGCAAGATATCCGTTAGTTTGAGAGTGATTAGGACGCCGTGGATCGACGGGGCCATCTTGCAAAAGCGCGCGCATTCCTTGAGCACCACTGCCGGCGACTGGTTCATGTCGGACATGAACCAAGTGACGCCCTGCCCGAGATCGCGCTTGCTGGTCAGCGCAGCGGGCTTGCGGCATTGGAAAAACCACGGCCTATCAGACGGCGCGTCCTGCCGCTCCGCGATGGCAGAGGCGAGCACGACGTCTGCCATCTTCGCGGGGTCCACGCCGATGACCGACACTCCACGGTTGATCAGGGCAAGGACGACTCCGCCGGGTGCGCAGCCGAGTTCGACGACGATGTCCTTGCGGGTGAATTTTAAATCAAAAAACCGCACGGCTTCCTCAAGCTTCAGCCAGGCTCGCGAAGGCGATTCCGCTGGCATCGGGATTCCAGCATCGCCCGCCGGATCGGGGCTTAAAAATGGCGCGTGGCGGTGCAGCCCCGCCCAAAACTCAGAGTTTCCCAACTCCACCACCGTGCCGATGATCTCACCAAGCTGTGGCTTTCCCAGCATCTCGGGACCGCACACGCCCTGCATCTTTCGGTCCGCAAACTGCGCGTGATGGATAATCCTCGTTTCACCGAGCAGTGCCACCGCAGCTTCTCGCGTGGCCGCTTTCCCGAGCGAGAGACAGAGACGCCGCGCAGTGGCAATTTCCTCATCAAGCGAGTCGAACGAAAAATGTTCGTCAGCCTTAAATGTCACAAATCCCCGCCGCTGATAGCCCGGCCGCCACTGGAGATTCATCGCCTCAAGCTCCAACTTCAACGCTTTTTCAGAGCCAGGATTGGTCAGGGCAAAAACAAACTCGGACTCGATAGATTTCATCATCAGATTGGGTTAGCAGATCACCAGAGCCCGTAATTGGCGGTCTTCATGATATAGAGTCCCATCAGGAAATTTGCGGTGGCATGCATGATGATACAGGCCCCAAGGCTCTTGCTCCAGACGCAAAGTAGGTAAGTGAGACTGCCGTAAACGAAGGCTCCGGCGTAATCAATAGGCGCGTGGGCCATCATAAAAAGCCCGGTGACGATGCCGTAGGAAAGCCAGCGGGCACGACCGAAGGGCTGCTTCCAGTAGTCCCCTTCCCAGTCGCAAACGAAGCGCATGAGAAAGCCACGCCAGAAAATCTCCTCCACCAACGCAACGACCACAGCAGCCCGAAAAAAACGAAAAACGAGGGCGCTCCAGTAGGCCAATGGATGTTGGAAAAGGCCGGGATCGAAGCCCTCCTTGCGTTCCGCGACGCCGAGCATTTTGAGAACTCCCTCGGTTTTCCCCGTCAATCCCCAGACGTCGTAAAGCACGGTAGGCAGCAGCCAAAAACCGATACCCACCGCGCCAAAAATGATGCCAGCAAGCGCCCATTTCAACGACCAGTCGAAGGTGTAAAGCCGCCGATAATGCACGAGCACGCCGAAGGTGACGAGCGTCTGGATCGGATAGATAAACTGTGCTGGATCCTGCCGCCACCACGGCGCGTCCGGGTGCTTCCATTCTACGGCCGCGCCCACGAGCATCAACAGAATCATGAACCCCATGAAGACCGCGAACGGAATCACATGCGCCCGCGTGAGCTGCTCGGGATCTTTGATCTGCGGTGGCTGGCCCATAACGATTAGAGTCTGCCCACGAAGCGCTCGATGCGATCCGTCGCGGTGCGGATGTCGTCGAAGGCGGTGGCATAGCAGCAGCGCAAAAATCCCTCGCCGGATGCGCCGAAAGCACTGCCCGGCACGCAGGCGACATTCTCCTCTTCCAAGAGTTTCATGGCGAACTCCTTGCTCGTAAGACCCGTGCTGCGGATGTCAGGGAATACATAGAACGCACCGCCTGGCAAATGGCAGTCCAGGCCGATCTCATTGAGTCGCTTGACTAAGAAATCGCGACGCTGGTGATAGCTGTTACGCATTTCGATCATCGCGGGCTGACCGTTTTCGAGCGCTTCGATGGCGGCATTCTGGCTCATGATCGGCGCGCAGAGCATCGAGTATTGATGGATTTTCATCATTGCCTCGATGATTGGCTGCGGCGCGCAGGCGTAGCCGAGGCGGAAGCCGGTCATCGCGAAAGCTTTGGAGAATCCATGCAGTAAAATCGTGCGCTCCTTCATCCCCGGCAGCGAAGCGATGGAAAGGTGCGGCTCGGTTTCGTCATAGCGGAGCTCGCTGTAAATTTCATCCGTCATCACAATTAGATCGTGCTCGATGGCGAGCTTGGCGATCCCTTCAAGATCCTCACGCGAGGCGCAGGCACCGGTCGGATTGGTGGGGAAATTGATGAAAATAATCCGCGTCCGCGGAGTGATAGCGGCGGCGACTTGCTCGGATTTCAGAGAAAATGCATTTTCCTTAGTCGTCAGGACCGGCACCGGCACGCCGTGCGCCATGATGATGCTCGGACTGTAAGAAACGTAACAAGGCTCATGATAGATCACCTCGTCTCCGGGATTGAGCAGCGCGCGCAAGGCGATATCGATGGCCTCGGAAACACCCACGGTCACCAGCACTTCGCTCGCCGGGTCGTAGTTGACGTGGAAAAAACTCTCCACGTATTTGGAAATCGATTTGCGCAGCGAGAGCAGGCCGAGATTGGAAGTGTAGGTGGTCTGGCCTTTTTCGAGCGAATAGATGGCCGCTTCCCGGATGTGCCATGGAGTGACGAAGTCAGGCTCGCCGACGCCAAGCGAGATGACGTCGTCGCGGCCTTGCACGAGTTCGAAGAAGTCGCGGATGCCTGAGCGCGGGATCGAGGCGACGTTGGTGGCGATTTTCGCTTGATAGTCCATGGGAAAGCCCGCCAGCCGACGGGCGTGAATGACAGCGGGCTGAGCCGCCCCCGTCAATCCCGGGACAGGGATTTATTTGGCGGGGAAAATCGCCCGGAAAGCACCGGCAGGCTGCGCAATCCTGTCAGTTTAAACACAAAGAGGTGATGATCTGAAAATTGGAACCGCGAATGGACGCCAATGAACGCGAATTTTTAATGAGTTACAAAAGTTCTTGAACTAATCCTGTGGATAACACTTTAAATAACCATAACCTTTTTATTTTCAATATTTTATTCGCGTTAATACGCGTCCATTCGCGGTTAAAAACTCTTAAACTGACAGGATTGGGCGGGATGCGGGTCACCGAGCACCGACGGACCCCAAAATTTCCCGCAGGATCGGCACATCCGCGTCAGCCCAGAGGAGATCGTTAAAATTCTCCGGCAGGCACCACAACAACTGATCGTGCTCAAGAGCTCGCAGCTCACCGCTTATGATGGTGCAACGGAATGGCAGCAGTCGGATGGTCCTTTCCTCGTAGCTCCAGATCACCGCCGTGAGCGGAAGTCCGACTTCGACATGCACGGCAAGTTCTTCCTGCAACTCGCGGACAAGCGCGGATTCGGGCGATTCGCCGGGATCGACTTTCCCGCCGGGGAATTCCCACAAACCGCCGAGGTGCTTTCCCGCCGGACGCAGGCAGGCCAAAAACTGCCCTTCCGAATTCTTGATCACGCCGCAAACCACATCAATCATGGCGGAAAAATTGGCGAAATTTACCGACGTCGGTCAACCGCGATCGCGATACTACCCGCCCAGGTAGCTCATCTCCGCCTTCGGTCGCTCGACTCCACCACGCTCTTCGGAATAGCGGTCCGCCCGCATCTGCCAGACCGAGCGCACGGTTTCTGAGAGGACTTGAGAATCCATCCCGCTCCGCAAAATTCCCCGTAAATCGTGGCCTGCCGCAGCGAACAAGCAGGTGAAAATTTTCCCGTCCGCCGAAAGCCGCAGGCGTTGGCAATCGCTGCAAAACGGCCTGGTCACCGAGCGAATCAGCCCGATCTCGCCCGCTCCGTCGCGGTGACTCCAATACGCCGCCACCTCGCCGCGATACGCCGGAGCCCGCGGCACGAGCGGAAATTCCGAGGCAAGGATCGATAAAATTTCGGCCCCAGAGACCACTTCGCCAAGTTCCCAACCGTTCGTCTGGCCGACATCCATGTATTCAATGTAGCGCAGGTCCACACCGGCGGATTTCGCCCAGCGGGCGAGTGGCAGGATTTCACCCTCGTTCACCCCGCGCTGGATCACCGCATTGACTTTGACCGGCAGGCCGAATGCTTGGGCGGAGCTGATTCCCGCGAGGACTCGTTCCACCTTCGCTCCCACGCCGTTCATTTTTGCAAAAATCGCAGGATTCAGCGCGTCGAGACTCACGGTGACCCGGTTGAGCCCAGCGAGTGCCAGTGCCTCCGCATGATGCGCCAACAGAACTCCGTTAGTCGTGATTGCGATGTCTTTCACCGCCTCGACCGCGGCCAGCATCGCCACCAGATCCTCCAGCCCTCGCCGCAACAACGGCTCGCCGCCGGTCAGCCGGATTTTCTCGATTCCCAGCGGCACCAGCGTGCGGACCAAGCTCACGATTTCCTCGAACGTCAGTAATTCCTCGCGTGGCATGAACACGTAACCCGACCCGAATACCTCCACCGGCATGCAGTAACGGCAGCGGAAATTACAACGATCCGTTACCGAAATCCGTAAATCCCGCAGTCCGCGTCCCAGAAGATCCATCGGCATGTCCATCGCCGGGAACATGCACTTTCCCCGACCCGCAGCAATCCGAATGAATGGCTAGCATCACAGTCATCACAATTCCGCCAACTCGACCTGTCCGAGCGAAAGCGCCGCGAGATCCTCCACCTCCGCGATCGACGTCACCTGACACAGCTTCTGCCGCAGCTCCTTGGCACCGGGAAATCCCTTGCAATACGCCATCAGCCGCGAGCGCATGGCGGTGAGCGTCTGCTTTTCATTGCCATTTCGGCCACTTTCCACCGCCAGCTTGCAATGCCGCAACACCAGCTCCCAGCGCTCCTCGACGAGCACCTCCGGCAGCAGTTTGCCCGTTTCCAGAAAATACTTCGCCTCGCGGAACACCCAGGGATTCTGCATCGCGGCACGGCCGATCATCACGCCGGAGACTGCCGTTTCCGCTCGCCGCCGTAGCACGTCAGCGCCGCAGTGGATGTCGCCGTTCCCGATGACTGGGATTTTTACCGCCCGTGCCACCGCGTCGATCACCTCCCAATTCGCCTCGCCGCCGTAGCCTTGCGAGCGGGTCCGGCCATGCACCGCGATGGCTTGCATCCCACAATCTTCCAAGATTTTCGCGACCTCCACCGCGTTGATCGACGTTTCATCCCAGCCGATCCGCATCTTTGCAGTCACTGGCACCTGCTCGCCCACCGCCTTTGCCACGCCGGAGGCTACCGCCGCTAGCATAGGGCAATCCTTCAACAAGGACGAGCCGCCGTTGCGCGCGACCACCTTATTCACAGGGCAGCCGAAGTTGATATCGATGAAATCCGGCTGCTTCCAAGTGATGATTTTCTTCGCCGCCTCGCCCATCCTCTCGCCATCTGCGCCGAACAATTGGACGCCCACCGACCGCTGCTCGTCCGTAAATTCCGTGTATTTCCGCGTCCGTTCATCCGCCTGCATGATACCCTCCGCCGAGACGAACTCGGTGACCATCACATCCGCGCCAAGCTCCTTGCAGATTTGGCGGAAAATCACGTCGGTCACCCCCGCCATCGGCGCGAGGTAAAGCGGGAAGGAATTGTCGGAAAACCAAGGAAGCACGCGAGAGCCTACAACTCCTCAAGCCTGCGCGTCAACGTGTCCCGCTGACATCTCCATCGCCGACGATTCCCCCGCCCCAAAAAGACAATTTCCGCGCATTTCCGTCGTTGCCTTAACCGGACTTCGCCCGCGAATCGCGGCGGTAAGTCGCGGGCGGCACGCCGACGGATGCCCGGAAATTCACCGTCAGCCGCTCGTTACTCTGGAATCCGCAGCGCTCGGCGATGAGTCCCACCGCGAGGTCCGTGGTGGTCAGCAGCGATTTCGCCCGCTCCACTCGCTCGTGCTGAATCATCGCGTGCGGAGAACGGCCCAGCGAATCCTGAAACCGCCGCTCCAACACCCGCCGCGAAACCCCGATCCGCGCCGCCCATTCCTCCACCGAAATGATCGTGGAAATTTCCGCCACGAGATACTGCATCGCCCGCCGCACCACCGGATCGCCCACCGCCTCATACGAGCTCGATCCGCGGGCGACGATTTCCAAAGGCGGCACCAACACCGCTGAAACCGGCGGCTTTCCCGCCCAGATCGCCTCGATCATTTGCACGACCTCCGCCGCCAGACGCCGCCACGGCAGGCGGATGCTCGACAACGCCGGTCGCGCCATTTCACAGACCGTCTCGTCATCGTTGGCGGAAATCACCCCCACTGCAAACGGCACTTCCAATCCCGCCTGCGCTGCCGCCTCCAATACATGCCGACCGGTCGGATCATGCGCGGTAAAAATCCCCACCGGCATCGCCTGCCCCGCCAGCCAGCCGACCATGTCCTCGTCCGGGTCCCGCCAGTATTCATCGTACTGCCGCCGATCGCGGAATTCCTCCCAATAAACCGCCACTTCGCCGACCACCGCGCGAAACCCCTCCAGCCGCTGCCGGGCGTAATGCGCGTCTCCTCGCCCGACGAAGGCGAAATTCTTATAACCCCGCGCCACCAGATGCTCCGCTGCCAGCCGGCCGATCGCCACATCGTCCACATCCACTCTGAAAACACCCGCCACCGCCTCGTCCGATGGCACGATCACCACCGGGCAGCCGAGTCCCACCAGCGCCTCCGTCAGCCCCGGCAACCACTCCGTCACGATCGCGCTCGGCCGCCATTCCCGCAGGCTGGCCAGCAGCAAATCCGGCTGCCGATAGATGTCGATGATCCAGAAATCGTAGCCCAACCCGACGAACGGCGCGAAGCCCGGAGTGAGCCGCCGGACGTTCACCGGCGACTGGACCACGGCGATTCGCTTGGAGCCTTCAGGGTTAAAATGTCGCATTTCATCAAGAAACTACCGGAATTTGCGGTAGCAAGGCCAGCGCAATTTCCAGTAGGTTTCTCCCGGTGTCGCCCGAAGCGCCACCTCTCAAAACAACCCCACACCACCGACAACCATGACTCAATTTCCCTGCGACGCCGTCACCTACGAAGGCCCCGGCTCGAAAAATCCGCTCTCTTTCAAACACTACAACGCCTCCCAAGTCGTCGAGGGCAAGACCATGGCCGAGTGGTTCCGCTTCGGCTGCGCCTATTGGCACACCATGCGCGGCACCGGAGCCGACCCATTCGGCGCAGGCACCGCCGCCCACCCGTGGGATGACGGCAGCAATTCCGTCGCCAACGCTCAAAACCGCGCCCGCGTGTTCTTCGACTTCATGGAAAAAGTCGGTCTCGATTACTACTGCTTCCACGACCGCGACGTCGCCCCGGAAATGGGCAATCTCGCCGAGTCCAACAAGGCGCTCGATGCCGTCGCCGACGTGCTTGAAGAAGAGCAAAAACGCACCGGCAAAAAGCTCCTCTGGGGCACCGCCTGCCTATTCGTCCACCCGCGCTATCAGCAAGGTGCCGCCACCAGCCCGAACGCCCAAGTTTATGCTTACGCCGCCGCGCAGGTGAAAAAAGCCATGGAAGTCACCCACCGTCTCGGCGGCGAGGGCTACACCTTCTGGGGTGGCCGCGAGGGCTACACCACCCTGCTCAACACCAACATGAAGCGCGAGCTCGACCACCTCGCCCGCTTCCTCCACATGGCCGTGGATTATAAGAAGGAAATCGGCTTCACCGGCCAATTCTACATCGAGCCCAAGCCGCAAGAGCCCACCACCCACCAATACGACTCGGACTCCGCCGCCTGCCTCAACTTCCTCCGCGAATACGACTTGCTAGAGCACTTCAAGCTCAACATCGAGACTAACCACGCCACCCTCGCCGGCCACACGATGGAGCACGAACTCACCGTCGCCTACGAAGCCGGCGCACTCGGCAGCATCGACGCGAACATGGGCACGCCTAACGTCGGCTGGGACACCGACCAATTCCCGACCGATCTCTATCTGACCACCCAGACCATGCTCGTCCTCATGAAAATGGGCGGATTCACCAGCGGTGGCCTCAACTTCGACGCCAAGCGCCGCCGCGAATCCTGGGAACCTGTCGATCTCGTCCACGCCCACATCGTCGGCATGGATGCTTTCGCCCGCGGCCTCAAGACCGCCGCCGCCGTGCGTGCCGATGGCCGTCTCGATAGCTTCATCAAGGAACGTTATAACACCTTCGACAGCGGCATCGGAGCCGACGCGGAAGCCGGGAAGACCACCCTCGCCGATCTGGAGAAATACGCGCTCACCAATCCCGAGCCGATGGTTGCCAGCGGCCGCCAGGAAATGCTCGAAGGACTCCTCAACGAGTTTATCTAACTCACCCTCAAGCCGCAGACGGTTCATCTCCTCCTCGGCCTCCGAAACGAACTCCGCGTGCTGTGGGGCGAGCTCGGACGGAGTGGTTGGAGGTCTTCCGTCGGCGTGCCACCCGCGATTCGCGGGCGAAGTCCGGTTAGTCAATAACGGGAATGTGACAGAATCGTCTGACAATTTTGAGATTTTGGACGAGACAGTTGGCACAGCGAGTGCTAATTATTCGGTGTCGCAAGACAAGGTAGTTCGACCAAAATCCTCATGGGTTAATGGGTTTTCCCACTGGATTAGAAGTCGGACTCCTTTTTAAAAAATGCCGTAAGGCAAAGCGGTTCGACTGAGATGCTTCAAGGTTAATGGGTTTTCCTTGAGGATGATCAGTCGGGCCGCTTCTTTTTTGGGCGCCCCCATAGATCATCATGACGAAACTCCGTCGTCTAATCATCTAAATACATGTCAGCATGAGGAGGGAAAACGCCGTCTCAAATTGCGCCGCCGCGTGCTGCCAGTGCCTTGAAAACAGACTCCGGCACATAGCGGTGGACGGTTTCCTCCCAGCCGACCGGCCCGGTCAAACTCTTAATCATGCTCGACGAGAGTTCCGCGATATCGCGCGGCGGCATTAGGAATACGGTGGTGATTTCCGGAGCCATGTCGGCGTTGATGTGCCGCATCACCCGCTCGTATTCGTAGTCGTTCGGCGAGCGGATACCGCGCAAGATATACTTTGCGCTCATCCGCTTCGCGTAGTCCACGAGGTAACGGTTATCGAAATGGGTGATGACCAGGCGGTCGCGGCTTGCGATAGAGGCATGCAGCAGCTCCAGTCGCTCCTCGACCGAGAATGAATAGCTTTTCGACGGATTGCTGCCGATTGCGACGATCAAGCGGTCAAACATTTCTAGCCCTCGCTCGATCATCCAAAGATGACCATTGGTCGGAGGATCAAAGGAGCCAGCGTAAACCGCAGTGCGCATGCCCGGCAGTCTAGCGGGGAATTTCGCGGACCGAAACCCTTAATTCCAGCCCGGAAAAACAAATCGACGGAATTGCCGCGCGTTCGACAGACACCCCTCATAATCGTCTAAGATGACAGCCCGCAACTCACGGTTGCCATTTGTAAATCCGGTGCAAAGGTCATGTAGATGAAACGAATCACCCAGACCCTTACCAGTGTTTCCAGCAGCCTCTTCGCCACCAACGCGCTGGCCGAGCCCCTCGCAGTCGGCTCGCCCATCCCCGTGGTGGAGCAAAAAAACCAGGACGACCAACTGGTGAAACTCGCCGAGACCGCCGCCACGGGCTTCACCCTCGTCTATTTCTACCCGAAGGCCGACACTCCCGGCTGCACGAAACAGGCGTGCAGCCTCCGCGATTCCTACGCCGCGCTCACGGATAAGGGCGTGAAAATCTTCGGCGTCAGCGCCGACAAGCCGGCCACGCAGAAAGCCTTCAAAGACAAATACAAACTCCCCTTCGATCTGCTGGCCGACGCCGACGCCAAAGTCATCGACGCCTTCGGAGTGCCGAAAACCCTCGGTTTCGCGAAGCGCCAGGCCTTCCTCTTCAAGGACGGCAAACTCGTCTGGAGCGACACCAGCGCCTCCACCGAACAGCAGGCACAGGACGTCTTGAAATTTCTCGCCACGCAGTGAGCGAAGGATGGATTCATCCAACTCAGGCGTTTTTTTCCAAGGCGGCTGCGTAAAATCCGTCGTAACCGGTGGCGGCAGGTGAAACCGGGCTTTCTTTGAGCAGGGTGAACTCGCCTTTCTCCAATAGCTTGTCGATGGCGGCCCGGTTTTCCGACGGAAGGATGGAGCAGGTGGCGTAAACGAGGCGGCCACCGGGCTTGAGCATGGCGGTGTATTTGTCCAACAGCTCGGCTTGGATGCTGCGAAGACGGTCGATGGCGGCGGGCTTGAGACGCCACTTGAGGTCGGGCTGGCGCTTGAGGGTGCCGAGGCCGGAGCACGGCGCATCGATGAGCAGACGGTCGGCCACTTCCGCGAAATCGGTGGTGGTGGCGGCGGTGATTTCCTTGGATTTCACGCATTTGTTGGCGTTAGCACGTTTGGCGCGGCGGTCGAGCTCGACGAGTTTTTTCGAGTCGATGTCCATTCCGAAGACCCGGCCGTCGGCCTTCATGAGGGCGGCGAGATGGAGCGATTTGCCGCCCGCTCCGGAGCAGGCGTCGATGATGCGCTCGCCGGGTTGGGGATCGACGAGCGGGGCGATCATCTGCGAGCCGGCGTCCTGAATTTCTACGCGGCCGTCGAGGCGAAGAGATTTGGGCAAGGATTTACCGGGAGCGAGGACGAGGGCGTCCGGCAGGTTGGGGACTTCGGTGGCCACGATATGGAAGCTGGCGAGCCAAGCGATGGCTTCCGGGCGGGTGGTGCGGAGGGTGTTGACGCGGAGGAAGATGGAGGCACGCTGATTGAGCGCGGCGAGCTCGGCGTCCCAGGCATCGCCGAGTTCGGCGGCACCGAGTGCGTCGAGCCAGTCCGGGATGGACTCGCGGACGGCGCGAGGTTGGGCGGCGAGCTCGGCTTCGCGGGCTCTCATTTCCTCGGCAGATTTACCGTTGTAGGCCCACCATTCCGGAATTTCGTAACCCATGCGGACCCACTGGGCGGCGCAGAGGGCGGTGGTTTCCTCGCTGTCCACAAGGAAGGAAAGCGCGCGCCGCCAGCGGGCGACTTCGAAGACGGTCTCGGCGATGAAGCTGCGGTCGCGCTTGCCCCATTTTGGATTTTCCTCGAAGGCGGCGGCGAGTTCGTGGTCAAGGACGCGGTGCTCGCGGAAGACGGACTTGGCGATGGTGGAGGCGGCCTCGGCGAGGATGCGGTGCATTTTCATGAAGGCGGACCGTTCCCTAAAGCGGGCGATGTGGCAAACTTGGTTTGTGGAAAAGAGTTTGAGGCATCGCGAATCTGGCTTTGGTGAAGAAAAAACGAGCAACTTTCCCTGCCTTGCATTCCGGCCAAGTCTCGCCAATTTCCCCGCATGCCCATCGCGCCCAAGCCCACCAGCGCCCTTCTCATCGTCGGTCACGGTTCCACCGAAAATCCGGACTCCTCGACGCCCTACTTCGACCACGCCGACGAAATCCGCAGTCGCGGCCTCTTCGGCGAGGTCCATTGCTGCTTCTGGAAGGAAGAGCCGTCGATGCGCGAGGCGATTTACATGATCGATTCGGATGAAATTTACGTGGTTCCCGACTTCATCAGCGAAGGGTATTTTACCCAAGACGTGATCCCCCGCGAGCTCCAGCTCAACGGTCCGAGCACGCTCGTCCGCGGGAAAACCTTCCATTACTGCCTTCCAGTCGGCGTCCACCGCTCGATGACAGACCTGATCCTGAGACGTGCCCAGGAGGTCGCCGATGGGATCGATCCCACCACCACCACGTTGATCATCACTGGCCATGGCACCGGACTGAACCAGAATTCCACCAAGGCCATCCGCGACCAAGTTGACCTCATCGCCGCCTCGGGAGCCGGCTACGCTGCCGTGCTCGACGCCTACATGGAAGAGCCGCCGTTCATCGCCGAGTGGGACAAAATGTCGGACACGCCAAACGTGATCGTCGTGCCGTTTTTCATCTCGGACGGACTCCATTCCTATCAGGACATTCCGGTGCTTCTCGGCATGGAGGATGAAGTCGGGGCCGCCGCCAGCCAGCGCGAGGTGTTCCGCCACAATCCCCACCACCTCCGCGGGAAAACCCTTTATTACACCTCCGCCATCGGCACGGAACGGCTGTTGGCCGACGTGATCCTGGACCAGGTTTCGGATTTCGATAAAATCCACAAATCGCTCTAAACCAACTTATTGCATTCAACACATGTCCCTCGCCATCCAGCTTCGTGATTTACTCCGATCCGGCATCCACCGCATCGGCGAACTTGAGATATTAACCGACATTCACGGCCTTCCCCACCTGATTTGCCACATGGCGGACGCGGGATTTTCCACCGAGCCGGACTTCGGCGGATTGGAAGTCCACGAAGGCCCGGCGGACGCCCGCGAGCTCTCGACTTACGCCGCAGACGGGACTTATCGCTTCACCAAGGGCCAAACAAATCTGAAGCGCGGCTGGGTGATGGTGCTGCAAAACGAAAAGGATCTGCTGCTCGCGCTCGACCAATTCTATCCGGCTTGCGTCGGCCTTTTCGTCGCCCAACGAGACGGCACGCTAGAAATTGAAACTCTGCGCGACAAGCTCAACCGTCAGACTGGCATGTATCGTTTTGCCCGCACGGTCAGCGACGCCGGGGCGCAGAAACTCGTCCAGGAAATCTGCGGACCCGCCCACCAGTGCGCGAAGAAAATCCTGTGGCAGCTCGATGCGGACACTCCACTCGACGAGAGCGAGGCGAGCCAATTCAACGGAATTCCGGGCGATCTTTTTGAATCCGAGGCGATTCCCCTGCTCTGCCGCGAGGCGTGCAACCACTTCGTCGCCGAGTGTCGGAAAGCGGCGAAAGCTGAGTTCGAGGCGAAGGCCGCCGATGCCGACCTCAAGCCTTGTGCTTGAGTAAATCGCGGATCTCGGTGAGGAGCTTTTCCTCGGCGCTCGGCTCGGGAGCCGCAGGAGCGGCGGCGGCTTCTTTCTCCATCAGCGCCTTGGCTTTGCTGATGGTTTTCACCACCAGAAACATGACGAATGCGATGATAAAAAAATTGATCGCGACGGTGATGAAATCACCATACGCGATTACGGCTCCCTGCTTCTTCGCCTCAATCAGATTGGTAGCGGTAACTTTATCGGAGAGCGCTAAGAACTTGTTGGAATAGTCCATCCCTCCCGATAACTTGCCAACCAATGGCATGATGAGACCTTCGATAAAGGCAATGGATAGTTTGAGGAACGCGGCTCCCATAACGAAGGCCACAGCCATGTCGATGAGGTTTCCTTTGAGGGCAAATTCTTTGAATTCTTTGAGCATGGCGGTTTTGAGATGAAATTTGAGAACCAGCGATAGAACATCCACGTGGGTTGGCCAAGGAATTTTCACCTTGGTTGTGCCAGTGTTCCGACACAAGGGATGGTCGAATCGGATCATCGTCACTGACGAAAATCATCATTTTCCACCGCCCCGGATGATTCGTGAATGATTCGCGATTGGACGTTTGCGATTCTTGATTCATGGTCCGCGCATGCACTCGCAAGGCCCGCTTTCCCAGAAGATTTTCGCCGTCGCCAAGGAACTGATCCCGGGTGGCGTGAACTCCCCGGTGCGGGCGTTCCGCAACGTCGGTGGCGAGCCGTTTTTCGTCCGCCGCGCCGCGGGCAGCCGTATCGAAGACATCGACGGCAAGCACTACATCGACTACATCGGCTCGTGGGGGCCGAACATTCTTGGCCACGCGCCGGTCGCTATCACGAACACGATTCACGAGGTGGCGAAGAGCGGGATTTCCTTCGGGATTCCCAACATGTTTGAGGTGGAAATGGCGCGCACGATCTGTGACTGGGTGCCGTCGGTGAAGAAAGTCCGCATGACTTCATCGGGCACTGAAGCGACGATGTCCGCCATCCGGCTGGCGCGGGGATTCACCAAGCGCGATTACATCGTGAAATTCAACGGCTGTTATCACGGCCACAGCGACTCGCTGCTCGTCGCTGCCGGCTCCGGGGCGCTGACTCATGGTGAGCCGGATTCCGCCGGTGTGCCGAGGGCGTTCGCAGAGAAAACCATCGTCCTCTCGTATAATGATCCGGCAGCGCTTGAAGCGCTTTTCGCCGCGCGGGGTGAGGAAATCGCAGCGATCATCGTGGAGTCCTATCCCGCGAATGCCGGGTTGGTTTTCCCGAAAGCGGGCTATTTGAATCTGCTTTCCTCGATCACGCAAAAGCACGGCGCGCTGCTCATTTTCGACGAAGTGATGACCGGCTTCCGTCTGGGCAAGGCGGGCGTGCAAGGCTTGGAAAATCTCACGCCAGATCTCAGTTGTTTCGGCAAAGTCATCGGTGGCGGACTGCCGGTCGGCGCGTTCGGCGGACGGGCGGAGGTGATGGACTATCTCGCGCCGATCGGCCCCGTTTACCAAGCCGGAACGCTGAGCGGAAATCCGCTCGCGATGGCGGCGGGCCTCGCCCAGCTCCGGGAATTGCAGAACCGTTCGGGATTCGCCCGACTTGAGCAGCTTGGCGCGCATTTCGAAAATGGCCTGCGCCGCCTGCTGGAGGAAAAAGGCGTGCCCCACCGCTTCAACCGCGTCGGCTCGATGTTTTGCCTGTTCTTCGCGGATCGGGAAATCGTCAACGTGGATGATGTGATGAAGCAGGACTTGGAGTTCTTCAAAAAGTTCTTTTGGGGCTGTCTTGATAAGGGCATTTACCTCGCGCCGTCGCCGTATGAGACCGGCTTCATTTCAGTCGCCCACACCGAGGCGGATCTGGATGACACTCTCACCGTGTTCGGCGAGGTTTTGGCCGGAATTTAGGAACACAAGATTCCGGGTTGGCCGCCCGGCCCTGAAATAGGTAAGATTTTTTCCCGGAACGATGAATAACCCCAACGAGATTGCGTCGAAAATCGCGCAGGAGCCTGTCGGTTCTGTCGAGCCGGGTGCTATCATGAACGATCCGGACGATGATTTCCGACTGGTTGCGCTGGCGCAACAAGGGGACACGCGCTCTTACGACGAGCTCATGACCCGGCACCGGGGAAGAATATTCGCCATGATCCGCAACATGATTCATCAGGAAGCCGATGCTTGGGACCTTTCGCAAGAGGTCTTCATCAAGGCGTGGCATGCCTTGCCGAAATTTGAGGCGAAGGCGAAATTTTCCACTTGGCTCTATCGGATCGCCCACAACACCGTTTACGATTGGGCGAGAAAGCGGAAAATCGAAAGCGCCGGTGAGTTCAACGACGAGATTTTCGACCGGGAGCGGATTGATTCGGCTTCGTTCACCACCCCGTCTGGCGGCGAGTCGCCGGACTCCACCATGGTAAATAGCGAACTACGGGCGAAAATCCAGATCGCCCTCGGCAAACTTTCTCCGGACCACCGGGAAGTGGTGCTCCTCAAAGACGTGCAGGGCCTCTCCTACAAGGAAATCGCCGAGGCGATGTCGAGCACGCTGGGCACGGTGATGAGCCGCTTGTTTTACGCCCGCCAGAAACTCCAAGCATTGCTAAAAGATGAATACGAATCCCGATGAAGTAACGCTGGCTCTGTGGCTGGACGATGAATTGGCAGGCGCAGATCACGCCGCCGTCGAAGCGTGGGCGCTGACCCAGCCAGAACGACTCGCCAGCCGCGAGAAAATCCGCCGCTGGCGGGCGACGATGGCCACGGCGATTCCGGCATCCGAGGAGCCGCCGTATCCAGACTTTTTCAACAGCCGCGTGCTGCAAGCGATTCGCGAGCCCGTGCCAGCGACCAAGACACCCTCATTTTTCTGGAAATCTTGGCTCATGCCGGTGGCCGTCTGCGCGGGCATGGCGCTGACTTTCTGGGCAGGAACCCAAGCGACAAGTCCGCCTGAATATGACGTGGCGGGCGCGCCCAAAGCGATCCCCGTCGATCCGGTGCTTTATACTCCAGAAAATGGGGTGGCAGCCGAGTGGTTCGCCAGCAAAAGTGCTTCCGCTACGGTCATTGTCCTCAACGGCGTCGCGGCGATTCCCGATTCGACGGATTTTTCTCAAACGGTCAATGTGCCCGTAGAACGCGAAATCGACTCCACGGCGAGCCTCGAAGTAAATCCCGAACTGAAAACCGGACCATGATGATCCGCCGCAAATGGCTCCGCTTGGCGCTGGCAGTGATGCTCTCCTCCAATCTCGGTTTTTCCCAAGATGATCCGGGGAAATCGAACATTGGATGGGTCGCCGTGACCGTTTATTATGCGACGAACGGGGATCCTAAAGTCGCCGGAGCGAAGACAGTCTCGGTGACGCAAGAGATTGAGCGGCGCTTGCGGGGCGAGGCGCGGCTTCGGTTTAAAAACTACCGACTGCTCGGCCAGGACGTGCAGCCGTTGTTGAGGAGTTATGAAAGTTGGGCGCAGCCTTTGAAGCCGTCGGACGAGGTGCTGGTCCGCTTTGAAGCGCGCAGCCTGCCGACCCAACAGGCGACGGGATTGGATCTTGAACTCTGGCTCGGCCGGAAAAAAATCTTGAAGACGGATGCGCGCCTCGAAGGAAATCGGCCGCTTTTTATCCTCGGCCCGGAGTGGCGTGGCGGGCGCTTGATTATCGGCGTTGCTCTTGCGCCGAAGAAAAATCCGGGTTCATAATCCAGCCATGAAAATTGGAATCTTCATTTGGCTGGCACTCGCGGGTTTCACTCTGGCGGGAGGGTTGGAGTTCACAGAAACCCTCAAGCAGGTCAACGCCAGCGCCGACGCGGCGACCGTGACCACCGAGTTCACCTTCACGAACAAGGGCGACAAGCCAGCTTCCATCACGAAAAGTGACTCGGGATGCTCTTGTTTGAAGGTCGAGATTTCGGGCGGCAAGCTCACGTATGCGCCGGGGGAATCCGGCGTCGTCCGGACGACCTTCGAGATGGGAAATTTTTCAGGAACCGTCGATAAAATGGTCGCGGTGTGGATTGACGATGATCCAGCGGACAAGCCCTCCACGCAGCTTACCGTTCGGGTTCACATCCCCGTCCTGGTGGCGTTGGAGCCTAAAACCGTGAAGTGGGATCTCGGAGGCAAGGCGGACCCGCAGATCATCCATATTCAAATGGCCGAGGGCAGTCCCATCCACGTGACCGGAGTGACGTCCTCTTCCGAGTCTTTTGCGTGCGAATTAAAAACCGTCGAGGCCGGAAAAAAATACGATTTAGTGGTAACTCCAAAGACCATCGATACGCCGGGGATGGCCGTCATCCGGATCGAGACGGATTGCGCGATTTCCAAGCACCGCTTCCAGCAGGCGTTCGCCGTGGTGCGCAAGGCTTCTCCGGCACCAAATCCGGTGAAACCATGAACGGGTTCGGTCAATTAGCCGCGATCGTCGGCATTTCCCTCGCGGCGGCCGGGGGAACTTATTGGATCAAAGGACCACCGGCGCGGACCCTGTCCTGCGATCCGGCCACTTTGAAACCTGGCGAAGTTTGCCTCCAACAAATTTCTCCCGATGCGAAAGTGTTGTGGGTGGATGCGCGCTCGCGGAAGGATTGGAAGAAGAACGGGCTTCCGGGTTCCGTGCTTTGGAATCTCGATCCCGGCGAGGACATGCAGGTTTTCGAGGCGGATGTCGCGATTCGAATCATGGAAACGCCGCAGGTGATCGTCTATTGTGGCGATGAAAACTGCGGGCTCAGCCACCAGATCGCGGATAAGATCCGCGGCCTGCAACTTGGCGCGGATGTTTCGGTATTGCGCGGTGGCTGGCGCGCCCTGAACGAGGCCGGACGGATTAAGGATTCCCCTCCAAATCAATGATGCCAGTGGTTCCCACTTGGGTCAGGCGAGTTCGCAAATGAGGGCACCGGATGGGGGCTGGAGGCTTCGGCGGATCGATTTCAGTCAGGTATTTACTTGCCGACTGGAAATCAGGCGGCATGCCGCAGCAGTGCGACAAGGACGCCTTGAATGATCAACTCTTGGGCGGGAAGCAAATCCGGGTAGTCTGGATTTTCGGCGCGCAGGAAGGGTTTTCCATGATTCACCAAATAGCGTTTCAACGTGGTTTCGCCATCAATGAGTGCGGCGACGATGTCGCCTTTGCGGGGTTCGCGGAATTCGAGGATCACGGTGTCTCCGTTGCAGATGTGAGCGTCGATCATCGAGTCTCCACGGACTTTGAGGGCGAAGGTGCGGGCGTTGCGGGGGATGCCGAGTGCGGTGATGTCGATGGAAATACAGCCTTGGCGCTCCGGCTCGACGTCTTGGGCCATGCCGGCGGCGATGTTGCCGTAGATCGGGATGTCGAGAATTTCGCCACGGTCGAGTTCGTCTGGGAAAATGACGGCGCGGGCTTTTCCGGGGAGTCGCTGGATGACACCTTTGCGCTCGAGCGCGCGCAAGTGGCTCATGGCGGCAGTTTGGCTGGCAAATCCGAAGAAGTGCTGGATTTCACGGGTCGATGGCATGATGCCCGTCTGGCGCTGTGACTTCCGCAGGTAATCGAGAATTTCCTGTTGGCGGTGGGTGAGTTCTGGGTAGTGCATCGGTTTATGAACAGTGTTCTCCCGAACAAACAAGAGGATCGATTCCCGATCAAGTGAAATTTTTGAAGTTTTTCGCCACGGCGATCAGACACCGTCGAATAAAATGCCCGGAGCGGTGACCCGCTCCGGGCATAACCAAACAAACAAACGAACCAAAAAAAATCAGAATTGCCAGACCAAGTCCACGGTGACGCGGTTTTCCATCAAGCTGTCCTCGTCGTTGGTCAGCGGGATTTCGTAGGCGGCGCCGACATCGACGGAATCGGAGAGGCGCGAACGGAAACCGATGGCGGCGGAGACGAAGTCGCGGTTTTCATTCGAATTCTCGGCACCGAGATTGAAGAAATCGCCGCCTTCAAAGGTGAGGACGGCTGGCACCGCGCCGCCGACTTGAGACGGGTAGTTGCCAGTGCCGTTACCGGAATCGAGAACGTGGAACCAGTTCACTTCGACGAGCGGGATGAACCATGAGCAAAGCTCGTAGCTTACGTGCGCGCTGAGCCAGCCTTCGGTGGACTGCTGATCGGAGAACGGGATTTGAAATCCGAGGCCGCCAGCGAACTGCCAGTTATCGACGAGCTTGAGGCCGGAAACCATCAGGTTCACGGTGCCGTCGCCCTCGCCTTGGAAGACGTCGCTGTTCCCGGTGGGAAGTTCGAAGGACATCGTGCCGCTCAAGGCAGTTTGGGCGACCGGATCGAGGATAAACGCATATTTCAGCCCGGCACCGAGGTTGGCGAATCCGCTTTCTTCGCTGAGGACCTTGTCGGGATTCATGTCCACGTAGCCGTCCTTGGAGGCGACGATCGAGAGGCGGTCGTTGAGTGCGAATTCGAATTGGAGCGCGTAAACCTCGACGTCGCCGCCGGCGGGAAGATCGCCGAGGGTGCTGTTGACATGGTCCGGCAGGCTGTGATAGACGAAAATCGGATGGAGATTGGTGGTGGGCAGAGCGAGGTCAAAAAGCGTCGGGTTACTGATCGGGCGGCGGGCTTGGGCAAAACCGTCGGCGGCAGGTGCGACGGCAGCCGGGGAGCCGGCGAAGGCGAACGAACTGAGCAGGCAGAAAGCGCCAAGCGAGGTGATGGATT
The DNA here is from genome assembly GCA_041179105.1 of Verrucomicrobiota bacterium. GTDB lineage: Bacteria > Verrucomicrobiota > Verrucomicrobiia > Verrucomicrobiales > Akkermansiaceae > Luteolibacter. The sequence goes on along the minus strand of JBEGUC010000014.1, from coordinate 16,103 downwards.
GTTTCATGATGGTATTTCTGATTCCGGTAACGCGACGACTTTTGTCCGGGGACGGAGGCGAAACTACCCGCCATGCGCCTTGGACTCCGCATATTTTGCGGCGGGCAGATAAAACCCAACATCCGCCGATTTCTTTTTGGAGGTTTCGGCGGTTTGCCGCATGCTGCGGGCCGATGAACCGCTCCGGAAAGATCCACGCCCTACTGTCCACCGCCCGGGTGGCGAACATCCCGAGCGTGGTGAGCAATGTCTGGCTGGGCGTGGTGCTGGCGATGTTTTCCGGGGATGTCGCGGTTCTTGAAATCCCGTGGCACGTCGCGTCCCGGCTCGCGCTCGCCGGGGTGGCGCTTTACGTCGCAGGAAATTTTTTCAACGACTGGATGGACCGTGGCTGGGATGCCAGCAGGCGACCGGAGCGAGCGCTGCCGCGCGGGCTGTTCCCCGCAGAACTCTATGTTTCTCTGGCAGTTGTGCTCGGGCTGCTGGGCACGGGACTCGCGGCATCCGTCAACACGCGCTGTGCCCTCGTCGCGGGAATCATCGTGGCCAGCATCTGCGTTTACACATTCTATCACAAACGAAGCGCGTGGGCGGTGATCCCGATGGGGCTTTGCAGGGCTTTGCTGCCCGTGATGGGATACATGGCTTTTCAACCGTATGTGGATGGAGTGTGGCCGGTGGCGGGCGGGCTATTTTGTTACATCATGGGGCTTTCGCTGAGCGCGAGACACGAATCGATGGCCGAGCCGCCGGGACGGGTGATCGTGATGGCACGGGGGCTTCTGCTAGCGACTGCGATCCTGATGGCGTGGCAACACAAGGGATTTCAAACGGGCCTGTTGATGAGTTTGGCGGGAGTGCTGCCTTATTTCGCCTGGACGAGCTTTTGTCTCAGATTCAGAAAAAAGCCGGTTTCCGCGTTGGTTTCCGGCTTACTGGCGGGGATTCCGTGGGTGGACGGGATCGTGCTGTTGCCGATTTTTCTATCGCTGGCTGCCGACGGCGCGGGTTGGACAGGATTTGCAATCGCGTGTTTCGTCTCCCCTCCCCTCGCCTTCGTTTCCGCGCTGCTGCTCCAGAGACTTGCTCCAGCGACTTGATCGAGCTTGCCCGCGTTTTCATCCCGCGTATCAATTCCGCCGCATGAGCATCGCAGACAAGCAGGAGAACCTTTTGGAGGAACTCGCCCTTTTTCACGATTGGACGGAGCGGTATGAATACGTCATCGGCCTTGGGAAGAAACTCGCGCCGATGGACGAGGCTGCGAAAACGCCCGCGCATTTGATCAAGGGCTGCCAATCGCAGGTCTGGATCGACGCCGCATTCGACGACGGAAAAGTCCGTTTCTCGGCGGATTCGGATTCGCTGATCACCAAGGGCATGATCGCGCTATTCGTCCGGGTGCTCAGCGGTGAGACACCGGACGACATCCTCACGGCAGACATGAGTTTCATCGACCGCACCGGCCTGAAGGAGCATCTTGCGCCGACCCGCGCCAATGCCTTGACTCTGATGGCCAACCAGATGAAACAACGCGCTCTCGAATTTGCCTCCTTATGATCATCGCCTCCCTTCTTGAATTCAACTGGCTCGCCGATCCCCAAGCCTGGGGCGCGCTTCTCACACTGACCTTGTTGGAAATCGTGCTCGGCATCGACAACATCGTCTTCATTTCCATTCTCGTGGACCGCCTGCCCGAAGAGCAGCGGAAAAAAGGCCGCCTGATCGGCCTGAGCTTGGCGATGGGCGCGCGGATGGTCCTGCTGCTTTCCATCACCTGGATCATGAGCCTGCAAAGCGCGATTTTCGAAATCCCGGTCCACCCGACGTTGTGGGATATGATGCCGAAAGCTGCCGAGCACGGCGGCATGCTCGGCTTCTCGTGGAAGGATCTCATTCTGCTGGGCGGCGGATTTTTCCTCATCTGGAAATCCACCAAGGAAATCCACCACAACTTAGAAGGGCACGAGGAAGAGACCATGACCCGCAAGGCGAAAGCCAACTTCGGCGCGGTGTTGGTGCAGATCGCGATGATCGACATCATCTTCTCGCTCGATTCGGTGATCACCGCCGTGGGCATGGTCAACGACCCGTCCCGCGTCTCATTGATGATGGTCGCGGTGGTCATTTCCATCGGCGTGATGATGCTCGCCTCCGGCGCGATTAGCGCCTTCGTTTCGCGTCACCCGTCGGTAAAAATGCTCGCGCTTTCGTTCCTGATTCTCATCGGCACCGCGCTGATGGCTGAGGCGATGCACTTCCACATTCCAAAGGGCTACATCTATTTCTCCATGGCGTTCTCGCTGCTCGTCGAGTTACTCAACCTCAAGCTGCGCGGAAAGACACAACCGCCGTCCGCAGCGGAAATTTGAGGAGACCAGATGTCTCAACCTTACCTCTCGCTGGAAGCCGAGCTGCACGATGCGTTCTGGGAGGCCGAGGACGACGGCTCCGAAGTGGCGCTGATGGCGGCATTTCTCGAAAATCATCCCGGTCCAGCGCTTGAAATCGGCTCGGGTTCGGGGCGGTTGATGTTCTCGCTGGTCCAAATGGGACTGGACGTGGAAGGCCTCGAACTCTCCCGCGACATGCTGGAGCTCGGAAATACCCGCGCGCGGAAATTGGCAATCCAGCCACGGGTCCACGAGGGCGACATGTCGGTGTGGGACGATGGCCGGAAATTTTCCTCCCTGCTGGCCCCGGCGTTCACCTTGCAACTCGCAAGCGATCCTGCGGCGACACTCCGCCACTGGCACGGCTTGCTCGCAAACCACGGCGGCCTCTATCTCACCGTTTTCATGCCCTACGCCGAGCTACTCGGCGACCTCCCCGAAAACCAGTGGTATGAAGACCACCGCGTCACCTTATCGGATGGCCGCGAGGGCTTGCTCGAAACCCGCCACAGCCTGAATCGCCCCTGCCAACTCATCGAGCGCGAGCACCGCTATTCACTTACCGGAAATCCTCCCCAGACTCATCATTCCCGCCAAACCATCCGCTGGATCGAGCATCCGGAACTTCTCGCGCTGCTGGCAGATTGCGGATTCCGGGTAGACCGGTTTTTCCTCGACTTCGACCCCGAGCGAGTAGTCGCGGACCCTGAGCTCGTGGATTTCGACGGGATTCTGACTTATCACGCCACCCGACTGGATGCGACGTTCTAATTTCACGAAAGATTTCCAAATCACGATTCTTGACGGGCGGGCCGTCCCCGCCCTATGACCCTGCTTGTGCCAAGGAAATTTATTCTGCTCGCGACGTTTACAACTTTGACGTCTTCCGCTTTGTGCCAGACTTGGGAACGCGAGGATGTCGGATTCGAAAGTATCCAAAGCCGGGCGCGCGACCTCGCCAACAAGCCCTACGTCGCCCCCAACCGCGACACCCTTCCAGCTTGGATGAACGAGTTGACCTACGACCAATATCGAGACATCCGCTTCAACCCGAACCAAGCCTTGTGGGCCACTGAGAAACTGCCGTTTCGCGCAATGTTTTTCCACCCCGGCTATTTGTTCCGCGAGCCAGTCACGCTCAATGAATTCACCAGCAGTCACCAACAGAAAATCCGTCTGGCAGAGGCGTTCTTCAACTACGGCCCGCTCATCAACAAGCACGGCGACCTTCCTTCTGAGGGCGGCTTCGCCGGATTCCGCCTGCACGCGCCACTGAACAACCCGGAAATTTTCGACGAACTTATCGCCTTCCAAGGTGCCAGCTACTGGCGAGCACTCGGCAAAAACCAACGCTACGGCATTTCCTCGCGCGGCCTCGCCGTGGATACCGGAGCCGACGGCGCGACCGAGGAGTTCCCGAATTTCCGCGAATTCTGGCTGCGCAAACCCGATGCAAACAACACCCAAGCCACCGTTTACGCGCTGCTCGACGGCCCCTCCTACTCGGGTGCCTATCAATTCAAAATTACTCCGGGGAGCAAGACACTCGTGGACGTGAAAGCCGTCCTTTTCGCCCGCAATGCCGTCAAACGCCTCGGCATCGCCCCCATGTCGAGCATGTTTTGGTTCGGCGAAAACTCGCGCCGCCGCTTCGACGACTTCCGCCCGGAAGTCCATGACTCCGACGGCCTCGCCATCCGCACCGGCACCGGCGAGCGGCTGTGGCGTCCCATCACCAACGACACAGGCAAGCTCGAATTCAGCTTCTTCGACATGGAAAAATGCGACGGTTTCGGCCTCTTGCAGCGCGACCGCCGCTTCGCCGCCTACGAAGACGGCGAGGCCGCCTACCAGCTCCGGCCCTCGCTCTGGATCGAGCCCACTTCCGACTGGGGTCCGGGCCGCGTGATGCTCATGGAAATCCCCACCACCAACGAGCTTTCCGACAACACCGTGGCCATGTGGGAACCCGCGCGCACACCACAACCCGGCGACCGCATCGAGTTCTCCTACCGCCAGCATTGGACGATGGACGAAGACCCATCATGGGCCGACGGACGCGTCGTGGCCACCCGCAGCGGCGTGCATGACTGGCAGCCCGAGCAACGCACCATGGTCGTCGAGTTCTCCGGAAACGCCCTTAACCAGCAAAGCGAAATCCCGCTCACCCCGTTCATCCAAGCCACCGGCCCCGGTGCGGAAAAAGTTAAAATCCAGGGAATCACGCTCCAACCTATCCCGGATGCCCGCTGGCGCGTCGCCTTCCAAATCGCCCCTGCCGCCGAAGGTGGCAAGCTCGCGGACGTCGGCCCAGTCGAACTTCGTTGCTGCCTCAAACGCGGAGAAAATTTCCTCACCGAAACATGGGTCCATCGCATCACTCCTTGAACACCTTGCGCCCGCTCAGTGAGGGCGAACTCAATGAATGGGAAGAGGCTTACGCCGCCGTCGAGGCCTATTTGCAGGCACTGCGCCTGAGGAATCGCCTGCTCGTCGCTGAGCTCGTCCGCAGCATCCTCTGGCGCGCCTCCGCCCGGCGCGCCGCTGAACCAGAAAAACCCGCTCGCCTCATCGCGATGGAGGAAGCCTTGAGTGAAGTGGCCAATTGGACCCAGGACGTCCTCGACGTGCCTTTGGAAAATCGCCGCCTCGCCGCCCGTGGCCGCCTCGCGCTGCTGCTCGCCGGCATGCCAGACCAGTGGCAAGGCGTTTTCCTAACCCCCGCGCCGTGGCCGACTGAGTTCGTCGAGGCGATGAAAAAATCCTACCTCGCTGCCGGTCCGCGTTTCGCCCAGCTAACCATGATCCCCCGCCCTCTCGAATTCAACGCCATCGGCAGCGGTGCCGCCCAATGGTGGGAAACCATGGACCGCAAGCCGATCGTCCGGATCATGTTCGTCGGCCTGCTCGTGCTGCTCATCATCGTCACCGTGTGGTTCACCCTTTTGGACTGATGGAAAATCCCGACCTCACTTCCTGCGCTTCCGCCAAGCCGTTCTTCAGTCGGTTTCGGACGATTTTCCGACGCACGGTTTTTTTCGGTAGCGTGCTCATCGTCAACATCCTCGCAAGTCTATGGCTGGCGGATTTGTTCTATCGAATGCAGTTCCAAAAGGCCCACTTCCCGCTGCTGGCCATTTTCGTGATCCTCAACGGCCTACTCGTCCTCGGCTCGTTCCACGCGATTTTCGGCGCGTTCGACATGCTACTCGGCCGCAAGCGCTCGGTCAGAATCAGCAAACTCGCCGAAGGGAAAACCGGCCCGCTCGCCATGCGCCACGCGGTGGTCATCCCGGTTTATAACGAGGACAGCGTCCGCGTCTGCGCCCGCATCGAGGCCATCTATCGCTCCATTCAAGCCTCCGGAAATCTTGATTCTTTCGATTTCTTCATCCTCAGCGACACCCGCGACCTCGACCTCTGGGTGATGGAGGAAACCGCCTGGACCAACCTCTGTCGGCGTCTCGACGCATTTGGCCGCATTTATTACCGGCGGCGCAAAACCAACGAAAATCGCAAGGCTGGCAACATCGGCGACTTCGTCCGCACCTGGGGCGGCGACTACGAAGCGATGCTCGTGCTCGACGCGGACAGCCTGATGGACGGCGGCGACATCGTCACCATGACCCGCATCATGGAAGCCTACCCGCGCCTCGGGATTCTCCAAACCGCGCCTAAATTGATCCGCGGCTCCTCGATTTTCACCCGTCTCCAACAATTCGCAATGCGGCTTTACGGCCCGCTCTTCATCCGCGGACTCAACTTCTGGCAACTCAGCGGCGGCAGCTACTGGGGGCACAACGCACTCATCCGGGTGAAGCCGTTTTCCGAATTCTGCGAACTCCCCGCCCTGCCCGGCCGCGAACCTTTCGGGGGGCGAATTCTCAGCCATGACTTCGTCGAAGCCGCGCTCATGGTCAGCCAAGGCTGGGAAGTCTGGCTCGCTTGGGACATCGAGGGCACCTACGAAGAAGCCCCGCCCACACTGGTGGACCACCTCATCCGCGACCGCCGCTGGTGCCAAGGAAACCTCCAGCACTTGTGGCTCATTTTCGCCCGCAAACTGCCGTTTTCTGTCAGAATGCACCTCTTCATGGGCATCATGGCCTACCTCGGCAGCCCACTTTGGTTCCTATTTCTCGCCCTCGGCACCTGGATCGCCTGGGACCGCTACTCCAGCGAGCTCAGCCAACTTCCCTTCGAAAGCTACGCCGCCCGCTGGTTCCACATCGACGGGATCGAACAAAGCATCATTCTCACTGGCTTCATTTTCGCGCTCCTCTTCCTGCCGAAAATTCTCGCCGTCACCGGCGCCATTCTGACTCCCAGCATCCGCCGCTCCTTCGGCGGTGCCCTCCGAATCGTCATCGGAGCAAGTTTGGAAACCATCGTCTCCATGCTCCTCGCTCCCTGCATCATGGTCGCCCACTCGCTCATGGTCCTGAGCATCATCCTCGGCCGCGCCGTCGGTTGGGGAAATCAAAACCGCGAAACCGACGGCACCGCCTGGGGCGACGCATTCCGCTTCCACGCCCCACAGACCATTCTCGGGCTGGCCTGGACCGCCATCGCCATCAACATCGGCTACTATTCCAAAAACCCCGGCGACTTCACCTCCAAATACGCGTTCGCCCTCTGGATGACCCCGATTTTGCTCGGCTTACTCCTCTCCGCCCCCGTCTCCGTCTGGACCAGCCGCTCCCGCTACGGCCGCGCCCTGCTGAAAAATAGAATCCTCGCCACGCCCGAAGAACTCAATCCCCCGTCCGTCATCCTCCTCGCCGACAGCGCCACCGCCGCCGTCGATCCCGCGCTCGACGCCTCCACCGACTCCCGCCGCGGAATCGTCGCTGCCGTGGTTGATCCCTACGTCAACGGCGTCCATGTTTCCCTGCTCGAGCATTCCGAACTCACTCCTGCCGAGGAAGTACTGGCCGAGCGCTGCCTCAGTGAGGGTCCGACCGGACTTTCCAAAAATGAGCTTTCTGAACTGCTATACGCCGCCCCCGCCATGCTCATGATGCACCGCGCCGTCTGGCTGCGCCCGGCAGAAGGAATTCACACCACTTGGACACAAGCCGTCGAAAGCTACCGCCGCCGACTCGACCAATCGCCCGCTGCCTAGACCGATCCACCCTCCTAATCCCATGCTCCAAATCAATCCAAACCTCAGCGATCTCGTCACCGACGCTGCCACGGGACTCGCGAACCGCCTCCAAGCCAAGGCCACCATCACCGCCGCCGCGCCCGGACGCGTCAACCTCATCGGCGAGCACATCGACTACTGCGACGGCTTCGTCATGCCCTTCGCCATCGACCGCTACATCGTCATCGCCGGCTGCGCCAACGGCACCACCCAAGCCCGCATCACCACCGCGATCAGCGAGGAAATCGCCATTCTCGACCTTTCCCAGCCCCAAGAAATCAGCCAGCCCAAGTGGGCAAACTACCTGCGCGGCGTCATCCGCGGCTTCCAAGACCGCGGCCATCAGATCCCCGGCTTCGATGCCTACATCCTCTCCTCCATCCCCGGCGGCGCGGGCTTATCCTCCTCCGCCGCACTCGAATGCGCCACCGCCACCTTCCTCGAAGGTCTGCTCGATACCGTCCTCGACACCAAGGAAAAAGCCCTGCTGTGCCAAAAAGCCGAGCACGACTTCGCCCACGTCCCCTGCGGCATCATGGACCAATTCGCCTCAGCCTTCGGTAAGCCGAACCGACTCATCCTCATCGACTGCCAGACCGGCGAACCCGAGCTCGTCCCTTTTGAAAACCCCGATCTCACCGTCCTGATCTCCAACACGATGGTCCACCACGAGCTATCCGACGGAGGCTACGCCGCCCGCCGAAAACACACCGAAGACGGCCTTGCCATCCTCAGCAAAGCCTCCTGGCGCGACGTCAGCGCCGCCGATGTGCAGGCGAATTGGGAAAAACTCGGTGAGCCCGTCAACCGCCGCTCCCGCCACGTTGTCGGGGAAATTTCCCGCACCATCGCCGCCGCCGCCGCGCTTGCCCGAAACGATTTCGAAACACTCGGCCCGCTCATGGCCGCCAGCCACGACTCACTGCGCGACGATTTCGAAGTCTCCTGCAAAGAACTCGACATCATGGTCGAGATCGCCCGCAAAATCGGCCGCAACGGCGGCGTCATCGGCACCCGCATGACCGGCGGCGGCTTCGGCGGGTCCACCGTCACCCTCTGCGAATCCCGCAAAGCCTCAGAAATCGCCGCCACACTCGGCGCAGAATACGAAAAGGCGACCGGCATCAAGCCCCAGATCTTCGCCTCGCGGCCCTCAAAAGGCGCGCATCTCGTCGGGTGATCACCGAACTGTGATCCATTCCAACGATGCGCGCCGCCGCTCGAATCGTCACTTCCCAGCGCCGGGATTTCCCCCTACTCCTTCGCCGTGCTCCGCTCGCTGCGCTTGATGGATTTCCGATGCTTTGCCTCGCTGGACCTTGATGTCCCAGCGGAGGGCACGATTTTGACCGGCGACAACGCCCAAGGGAAAACCTCCATCCTCGAAGCCTTGTGCGTGCTCGTCCGGCTGCACTCGCCGCGCACCCACCGGATGACAGCGCTCGGGCGATTTGGCAGCAAGGGATTCGGCATCGCGGGCGATCCTTGGGGCAGCGAGCTGCAGGTGCGGTATTCGCGCGAGGGCTTGGTGCTCAAGGTGGACGAGGAAATCCGCCCCAGCCAAACGCGTTATCTGGAAGACGGCGGGCTGGTGGTGTGGATGGGAAATGAGGACTTGGAACTCGTCCGCGGTCCCGGCGAGGGCCGCCGCCGCTATTTGGATTTCCTCGGTGCGCAGATCGACCCCGCCTACCGCCGCTCGTGGTCGCGCTACCGCCGAGCCTTGAGGGCGAAGAATTTGCTGCTCAAGGAAAGTCGGCCGCGCGATGCGGAAATTTTCTCCTACGAGGAAATTCTGGTGGAGCACGGCAGCGTGTTGATGGCCGCGCGTGCAAAATTGATCGAAGAACTCGCCCCGCTCGCCGCCGAGGCGCAGCGGGCGGTCAGCGGCAAGGACGAGCCACTCACACTGAATTACCTCCCCGCCAGCGGGCCGGATTTGCGGGAATCGATGCTGCAAGCCCGCGAGCGCGAAACCCGCTTGCGCCAAGCCGTCGTCGGCCCGCACCGGGACGAGCTGGATCTGCGAATCCACGGCATGCCCGCCGCCGAATTCGCCAGCGAGGGCCAGCAACGTACGCTCGCGCTGGCCCTGAAACTCGCCCAGGGGAAATTGCTCGAACGCCGCGGCGGCAAACTGCCGATCTACCTGATGGACGACATCTTCGGCGAGCTCGATCCCGGCCGCCGCAATGCACTGATGAATCACCTGCCGCCGCTCGCGCAGAAATGGATCACCACCACCCACCTCGACTGGATGCGGGAAACGCCCCCGCTCGGCGGGATCGGCCGCCTCCACGTGAGCGACGGCAAAGTATCGGTCTAACTACCCACCACCGCCCGGTGGATGCGACCAGGAGATTTCTTGAGAAACTGGCGGGCGAGCAACTCGAACTCCTCCGAGAGGTCGGTCAAATGAATTTCCAGCCCGCCCTCGCGGTCGCTCGCATCGAGCATATCCAGCCGCGTGAGCTCCTTTTTCAAATGCTCGGCACAGGTCGTGGCCGAGTCCACGAGGCGCACGTCCGCCGGTAGAAGCTGCCGCAAAACCGGAATCAGCAGCGGATAATGGGTGCAGGCGAGCATCAGCGTATCAATGCCTTTCTCCACCAGCGGATCCAAATAAGTCTTCAAAACCTGCCGCGTCGCCGGATGGTCAATCCAGTTTTCCTCGATCAGAGGAACCAACAATGGAGTCGCCTGACCGTGGATCATCAGGCCCGTTTTCCGCAGCGCGAGCGCGTGTTGGTAGGCGTGAGAACGAATCGTGCCACGAGTGGCGATGATGCCGATGCGCTCGGCATTCGGGCAGGCAAGCGCCGCTTCCACGCCGGGCTCGATCACGCCGAGAATGGGAATCCGGTATTTTTCATGCAAACTCGGCAAGGCGTGAGCGGTCGCGGTGTTGCAGGCGACGACGATGGCTTTCACCCCGCGGGCAATGAGGAATCGGACGTCCTCGTCCGCGAACTGGCGGATGGTCTCCGGGCTTTTCGAGCCGTAGGGCAAGCGGGCCGTGTCGCCGAGATACAAAATAGTTTCCGCAGGCAAAAGTTCCTGCACGGCACGGACGACGGTCAAACCGCCGACACCCGAGTCGAAAAATCCAAGAGGCGCTGAATTCACTGGCGGGAGTGTGAACGCCCGCCCGCCGTCGCCAAGCGCAAAGCCAACCATTTTCCGCAGGTGAGCATGGAGTCGATTTCCGAGAGCCTCTCAAGTGTGCTGGTTTGTGACCGCCACCTGACCCTGCTCGTCGAGTTGTCCGAGGTAGGTGGCCACACAGACATCGAGAATCGGGTCCAGCTTTTCGCGGCTGGCTCCTGCAAGGAAGAGATCCACGATTCCGTCGATCTGGTCTTGCGAGTAAACCTGATGGGCATCGAGAGCGAGTTTAAGGTCGTGGAGTTTGTTCGGGTCCGTCTCTTCGCTGAGGATCGTGGTGCGGTAGTAATCCGAGAAGGCCTGGGTGACGGTTTCGTTGTTATTTGGAAAATCGAGCACGAAGACATCGCGTTTTTCCGGGTGGGCGCGATTCAGGCGGGAGAGCGTTTGCACTGCCTTGATGCCGGATAGCACCTTGTCCACATACATGGTGTGAAGCAGCGGCTCGTCGTAGCCGGTCTGGAACTTGTCGGCCCCATGAATGATTCGCTCGCGGTTCTTGGCGCTGAAAATGAGATGAATGTGGAGGCGTGCGAGGGATTGGGGCATGACTTGAATCGCCCTTTCAGGGCTGTTTGATTTTCAATGCATAACCCAGGGCGTTGCCCTGGGCTGGCATAGAGTCGCCCCGTTGGGACTTGGGACAACTCCGCCTCGAAATGCTCGGCGGCCAGACGAAGGATTTCGGGGGAGCAGGTGTCTTTTAACTGGGTGCCCCACTGCGATTTGACCCGGAAACCGACGGCGAGGATGGCGTCCAAGTTGTAGTGCTCGATCTCCCGCGCCACCTCCCGTTTGCCCTCGGTTCGAACGATCCGGAATTTCCGGATCGTTGCCTACCGGCGCAGTTCTCCCTCGTCGAAAATATTGACCAAGTGCTCATTGATCGTTCGCACATCCTTGTCGAACAGCCCGCCGCCGATTTCGTCCCGGAGGCGGGTGGCGGTTTCGACGAGGCGACCGTCGCGCTCCCAGGTTTTCGGATCGAGGAATTTGCGTTTTGTTTTCTCGGGCAGGCCCTTCTTTTTCGCGCCTTCCTCGTCGTCGGATTCGTCTTCATCGGCACCCCATTCGTCGAGGCGTTTTTCCAAGCCGTCGGCGATTTTCGGGAACTTGCGGAACAGGTCATCGCCGAAATCGTCGTAGAGCACCGAGCGGATTTCCTCGTCGCCGGATGCGAAGCGCAGGGACTCGATGCACGGCAGGGAAAGCTGGCTGTGGAGCCGCAGCTGGCGCTCGACGACGACTTTCCAGTAACCGAAGGCTTCGTTCGGGAAAATTTCGACTCGGGCGTTTCCTTGAATTTAAGAAAGGCCTGAGTGATGCGTTCGATGTCGTCCGGGGCGAGTTCGCAGTTCTTTTTACCGAGGTTTTCGCGCAGCGGCTTGAACCACTGGGAGGCATCGATGAGCTGGACCTGGCCCTTGCGGTTCTCCGGCTTGCGGTTGGAGAGCACCCAGATGTAGGTGGCGATGCCGGTGTTGTAGAAGAGATTGAGCGGCAGGGCGACAATGGCTTCGAGCCAGTCATTCTCGATGATCCAGCGGCGGATATTGCTTTCGCCTTGGCCAGCATCGCCGGTGAAGAGTGAGGAGCCGTTGTGGACCTCTGCGATGCGGCTGCCGAGCGGCGTGTCGTGATTCATCTTCGCCACCATGTTTGCGAGAAAGAGCATCTGGCCATCGCTGGTGCGGGTAACGAGGGACATTTCCTCGCCCTTGAGCAGCATGTCCGCCTTGCACAGATGGCGTAGGTTTCCGGGTTGATCTCTTGGCCGTAAAGATAGGCGGTGATCTGCAAACCGAGTTCTGATGCGAGCGCCTGGAGGGTTTCCTCGCCTTCCGTGAGAATCCCGCCGGTGCCGCAGGCGCAGTCGTAAAGTAGGTAGATACCCGATTTGAGCTCTTTGACGATCGGTGGGGGCTGAACCGAAACAAAATCACTGATCCGCCGGAAACCGCCTCAAAACTCCTTAAACGCGCCATCGACAACTCCGGAATCGAGGATACAAGGCTCATCGTCATCGCGGTTGCAGCCCCTCCCGGGAGTGAAAATCACGGCTGGCAAAATCGGCTTGAAGCTTGGCACGCATGATGCTTTTTCATGTGCGTCAGCCGTCTCAGGCAGGTGAAGGGATGCCTTCATTTCCGGGACTTTCTAAAAATAATTACCGTTAATCACTGAAAATCAACATCATCATGGCCAAATACAAATTGGAATACATCTGGCTCGACGGCTACACCCCCGTGCCAAATCTCCGCAGCAAGACCCAAGTCAAAGAATTCGCCAGCTTTCCAACCATCGACCAACTCCCGCAGTGGGGTTTCGACGGCAGTTCGACCCAGCAAGCCGAAGGCCGCAGCTCTGACTGCATGCTCAAGCCGGTCGCGATTTACCCGGACAGCACTCGCAAAAATGGTGCCCTCGTGATGTGCGAGGTCATGATGCCCGACGGCGTCACACCGCACCCGACCAACGGCCGCGCCACCATCCTCGACGATGCCGGTGCTTGGTTCGGCTTCGAGCAAGAGTATTTCCTCTACCAAGACGGCCGCCCACTTGGTTTCCCTGCGGATGGATTCCCAGCCCCACAAGGCCCGTATTACTGCGGTGCTGGCTACAAAGCCGTCGGTGACATCGCCCGTCAGATCGTCGAGGAGCACCTCGACCTCTGCCTCGACGCCGGAATCAACCACGAAGGCATCAACGCCGAGGTCGCGAAAGGCCAATGGGAATTCCAAATCTTCGGCAAAGGCTCCAAGCGCGCCGCCGACGAAATCTGGACCGCCCGCTACATCCTCAACCGCCTCTGCGAAAAATACGGCATCGACGTGGAATACCACTGCAAGCCGGTCAAAGGCGACTGGAACGGCTCCGGTATGCACGCGAATTTCTCCACCACTTATCTCCGCGAAAAGGGTGGCAAAGCTTACTTCGAAGCTCTCATGGCAGCCTTCGGCGAACATTGCGAAGAACACATCGCCGTCTATGGCCCGGATAACCACCTCCGCCTCACCGGCCTCCACGAGACCCAGTCGATCGACAAATTCACCTATGGCCTCGCCGACCGCGGCGCGTCCGTCCGGATTCCTCACAGCTTCATGCAGAACGACTACAAGGGCTACCTCGAAGACCGTCGTCCAAACTCCCAAGGCGACCCGTATCAGATCGCCTCACGGATTCTCAAGACCATCTCACTTGTGCCGACTCCTTGAGTTAGCCGCCTGAGAGATCGTCCTGAACGATTCATTTAAAAGCCGTCTTCCCCACCGGGAAGGCGGCTTTTTCTTTCTACCCGCTTGAAGAACTTGTCACCCACGGGGTAAAAACCGCCATGGCCAAAGACCCGATTTCCAGAACGCATGTGGACCCAAGCACCGCGCCCAAGGCATGTCATTCCTGTTGCGGCGGAAATCACGCCCCGGTCGCGCCCGCCGCAGACGCGAAATTTTTCTGCCCGATGTGCCCAGGCCAGGAATCCGCCAAACCCGGCGAATGCACCAAGTGCGGGATGGCCCTCGAACGGAACCCAACATTCGCCAACAAACCTATTTTCACCTGCCCGATGCACCCGGAAATCCGCCAGGACACACCCGGCGACTGCCCAATTTGCGGGATGGCGCTGGAGTCCGTCGCGGAAACACCGGACGAGGACGAAAACCCCGAACTCACGGACATGACCCGCCGCCTCCGCATCGGCGCGGCACTGGCCTTGCCTGTTTTCCTGCTGGCGATGTCCCATCTCATCCCCTCGCTCCCACAGTTCGGCGGCGGTGCTTCGCGCTGGACTCAGTTCATCCTCTCGACGCCCGTGGTGATGTGGGCGGGATGGCCCTTTTTTAAACGCGGTTGGCGTTCGCTCGTCAGTCGGAATTTCAACATGTTCACGCTCATCGCCATCGGCGTCGGCACCGCCTACATTTTCAGCGCGGTGGCGATGTTAGCGCCCGGCTTGTTTCCCAAATCGGTCACCACCCACGGCCAAGTCCCCATTTACTTCGAAGCCGCCGCCGTCATCATTGTGCTCGTCCTGCTTGGCCAAGTCCTAGAACTCCGCGCCCGCAGTAAAACCGGCAGCGCCATCCGCTCCCTCCTCGATCTCGCACCCAAAACCGCCCGGCTTGTCGAAGACGGCAGCGAACGCGACGTGCCGCTCGAATCCCTACAAACCGGCGCGAAACTCCGCGTCCGCCCCGGCGAGAAAGTCCCCGTCGATGGCACGATCCTCTCTGGCCAATCCTCGCTCGACGAATCCATGATCACCGGCGAACCCATGCCTGTTGGGAAATCAGCCGGCGATCCCGTAACAGGTGGCACGCTCAATACGACCGGCAGTTTCATCATGAGCGCCAGCCGCGTCGGCAGCGACACCGTGCTCGCCCGCATCGTAAAAATGGTCGCCGAGGCCCAGCGCAGCCGTGCCCCCATCCAGGCGCTGGCAGACCGAGTCGCCGGCTATTTCGTCCCGGCAGTGCTCGTCATTTCTCTGGTAACATTTCTGTTATGGTCGTCGTTCGGCCCCGAGCCCCGCCTCGCCTTCGCCATAGTCAACGCGGTCGCCGTCCTTATCATCGCCTGCCCCTGCGCCCTCGGCCTCGCCACGCCGATGTCCGTCATGGTCGGCATCGGCCGCGGCGCGCAGGCCGGTATCCTCATCCGCAATGCCGAAGCCATCGAGCTCATGGAAAAAGTCACCACCGTCGTCGTGGACAAAACCGGCACGCTCACCGAGGGCAAACCCCGCCTCACTGAAGTCATCGCTGCGGATGGCACGAGCGAAAACGACCTCATTCTCGCGGCCGCCTCCATCGAGCAAAATAGCGAGCATCCCCTCGCCACGGCCATCGTCAACGGAGCCAAGCAGCGCGGCATCACGCCGCAAACGGTCACCGATTTTGACTCGATGACCGGCGGCGGAGTGATAGGTCATTTCACCGGACGCCAAGTTATTCTCGGCAAACTTGAATTTCTCCAACTGCGCGGCACCACCGGATTTGAAACGCTCGCCATCAAGGCCGCCGAGCTTCAATCCCAAGGTCGCACCGTGATTTTCGCTGCCATCGACGGCCAAGCCGCAGGCATTCTCGCCATTTCCGATCCGATCAAATCCACCACCCCGCAAGCCATCGCCCGATTGCACGCGCTTGGCTTGAAAATCATCATGCTCACCGGCGACCACGAACGCAGCGCCCAAGCTGTCGCTAAAACTCTCGGCCTCGACCAAGTGAAAGCCGGTGTCGAGCCACAGCACAAACACGAGTTCATCCGCGAACTCCGCGAGCAAGGCCACATCGTCGCCATGGCGGGCGATGGCATCAACGACGCGCCCGCCCTCGCCGCCGCCCACGTCGGCATCGCCATGGGCACCGGCACCGATGTCGCGATGGAAAGCGCTGGCA
>JBEGUC010000013.1:0-41778 GCA_041179105.1 Verrucomicrobiota bacterium | reverse complement strand
CGATGGATAGAACGCCCTTGACCGGTCGCACCGTGCCATCCAGCCCCAGCTCGCCGACCACACAGCAGTCCTCCGCGTTGAACGGCTTCGTTCCGCTCGCCGCGATCATTGCCAGCGCGATGGGCAGATCGAACGACGGCCCTTCCTTTTTCAAATCCGCCGGCGCGAGGTTCACCGTTTTGATCCCGTCATCGAGATTCAATGCCGAAGCCCCGATGGCGGAAATCACCCGCTGCGAGGATTCCCGAACCGCTGCATCAGGAAGCCCGACGATGATAACAAGCGGCTTGTCGGCGCCACGGGCGTTGACCTCGACTTCGACTTCTTGAGCATCGACCCCGCGCAAGGCGGCTGAAAATAAACGAGTAATCATGTGAACAGCTAAACGGTGTTGATTTCAATCCCTCCTGGCAAGGGCAAAAGGACCGCCGGGGCCGGGCTTTGCTCACTCACGGGGACCGGCCTGGAGCCTGAAGCAGTGCGCGTGCAAATGGTGGACGATGGTGAAGAGGACGCCCGTGCTCCAGCCGAACATGATCACTCCGGTGACGGCCTCCACCGCTCCGAGGATGCGCCATTCACGCGGCAAGACCACATCGCCGTAGCCCACTGTGGAATAGCTCGACGCTGAATAGTAAAATGACGTGGCGAAATCCGGGAAACAGCCGTCGAGCTGGTAAAAAGCCGCCCACACCGTGATCTGGAGCAGGTGCAGCACCAACAGACCATAAACCACGCGGACGAGTAACCAGAACCTCCGCATGAGGGTGAAACGGGAGCCTTGCCGGGGCCACGAGCGGCCGAGCCAGCGGATGCCGAGAATCATCCCGAGCCCGTGAATCGCGACGCAGGTGGAAACAAGCAGGAAGAGGATCAGCAGCAGCTTGAGCATCGGCGCTATGGCAGCCTCAGTTTCCGCCGAAGAACGGTCCAAGCGCTTGGGCCACGGCGGCGTCGATTCGGGCGGTGCGGGTGCCGGAGGACGCGCCCTTGATCACGTCGCCCTTGGCGAAGTTCCGATAGACGAGCTTGTTGGTGCGGCTGTCGATCACATCGATCACGACGCCGGCCTGGCGGAAGTAGTCCGGGCGTTGGTTCTCAAGCGCGCCGCGGGTGTGGGCGAGGTCGGAGATCTGTCCCGCGTCGCGGCCGTAGCCGAAGTAAGTCTCGTAGCTCGAAGTCATGCCGGGCTCTTGATAGATGACCATGTAAGCGACGACGAGATCGGTGCTGCCGCGTCCGTAGGCCATGCCCTTGGAGGTGAATTGTTTAGAAATGGAATTCTGGATCATCCCGTGCACCTGTTTCTCGGTGGCGTTAGTGACCGCCGGGCCGGCGGGGTCGCGCTGGATGAGGCGGACGGAGGTATAGCCCTTGCTCGTGCCCTTGGGCATTTCGACGCTCGTCGAGCAGGAAGCGAGGCCGAGTGCGGCGATGGCGATCAGGATTCGGGATGATGTCTTAAACATGGTGGCGAGGTTGGGGAACATTTTTTCAGGTGGCAAACGGATTGTTCGGAATGGAGGCTTTTCGGGGGACGGAGGTGACGGCTAGTCCGGCTTGATGATCTCGCAGACCCCGCTAGAGGCTTTCAAAGCTTGCATTCTAAGCCGAGGAGCAAGCCGTGGCTGATGACATCGCAGTTCGACGTTGTCGAACACTTCGTTGAAACCGGCATCGACCGGCGCGTTGATGCCGTGAATTGGTGAAGCGGGTGGATGAGTGTTATCTGTGAGGCTGTTGGTGTTCGTGAAGAATACGTGTCACTTCGTCCATGGCTTCTTGGTGCTGGTGCGCTCCGTGATTTGTGGGGACGATTTTTTCTGAAAGTGCTCCGGATTGATGACTGCTCCAGTAGGGCACGACGCCGTCGCTCGATTTCGGCGCGTCGCCGTGACCGCGATCTCCGGCGATGGTGTGATAGGGAATGCCCGCTTTGATCGGGACGGTATTGATGGCAGTGACAAAATCATTATTCGGGGCAAGGGTGTCGATGCTGTCCGGGAAGCGGTCGAGGTGTTTTTCTCCGGCCCGGTGTTTTTTGTAGCGAGCTTCTTCGATGCCGATGCTGAGAAGGGTGTCGGGGATTTTCACGAGGTGGATGAAGGCCTTGCCGATCCAGTTGGTGGCGAGATCGCTGCCGCGATGGGGGGTGGAAATGAAGATGACGCGTCCGATTTCCGGCCGGTGCTCGAAGATGGAGGACTCGGTGAGGATGTGTTTGTGATCGGGCGTCATGTCCATTTGCTCGGGCGTGACGGTGAACATCTGATTCCAAATCTGCTGCTTCGAGTCGGTGATGAGCAGGCGACTGATGCAGCCGCCCATGCTGTGGCCGATGACGACCATTTTCTGGTGCAGCGGGTAGTGTTTCTCCACCTGATCGAGTTCCTTCCGCAGGATGGATGCGGAGTAGGAATAGGGATAGCCGCTGGGGTAGCTGTAGAACCAAAATTGATAGTTGTCGCGGATCGCGGGGTCGTTCCTCAGTTGATTGAGAAGCGGAAACCATGTGGTGGGCGAGGAGGCGAGGCCATGCACGAGTAGGACGACTGTTTTATTCGGATCATAGGGCTCAAGGCGTGAAATCCGGGTGGAGCCGGCGAATTCGGCCGGGCGGAGGAGGCGGGGAATATTGAGTTTCTGTGTCTCCATTTCTGTGAGCGTCATCGCGAGCGGCGCGGTGAAGTCTGCTGCGAGCGGCCAAGTGTGTCCGCCAACGCTTACAGTTTCATGTTCGAGCGCCTCGACGATTTCAATTTCGCAGCGCGAGCCCGTGAAGCGCGCGATGGCGGTGACGGTGAAATAGAAATGGGGCGTCGGGGCCAGTTCGTGGGTTTGATCGGCCACGCGTTTTGCGACCAACGGCGCGCCCAACCCGGATTTAATTTCACGCACAGCCATGGATTTCCCGTGGATTTCGAGCTGGTCTGCGGGGATGAATTCATATTTCGCCGGGTCCATCTCGGGATGCGGATCGCGCTTCCAAGTGAGCGTGTGGGAGGCGAGTTTCACCGGCGCGGCCCAAGGTGTCAGCTTGGACTGCCGCAGGGAGCCGCAGATCCTGGCGACGGCGAAGTTGTATTCGCGCCGCGCCTGATCGTCACCGGGATTGCGCTCCAGCTTGTGCGACGCTGCCTCCGCCAGTCTGATGTGGTCATCAAGGGAAACCAAGCGGTCCTTGCTTGGCACGACTTGGAGTCCGACGGGCGCGAGATTGATTTCCTTGGCCGTTGCAAGTTGCGTGCAGGCGGCCAGTAAGAAGGTCGCGACGATTAATATGGGATGAGGGAGTTTCACCATGGTATCCGCGTACCTTTGTTTGGTGATGATTTCAGAACTTGTATTCCAAGCCGATGATCGGTCCGGAAGCGACGACGTCATAGGTGAAGCCGCCGTCGGTGTAGTCGGTGCCGATGGCCCGATAGCCGAGAAGGAGGGAACCGTTATCCGTGACCCGGTAGCCGAAACCAGCCATGACTTGCCAAGTCAGTTGCGAGGAAACATCAAAGCCGCCGATGTCTCCCGAGGTGTAAAAGAAGAAATTTTCCGATTGATCGGCCGAAAAGCGGGCTCCGATGATCGGATCCACCCAGGATTGAGATTGGAATTCCTTGAAATCCCTGTTGGGCGTCCTGCTATCATCCAGTTCGAGGGTGAAATCCATCCAGTTCACCCGCGCTCCGGCGCCTTCATCGTGCTTGCCTACAACCTCAGTCAGCTACTTCATGAAAAAGTCAAAGAAGACCAAAGCAATGATGGCCCCGCTCATCCTCACCGTGACCGTGCCTCGGAAAAGAAATGGGAGAAGCGATTGAAAGACCTCAAACAAAAGACCGCAGACCGAGGTCATGATCCCTGTTGCCGACACAAAGTTGCTAGATTATTGCGCCGAATGAGATTTCATTTAGATTTATAAATATATTTAATTCGCCAATCATTCGCCCTAGTGTTATCAGCATCTTGATTTCAGATTATTATTTTTACATTAGATAACTGCCGGACCGTTTGCCCGGCGATACTTGCCAAAATCCCATGAAAAAATCCTTGTTTGCTAACACCCTTGTCCTGTTTGTCTGGCTTGGTTTTGCCGCGTCGATCGCGTTAGCCGAAGAATTTCCCCGAAAGATGTTTGGAAAGGGAAACCCCTTCCGCGCCGAGGAGCTGCCTCCAGGAAAACTCAAAACCAATCTTCAAGCACTCGATCCACAGGCCAAGGAAAAGGCGATGAAGTGGCTGCACACCTTTGACTTCGATCAATCCGACGCGGCGAAACACCTCAGAGTGGACAACGGCGGCGGCATTTTCATCGTCTGCCCGGACGACCACGGCGATTGCGAGGGGCATTCACACGGACCCGCCACCCCGGAAACGAAACATGACAGCTCCAGCGCGACCGGGAACACCGTCGAGGAACCAGAACAGTCCACCGAGCCACCGCCTATCGAATATGCATCCGTAGCGGTGAACTCTCCTCCCGCTTACCACTCCAGGCCCGGAGCCACCCGGCGCATCTATCTGGACTTCAACGGCGGGATCGTGTCGGGGACCGCGTGGAACACCAGCGCGGGTGTCACCAGTTGGAGTGTAAAAGTCTGGTCTCAGGATGGGGATTTCACCACTTTCAACGATGCCGAGCAGGCATGGATGAAGCGCGTCTGGCAGCGCGTGGCGGAAGACTACACCCCCTTCGATGTCGATGTGACGACGGACGTCGCCTACGATCCCGACAACTACACTGGCAACAAGGACAACGTCGGCTGGTTGCTGATTTGTGATACCACCGACAACAACGGAGTGGCACTGCCCCATAATGGCTCGGGCGGCGTGGCATACGTCGGCGTTTTTGGAAACTCGACCTACTCGCCGAACTATCAACCCGCCTGGGTCTCCAGCACCAATGGCGGTGGAAACGAAGCCATCATCGCCGAAGCCGCATCCCATGAAATGGGCCACAACATGGGGCTGTCCCATGACGGCACATCCACCTTGGCTTATTACGGAGGCCACGGAACCGGGGATGTTTCTTGGGGACCGATCATGGGCACGGGATACTATCGCAATGTCTCCCAATGGTCCAAAGGCGACTACTTCGATGCCAATCTGGTGCAAGACGATCTTTCCATCATCAGCGCCCGGGTGCCCTACCGCCCCGACGACCACGCAAACACGGCCGCAACCGCGACGCCGCTGACGATCACTAGCGGCACCACCATTTCCTCCACCACGCCGGAAAACGATCCTGCCAACTCGAACCCGGCGAACAAGGGCTTGATCGAGCGCAACACGGATGTGGACGTCTTCTCCTTCTACACGGGAGCAGGCAGCGTCCAACTGAACGCCAAACCGTGGATCCAGCCCGCCGACACCCGCGGTGGCAATCTGGACATCCTCTTGGAACTCTACAACGAGGCCGGCACGCTCATCGCCTCAGACAACAGCGCCACTCTCACGACTGCGGCCATCTCCACCACTCTCACTCAAGGCTACTACTATTTACAGGTCCGCAATACCGGCACCGGCACCCCACTCATTTCCCCGCCTTCCGGCTACACCGCTTACGGCAGCATCGGCCAATACTTCATCAGCGGCACTATTGTGGATGCGGATCCGCCCCTCGTCCTGTCCGGCATCACCCCCACCAGCGGCTTCGCTAACACGACCGTCACCGTGGATATTTCCGGGACCAACATGAGCACGGCCACTGCCTTTAAACTCACGAAATCCGGCCAGACCGACATCGCCGCCACCTCTGCTCTGGAAGTCGGTTCGATCTTCCGCTGCCAGTTCAACCTCACCGGAGCCGCGACTGGCCCCTGGAATGTCGTCGCCACCAATCCCAACCTCGAAACATCCACCCTCGTCGGCGCATTCGCAGTGGTCGGTGCCATTTGGGTCCAAAACTTCGACGGCCCGGTCACTGGCTGGACCTCAGAATCCACCACCGGATCCAATAACTGGTCCCTGACCACCGCCCAAAGCCAATCGCCAGCCACCTCATATTTCGCCGCTGGTCCCGCGACGAAGAGCACCACCAATCTGGTCTCTCCCAACATCGCCATCCCTTCCGGTGCCACCAATCTCCAGCTCAAGTTCTGGCAAAACCGCAACCTACAGAGCGCGAAAGATGCGGGCAAACTCGAGTTTTCCATCAACAACGGAGCATGGTTCGACGTGACGGCTTCCACCTCCGGCGCGGCATTCGCCAGCAATGGCTACAACACCACCATCAGCTCCAGCGGCAGTCCTGCCAGCCGCAACGAATTCGCAGGTCAACTCGCCTGGTCCGGTAACAGCGGCGGTTTTGTCGAAACCATCGTCAACCTCACCGATACCGCCAAATACGCAGGAAAAAACCTCCGCCTCCGCTGGCGCATCGCCACCGATGCCAGCACCGCCAGCACCGGCTGGTATGTGGACAGCATCTCGCTCATCGGCGGCGGCGATCTCACCAACCAACCGCCAGTCATTGTCACCGCAGCCACCTCCACATCCACGGAAACCCAAACTGATCCCGACAGCACCGTCTATCAGATCATTCGTAGCTCGTCGGCCCAGCTCTCGGTTTCCGCCAGCGACGACGCCGGAGAATCCGCCCTGACCTACACCTGGGCGGTTTCCAGTGGACCAAGCACCCCGGTCTCATTCTCCACCAATGGCACCAATGCGGCGAAAAACACCACGGCAAGTTTCGGAGAAATCGGCAACTATCAGATTTCCGTTTCGGCCAAAGACGTGCAAGGACTCGCCGTATCAAGTTCTGTGAACCTGCGGGTCGTGCAAACTGCCTCGGGCCTGGAGGTCACCCCCGCCGTGGCCTACCCAGTTTTTGGCACCACCCAAGTCTTCAACGCGACCTTGCTGGACCAATTCAACGGTGCCATGACCAGCCAGCCATCGTCCTTTACTTGGTCTGCCAGCGGCGGCGGAACCATCAGTATGACAGGCCTGTTCAGTGCCACCGCCGTCGGTGGTCCGCACGTCATCTCCGCCACCAGCGGATCGTTTTCCAACACCGCAAGCATCACCGTCACCCCGGCATCCGCAAGCGTCACCCTAGCAGACTTGAATCAGACCTATGACGGAACCGAGAAGACCGCCTCAGCCGCCACCACACCGGCTGGCCTGAGCGTTTCCATCACCTACGACGGTTTAGCCAGCGCGCCGAAAAACGTGGGTTCTTACGCGGTCTTGGCCACCGTGACTGATCCGAACTACCTAGGTTCAGCCACCGGAACCCTCGTCATTGCCCCAGGAAATGACTGGGCCGCTTGGAGCGACGATCATTTCACCGAGGCCGAGCAAACCGCAGGACTCAACGCGGAAGAAGCCGATCCCGATGCCGACGGCCTTGCCAACCTCGCCGAATACGCGCTGGGAACCGATCCCCGCGAGTTCACCGCACCCCTCGTGGTCACCAAAGACAGCAATGGACTCACGCTCATTTTCACCCGCCCAGAAAACCTGCCAGATGTGAGCTACGCCGCAGAATCCTCCGACGGACTGGGAACGTGGACACCCTTACCGTTAGAAGTGCTGGAAACTGGCGTGATCGAGACCGTCCGCGCCCGCGATCCGCTGACAGGCGATCCGTCCCGCCGATTCATGCGCCTGCGCTTCGAGCGGCAGTAGGCGTTCTGACAACAACACGGACGAACGAGTCCCGAATGCCCGCGATGCAAAATAGCCCGTAGAATGCGTGGATAAGGCTCATGCCCATTCGCGTCAGCTTAGTGCGCAAATGACTTATATTCAACGATTTGGATAAAATAATCACAATAAAAGTTTGACAAGGCAAGCGGGCCGGCAAGATCGGTATGTCAAAAGCCTCACCCGCCACCCGCCACCCGCCACCCGCCACCCGCCACCCGCCACCCGCCACCCGCCACCCGCCACCCGCCACCCGCCACCCGCCACCCGCCAGCCGCCAGCCGCCAGCCGCCAGCCGCCAGCCGCCAGCCGCTCGTGGCCGAGCCTGCCCGACCTCGATCTGATCGCCAGACAAACCCGGTTGATCATCCGCAATTCCCGCAAATTCACCGCCGCCGGATTCCTCCAATCCCTGCTCAGCTCCGTGGCCACCGGCCTGGCGTCGTTGAACCAAATCGCAGGCGACCTCAAAGACAGGGACCATCCGGGCATGGCGCGCCAGTCCCTGCACCAACGCTTCGACATCCGCTCCACCGCTTTCCTCATGAGGGTTCTCGGGGATCTCATGGAACAACGCTACAGCACCGCCGCCACGGCGATCGGGAGCAGCGGAATCCAACGCATCCTCATTGAAGACGCTTCTAGCCAAGTCATGCCAAAGTCCAATGCGGACGCATTCCCCGCGCACGGCAACCACTATGGAAAGACCGCCGGGGTGAAGATCGACCTCGCCTACGATCTGCTAACCGGCTCTATCGTATCCCACGGCCTGCACGCCGCCACCGAGCAGGACAAAACCATCGGCAAGGAATTCGTCATCGAAGTCCGGCGCGGCGATCTGGTTTTGCGCGACATGGGCTACTTCAGCCTCAGCGAGTTCACCGCCATTGAGCAGCTGAAAGCTTGGTGGCTCACCCGCCTGCCACTGACCACCGGCGTCATGTTAGCGGATGGACGCACCCTTGAAAAATTGCTCAAAAGTTCAAAGGGAGACATCATCGACATCGATGCCATCGTCGGGAAACAGGGCAAAAAGTGCCGTCTCGTGGCCATGCGCGCGGACCCGAAAGTCTCGGCAGCTCGGCGGGCTGAGCGTCGTAAGAAAGCCCGGGACTGCGGCAAGAATCCCTGCCCGAAAGGTCTGCTCCGCGACGGTTGGCACCTCATGCTGACCAATCTGAGCCGAGAGCAGGCCGACGTGAGCCAGCTCACCGCGATCTACCGCGCCCACTGGGCGGTGGAAATTCAATTCCGCGCATGGAAGCAGGCGCTCAACCTCAGCAAAGCCCTCAATCGCAAGAGCAACGAACATCATCTGCAAGCCCTGGTGCTGGCAGGGATGATCGCCCACCAGCTCGGCATGAGGGATTGGAAACGCAGTCGGACGAGCAAGGCTGAGTTATGAAAAACTCTACGACCTCCTGGCCGTGCGACTGATCAAAGCCCGCGATCTGGCAGAGTTAGACACATTTGATCCCGACCCGAGACACGTCGAACGAGGCAAACGAACCCGGAAATCCCCCGTGGAAGCAGGCATCATGGCCTTAACCTGACGCGAATGGGTTCGGCCCTATTTCATCTCGATGGTAACTAGAGAATCCTGCCGGTGAACTTAGACTTCTATTCGTTGCACTTTATGAACGTCTCATGAAATTCGCCCGATCGTCAATTGCCGTTAACTCCTAGTTAGCCCCTTGATTCTTTTTGGGGTGGATGAGCGAACCGTGAAGTAATCGAATGCGTGTCTATCTGATTTTGGTCGTATTCAACTCAGCCCTCGCCGGGTGGGGTGACGACCACCACGCGCTCGACGCCGCGTTTGGAGAACTCCTCCCAGTAGCGTTTTTCCCAAGCGACGGTGCGGGCGCGACGATCTTCCTCGCTGAGTTTTTCCCACTCTTTGAAACCGATCGCCCGTGCGAGGTCGCGGTCCGCCAGCCGCACGGCCAGCTCGTCCCAGAAACTCTCGTTGCGGAATTCTTCGTAGCACTCGTGATAGAAAAGATTTTCCTCCCGCTCCGCCTTCACCCGGAAGCGCTGGGTTTCCTCGTCGAACTCGATCCAGTCGCCCAGCCCGGAGTGGCCGGCTTTTTCGAGAATCTTGCTTTCCAGATTCTCAAACGCCGAGACTTGGTCGTTCGCGGTTTCCTTTTGGTTCCACGACGCGACGTTGGCCGCGAGGCTGACCATTTCCACCAGCGTGGCGAGTTCTTGATCTGAGAGGCGCAAATGCATTCGTCCGGGGAACAAACCACCGCAGCACCGCACCCGCAAGCTTGCAACACTCCGGGCTTGATCTTCGCGAAATCTCCCGCCAGCTTCCCAGTCCGCCTTGCACGAGTAGCTCAGCGGTAGAGCGGTCCGCTTACACCGGATTGGTCGGCGGTTCGATCCCGTCCTCGTGTACCAGCTTTTTTAAAACCGCCAGACGTCCAGCGTCTCGCCCTTGCGGCAAATTTCCGGTAATTCCTCGATCACGCCGCAGCTCAGCCAACCATCGTTCCACTCCACCCACTGCGCGCGCCCCGGTGAGGTGAACGAACCGGTATTGATGACGCCGCGGCCGCCTTCCCGCCAGCGGCCCGCACGGTGGAAATGGCCGATGACGAGCACTTCCGCCTGCGGGAAATAATTCTCACAGAACTTCGCGCCCAGCCGGCCTTGAGTCATCCAGGCTTCGATCATTTTGACCGCGCGCCTCGGCGGCAGGATCGCGTCCCACGCCCGTTCCAGAAAACTCCGGCCTGTCGGATGCTCGGTGGAACAAAGCTCGCGAGCGATTTTCCGCGCCACCCGCAGGCGCTCCTCCACATCGGTGTCGGCACGCGGATGCTCGTCCCAAAGCTCCAGCACCCGCTGGCCGCTGACCAGGATCTCGCGCTTCCACGGCGAGCCGTCAAATAACAAAGCATCGCCGTGAGTGACCACGATCCTCCCGCCCGCCAGCTCCACCCAGCCCGGCCCCGACCAGCCGGGATCGTGATTTCCGGATAGAAAAACGGCTGCCGCCCCTTCCTCGCGGCAGAGTGATTGCAACTCCTCAAGCATCACCGTCGAGCGTTCGAGAAACGGCCGCGCAAGTTCCTGCCAAGTGTCGCCGTTAAAAATGACCGTGCCCGCTCCAGCGATCAATGACCGGAGGGCTGAAACTTGCTCGATTCGGCAGATTTTATGGCCGAGGTGAAGATCGGACAAGATCCGGACCGGCTCATTCACCAGCGACTCGGCGCTGACGCACCGCCTCGAACAAACAGACGCCCGTGGCCACTGAGACGTTGAGGCATTCGACCTTTCCGGCCATCGGGATACGGGCGAGGAAATCGCAGTTTTCTTCGGTCAGGCGGCGCATGCCTTTTTCCTCGGCCCCGAGGACGAGCGCGAGGGGGCCTTTCAGATCGAGCTCGTAAATCGACTTGGAAGTCGCGTGATCCGAGGTACCCACCAGCCACAACCCGGCCGCTTTGAGCTTCTCCATCGTCCGCGCGAGGTTGGTCACTTGGGCGAACGGCACATGATCCGCCGCGCCCACCGAGACACGGCGCACGGTCTCGGTGATGCCCACGGCCTTGTCCTTCGGCGCGACCACCACATGCACGCCCGCCGCATCCGCCGTCCGCAGGATGGCGCCGAGATTGTGCGGGTCCTGCACGCAATCGAGGATCAACACAAACGGCGTCGCCTGCTGCGCGACGATGGCCAACACGTCATCCTCATCGAGCGAGGGAACGATAGTTTCCACCGTCTGGACGTGGCGGTTCTCGCGGGCCTGTTTGTTTTGCGCGCCGTGGGGTGGAGAAAAACGAGGTTTCATTCCCGAAATTTTGAGCAGGCAGACCGGCAGAGTCCAGCCCGATGCCGCAAAAGCAACAATTCCGAAACCGTTCTTAAGACGGATGCCCGAATCCTTGAAAACACGGGGGCTAGCAGCGATTCATCTTAAACAATCAATATCTTAAATTGATGATTTTAAATGACTTGTATTTTTTCAAGGTCGCCCAATCCATCAAGGCGCTTCTTCCCGACCGAGTTTTTCCAGCCAGACAAGCAGCATCGCCAAATCCGCAGGCGTGATGCCGGGGATGCGACCGGCTTGGCCGAGGGTGGCAGGACGAATCTCGGAGAAACGGACTTGTGCTTCCTTTTTCAGGCCGTGGATCGTCGAATAATCGAGATCTTCCGGCAGCCGTTTTCCTTCCTGCCGCGACATACGGTCGATCTGGATTTGCTGACGGCCGAGGTGGCCTTCGTATTTGAAATTCGTCTCGATGAGTGGCCAGAGGTCGGTCTGGAACTCCGCAAGCAGCGACTCGGGCAGAGATTCCCATGAATTTTCACTACGCCGGAACCATTGGTCGATTTTGACGCCTTCATGCACCGTTTGGCGCATGAAGGACTCAGCTTTCTCAAGACCCACGAGTTTTTCCTGCACTCGGCGGACTCTTTCCCCGCTAGCCAAGCCAATCTCAGCAGCTTTCGGAGTGAGCCGAATGTCGGCGTTGTCTTGGCGGAGCAACAAACGGTATTCGGCCCGGCTCGTGAACATCCGGTAAGGCTCGGTGCAACCGCGAGTGACCAGATCGTCCACCATCACACCGAGATAAGCTTCGTCGCGGCCGAGGATGAATTCCGGTTTCCCGAGCGCCTTGAGAGCGGCGTTTGCTCCGGCGATGAGCCCCTGCCCCGCCGCCTCCTCGTAGCCGGAAGTGCCGTTGATCTGGCCTGCGAAATAGAGTCCCTCGACCATTTTCGTTTCCAACGTCGGACGAAGCTGGGTGGGCGGGCAATAATCATACTCGACCGCGTAACCCGGGCGGAGAATTTCGCATTTCTCCAAACCGACGATGGAACGAAGAAACTCCAGCTGCACCTCGTAGGGCAGCGAGGTGGAAACCCCGTTGACGTAATACTCCAACGTGTGACGGCCTTCCGGCTCGAGAAATACCTGGTGACGCTCTTTCTCGGCGAAACGCACCACCTTGTCCTCAATCGACGGGCAATAGCGCGGGCCGACGCCCTCGATCACCCCACAATACATCGGCGACTGATGAAGATTCGCAGCGATCACAGCGTGGGTAGCGGGGTTGGTGTAAGTAATCCAGCACGGCATTTGTTCCACGTGGAACAGTGGATCTCCCCACGGGTTGAGCGTGAAAATGTCATCCGGGGCCTTTTGCAGGGTGTCGGCCATGAAGCTAAACTTCGGCACGGGCGTGTCGCCTTCCTGGCGCTCGCAGCGGGAAAAATCGATGGAGCGGCCATTCAGACGGCAGGGCGTGCCGGTTTTGAAGCGCTCAACCTCGAAGCCCAGAAGCTTGAGCGCCTCGGAAACATTGGATGTCGCGTCCCCCATCCGACCGCCCTTTTCATTCCGGAGACCGACGTGCATCAACCCACCCATGAATGTCCCCGCGCTGAGGATGACAGACTTGCCGGAAATTTCCATTCCGAGCGAAGTCGTGACCCCGGTGATCCGGTCGTTCTCCACCACGAGGTCGGCCACGTTGCCTTGGTGAATTTCCACGCCGGGCATCGCCTCAAGTTCCCGCTTCATGCGGAATTGGTAAGCTTTCTTGTCACATTGCGCCCGCGGTGCCCGCACAGACGGACCCTTCGAGGCATTCAACATCCGCCACTGGATTCCGGTGGCGTCGGTATTCAATCCCATGACTCCACCGAGCGCATCGATCTCGCGAACCATGTGGCCCTTGGCCAGTCCGCCGATCGCCGGATTGCATGACATCTGGCCAATGGTGTCGAGATTCTGGGTGAGCACCGCCACCTCCGCGCCCAAGCGGGCGGCGGCCATCGCGGCTTCAACACCGGCATGGCCGGCACCAATCACAATCACATCATAGCACTTGGGGTATCGAAACATCGCAGGACGCGCAACATAGAGCTTCTCCGCCGAGGCTCAAGCTCGGAAACAGCGATGTTCCACGTGGAACAATTTTGGGCCATTCAATCAAAAGTCGCCGACACGCTGAAAAAACCTCATCAAAATCAAGATTTTGATCTAGCCGCGCTCCGAAAAATCCACAATTCTTCGACCGTCATGCACCGCTATATTCCACTCTGCCTCATCGTCGGACTCATCATCGCGTTTCGTGTGTTAGGAAGCGCGCTTCCTGAGTCGCAACCAAATTTCCAACCACTCGCCGCATTATTTTTCTGCGGGACTCTGCTTGCCCCCGGCTGGCGCGGCTTTGCCATCCCACTCGGCGTATGGGCGATCACTTTCCCGCTCGGCGTCGGCCACACCGCCAACCCATTCGATTTCGCGATCACAGGCCTCGCCCTGTTTGCTATTTTCTTCATCGGCAAATCCCTCTCGAAACAAAACCTCCCCATTCTGCTTCTCGGCTCCGCCGCCTCCGCCCTCGCCTTCCACCTCATCACCTGCGGTGCCGCCTGGATCACCGATCCACTCTACGCCAAAAACTTGGAAGGTCTTTACCAATCCGTCTGGGCCGGCCCGCTCGGCAGCAAAATCCCTTCTTGGGTTTTCCTGCGGAATCTGACTGCCGCCAATGTGCTCTTCACCGCCATTTTCGCCGTCGCCCAAGTTCGTCTTCCCAAATTCTCCATTCCGGTGCGCGACATTCTTGCCACCAAGTGAGCGATCCGTCTTATTTCAATTTCTCAACGCCATCATGACCAGCAGCGCCAGCTCCAATAAACTCGATTTCGCCAACTCGCCCATCAACCAAGCGCTCACGACCGAGCGGAAAATCGAGCTCTTCTCGCAAATGGTTCGGATCCGTAGATTCGAGCAAGCTGGCCTGAAATACTACCAAGCCGGAAAAATTGGCGGCTTCCTCCACCTCTACATCGGCCAAGAAGCGGTGGCGGTCGGGACGATTTCCCTCGGCGGCGCAGACGACCATTTCATCACCGCCTACCGCGACCACGGTCACGCCTTGGCCGTCGGAATGGGCATGAACGAGTGCATGGCGGAAATGTACGGCAAGCAAACCGGTTGCTCGAAAGGCAAAGGCGGCTCGATGCATTTCTTCGCACCCGACAAAAACTTCTGGGGCGGCCACGGGATTGTCGCCGGCCAGACTCCACTCGGCCTCGGCCTTGCCTACGGCCTCAAATATCTCGGTAAAGAAGGCTGCTGCCTTTGCTACCTCGGCGACGGCGCGGTCAACCAAGGCGCCTTCCATGAATCCCTGAACATTGCCGCTCTGTTCGGAATCCCAGTCGTTTACGTCATCGAAAACAACGGCTACTCGATGGGAACCTCCCAAAAACGCTCCTCCGCCTACAGCGGCTGCCTCGCCCAACGCGCAGAAGCCTACGCCATCGAATGGGACGTGATCGACGGCTCGGACATCTACGAAGTTCGCGCCAAGACTCACATCGCCATGGAACGCGCCCGCAAACAACACAAACCGACGGTCCTGGAAATCGACACCTACCGCTACTACGGCCACAGCATCGCGGACGCGAATCATAAAAAATACCGGACGCCCGAGGAAATCGAAAACTACAAACAGAACCACGATCCCATTGCCGTGTTCCGCCGCCGTCTGATCGAAGAAGGCGTATTGACCGAAGAAAGTGCAACCGCCATCAACAAAGCCGCCGCCGACGAGGCCGCCGCATCCGTCAAATTCGCCGAAGAATCCCCCGCCCCGACGATCGAGGACATCAGCACCGATGTTTACTGGGAAACTGACCATAACACACCAGCGTCCAAAATCGGCCGCCATTTTTTCAATGACTGAACCTCATTGATCATCCATTTTTACAATCTCCATTCCGTAATTTTCCATGTCCCGCATTCTCACCTACCGTGAAGCCCTCCGCGAAGGCCTTGATGAAGAACTCGCCCGCGATCCCAACGTCGTCCTGATGGGCGAAGAAGTAGCCCAATACAACGGCGCTTACAAAGTCACCGAAGGTCTCTGGAAAAAATGGGGCGACAAACGCGTTGTCGATACCCCGATCTCCGAAGCTGGCTTCATCGGCATGGGCATCGGTGCCTCGATGCTCGGCGTCCGTCCGGTCATGGAATTGATGTTCTGGTCCTTCCATTCCGTCGCCTTCGACCAACTCGTCAGCAACGCCGCCTGCGTCCGCTACATGTCCGGCGGCTTGTGCAATTGCCCCATCGTCGTCCGCGGCCCGGCCAATGGCGGCACCGGTGTCGGCGCGACCCACTCGCATATTCCGGAGGGATTGTTCGCCGCATTTCCCGGCTTAAAAGTCTGCGCACCCGCCACCCCAGCCGATGTCAAAGGCCTGATCAAAGCCGCCATCCGCGACAACGACCCGGTCTATGTCATGGAAAACACCCTCCTTTACGGCACCACCGGCGAAGTTCCAGACCCGGCTGATGGAGATTTCGTCATTCCGCTCGGAGTTGCCGACATCAAACGCGAAGGCTCCGATGTCTCGCTCATCGCGCACGGCCGTTCCGTCATTCACTCCTTGGCCGCCGCAGAAATCCTCCAAAACGAACACGGCATCAACGCCGAGGTCCTCGACCTCCGCTCAATTCGCCCGCTCGACCAAGACGCCATTCTCAAATCAGTGATAAAAACCAACCGCGTCGTCCTCGTTGATGAGTCCAAACCCTTCGGCGGAGTTTCTGCGATGGTCGCCATGCTCATCCAAGAGCACGCCTTCGACTATCTCGATGCGCCCATCAAACGGGTCTGCTCCATCGACGCACCAGCGATCTATTCACCACACATTGAGCATGAGCAACTTCCAAATCCTCGACGAATCGTGGACAAAGTTCTGACTTTGGCTTGATCCAGCATATTTCAATTCCAAACATCCTCAATACCAAGCGGTCTTTTTGGTTGCCAAGCTTGCTCTCGTTCCTAGCATAACCGTTATGTTCACACGTTTCACCATCATCATCACCGCCGCAGCCTTGACCCTCAGCCTCACCTCATGCTGCTGCATGTAAATTTCCCTCATTTCCTTAATCCAATAATCACCATGAAAAACCTATTCCTCCTCGTTTCCCTCGCAGCCATTTCTTTCGGCTTCTCATCCTGCTGCTCGATGTTCGGCACTGGCAGCAGCCAAAACGTCGGCTACCGCACCGAAACCCGCCAAGTGAAAACCTGCGGCTACGACATCGTCACAAAGCAAGTGGTCACCCCGGGCGACTCCAAAAGCGGCAAAGGCGGAATGATCGAAACCATCGAAGAAAAAATGCCTCGTTACAAAACCGTGACGAAAAAAGTGCGCATTCCCTGCGGACAATGCGCCCGCCACTACTGCCCGAAAAAAGACTGCTGCGGCACCACTTCCGAATCCACCATGCGGATGGCTAGCGCCCAAGGCTCCGTTGGCAGCCCAAATATCGGCCTAATTCCCACCATGAAACCGCTCCCACTCGGTCCAGTTGTTGTCAAACCCTGATCCAACAATTGATCATTTTCCTAAGCGCGGAGGAGTCCTGAACTCCCCGCGCTTTTTGTTTCCGTAAAAAGACTGGAAATGCCCTGACATTTTCCCATCCTCACCCCGACTCCACCACCTATCAATATCATGTCTGTGAACATCGAAATGCCAAAACTCTCGGATACCATGACCGAGGGTACCCTCATCAAATGGCACAAACAAGTCGGCGACTCTGTCGAAATCGGCGACATACTTGCCGAAATCGAAACTGACAAAGCCACCATGGAAATGGAAGCTTTTGACGATGGCGTCATCACAGAAATCCTGATCCAAGAGGGCGAAAAAGCCCCAATCGGTGGGCTTCTTGCCGTGCTCAATGGAGATTCTGAAGCGATCCACACACCGGCTCCTCAAGCCGTCGCCGTCACTCCAAGCACCATTGCTCCTGCACCCACGCCTGCGATTGCCGCCCCGTCTGTTCTTTCAAGCGGAGACCGCGTCAAGGCGTCGCCACTTGCCCGTAAGGTTGCTGCCGATCTCGGTGTAAACCTTTCCACCATCACCGGTTCAGGCCCAGCCGGTCGCATCGTCGCAAAAGACATTCAAACCGCTGCCACCACACCTATTAAAACCGCTGCTGCTTCCTCACCCGAAGCGTCCGCCGCCGCTGCCCTCACATCATCTATCAAATCCAAAGCGACAACTCCTGTCCCCGCTCCCGCTCCCCAAGCGATTCTTCCAACAGCCAAGGAAAACGACGAAATCATCCAGCTCAGCTCGATGCGCAAAATCATCGCTTCCCGCCTGCTCATATCCAAAACAACCATCCCGCATTTCTATCTCCATGTCGAAGTGGACGCCGCGCCCCTCATGGCGCTCCGCGCACAAGTGAATGAACAGGCTGAAAAAACCCACGGCAACAAATACTCCGTCAACGACTTCATCCTCAAAGCCGTCATCAACGCTGCCGAAACCGTGCCTGCCGTCAACGCCTCCTTCGCCGGTGACCACATCGTGAAATTCAAACACATCGGCCTATCCATCGCCATCGCAGTCGAAGACGGCCTAGTCACTCCAGTTATCAAACAAGCCGAATCTAAGTCCCTCCTCGCCATTTCTCGCGCCGTCAAAGACTTCGCCATCCGCGCCAAAGACAAGAAACTCAAACCCGATGAATTCGATGGTGGTACCATCACGGTTTCCAATCTCGGTGCCTGGGGAATTGAATCCTTCGACGCAATTGTCAATCCACCGCAAGCTGCAATTCTATCCGTAGGTGCCGCCATTGAAAAACCTGTCGTTAAAAACGGACAAATCGTCCCCGGCTTGCGCATGAATCTTGGACTCTCTTGCGATCACCGCGTAGTCGATGGCGCTGTCGCCGCTCAATTCCTATCTGAAGTGAAAAAACTAATCGAGCAACCCGCCCTGATGCTTCTCTGAGCCGTGCGAGTAACTCGCGCACAGACCAGGTCCAATCAGCTTACTCAAAACCTCCCAGCACAGCGCTGGGAGGTTTCTTTCGTTAAGAGCGATTCTTCAGTCGATCTGATTTGCCACGAAAAAATCTAGCAGCAAAATCCCCTCTTTTCTTGATGATTTCTTTATTTTTGAACCCATAAGATCTTCTTCTTCATAGTGTGAACAACCTGGAAAATTCATTGTTCCTCATTGCAAGCATAAGGGTTCCACGGAAAGAATAAGTTGGGCATTGAGCTGCATGAAATCAGAATGATCCTAGAATTTTTTAAATCCAGAATGGTTTGACCCATTAGTCCTGATGTTATTCGCAAGATTTTCGCAGGTTCTTGGAAATCACGGTGCTTGTGGAAATCGAATGAACCATCGCACCATTGGGTCGCGTGAAACACTTGGTCATCACAGGAGCTGGCGGTGGTTTGGGAAAGCCACTTGCAGCGGTTTTTGCGGAGGCCGGCTGGGACGTCTTGACGCCTAGTCGCTGCGAACTCGATGTGACCGATTCGGCGGCCATTCGAAGCTACTTCGAGTCGCGTCAGCTAGATTTACTCGTGTGTGCCGCCGGGATCACCCGGGATGTTCCTCTGTTTCGCATGCGTGAAAATGAATGGGACGAGGTTTTCGCGGTCAACTTACAGGGGGCTATCGATTGCGCGGCAGCAGTTCTACCAGAAATGATCCGGCAAGGTCACGGTCACATTGTTTTCATTTCCAGCTATTCTGCGCTTCATCCGCCCGCAGGCCAAGCTGCGTATGCCGCATCGAAAGCGGCTTTGCTTGGGTTAACGGGTGATCTGGCAACCAAATACGGGTCTTCAAACATCCGGTTTAACGCCATTTTACCAGGATTCATGGAAACGCAAATGACACAAACCGTATCAACTGCAAGGAAGACTGAAATTCTTGCAGACCATTCTTTGGGGCGTTTCAACACCCCCGCAACGGTCGCGGAATTCATCCGCCATCTCCACGAGTATCTCCCCTACACTTCCGGTCAGGTCTTCCAGCTCGACAGCCGGGTTTCCTGAGCAAGATGAAATTCAAAGGATGGACAAATCCCGTCTAGTGTCTTGAATCACCGTCGTCGTCGATTCATGAAAATCCATGAACGCGAAAAACCTCAAACACGAACTCCTGACAATCCGATGAAAATCTCCAAAAACAAATTTGCCAACGAAGAAGTCGTCCTCGATTTCCACGAATACGAAGGCTGTGAATTCACCAATTGCCGTTTTGTCGTCCTCGGTTACGGGCCTTTCGCCCTCAACCAATGTGAAGTGACCAACTGCGAATTCACTTTCGCCGGCCCCGCCGCCAGCACAATCCAAACGATGTCCACCATCTATCACAATATCGGCGAGCAAGGCAAACAACTCATCGAAGGCACCTTCGATCAAATCCGCAACGCCGGCGCTAACAAGCCAGCTTGATTTAAAAATTTCGGAATCAAATGACTCACAGCAGTCCCGGGTTAGCGGGACTCCTGTAACTCAGTCCGGTGGGATAAAAAATGCTCTCCATTTTCCAACGATTACAGGCTTATTCAGCTATCAACGAAAACGCCGAATTACGCAAAAAAAGCTCTTGAGCCATCCGCCAATCTTTTTATCCAACGCAACTATTCAGGTGCGAAATCCACCGGTTTACCCGCGAATGCGGATTTGATGAAGTCCATCAGGTTGAGTCCGTGCTTGCGGGCGGTGGTCGAATAGATCTTGGCAGAATTCTGCGGTGCGTTCACAGGGCAGCAACTGGACGGTATTGAGATAGCTCATCACGCTTTGAATGCCGTATCCGTATTGGACCGGGGCGCTCACTTAGGCGGGAAACGGGGCGGTGATCCATTTCGCGCAAGCGGGGCACCATTTGCACTCGGCGTGGTGTTAGCTCACCTCCATGGCGATGGGCGGAAGGTCGAAAACCTGGCGTTTTTCCTCACTGGCGACGAGTTGGTCACACAAATCCGCGTCGCAGTCCGGGCAGAGATCCAATGCAATGGAATGAGTGATGTCGGGGGCGGGGCTTTGCTGAAGGGTTTGGCCGGGGTGGCCTAGTTGACCGCCGGGATTGCGTCCGGTGTTTTTGCGCCGAAGGGATTTGGTTTTGCGCTCCAAGCCGTCGCTGGAGGGCGGTTTGCTACTGTTGGAGCTGTTCATGTTCAGTCGCTTTTCGAAATTGCTCAAGCTTTCTTAAAGACCTGAATAGTTACCTTGTTTGATCCATTTGCTGACCATGCCGCTGAGCACTGCGGGGACTTATACCAGAGACTCAGGTTTGCTTTCTCCTTCCCACGCCACAGCACCCCGCTAGGTTGGCACCGCCTCATGCCTACCCAGCCCCTCCTCGAAGACACTTATCTCCGCGCCCAATGGAGCACCGAATTCGACGCCTTCGAATCCAGCTCCGCATCCGCCGTTCTTCTCACCCGCCTCCGCGCTTGGGCCGCCCGTGACCTTCTGACCGAACGCGCCTCCGAGACCGCCTTTATCCAGCGCTTCTTCTCAGAAATCTGGGGCTACCATCTCCAAGGCCACGAAACTCCGGCCTACACCTGCCGCCCTCAGTTTGAACTCACAGGTGCGGGCCAATCCGGTGGCACCGGCTTCGCCGACCTCGCTCTCGGCCACTTCGGCGGCGATTGCGTCCCGCAAATCCTCTGCGAATTCAAGGACATTCGCTCCGGTCTCGATGCGAAACAAGCCCGCAAGGGCAACACCCGCTCACCCGTCGAGCAATGCTTCGACTATCTCCAGTCCGCCTGGCAATCGCGCGACCGCGACTGCCTCACCGAGCCATTTTTCGCGCTCGTCACGGACATGAACGAATTCCGGCTCTACGCCCGCCGCCTCGGGCGCGGCCAATACCAACGCTTCATCCTCTCCGGCCCCGACACGCCCGTCGAGCCGACCCTGCTTTCAGAAACCCCCGCCGGCGCCTTCCGACGCTTCGTCTTCTGGCGACTCTTCCAGCCTGACATGCTGCTCGCCGACCGCGGCGCTCCCCCTCTCGACCGCCTACTGCGCGACCAGGTCGTCCGCGAGAAAACCATAGAGAAGGACTTCTACCGCGAATACCGGGAATACCGGGAGTTCGTCTATCACACACTCGTCGAAGCGAACCCGAACTTCACTGGCACGCGCGGCCAGCTCGTCCGCCTCACCCAGCGCTTCCTCGACCGCTGCATTTTCATCCTCTTCTGTGAGGACATGGGCCGCGTCCTCCGCTACCCGCCCGCTCTGCTGCGCGATATCCTCATCGAAAAAAGCCAGAGCCGCTTCTACGATCCCGAAGGCTCCGACCCGTGGGACGAAATGCGTGCCCTGTTCCGCGCCATGCGCGACGGCGGGAAATTCGGCTCCCACGCCATCGACCGCTTCAACGGCGGCCTCTTCGAGCAAGACCCGGAATTCGACGCCCTCCACATCCCCGCCAAAGTCTTCTGCGCCCCCAACCAAGCCACCAGCCTGCTCGCCCACAAGCGCACGCTGCTCTATTTCTCCGCCGCCTACAACTTCGGCCTCAGCTCCGCCGCCGGAGAACGCGCCATCTCGCTCTACACGCTCGGCCGCATCTTCGAGCAATCCATCACCGAGCTGGAAATCATGGAGGCCGAGGCCGACGGCCGCGTCTCCATCAACAAACTCAGCAAACGCAAGACCGACGGCGTCTATTACACACCCGAGTGGACCGTCAGCACCATCGTCGAGCAAACCGTCGGTGCACGCCTGGAGGACATCAAAACCGAGCTCGGTTTCGACACCCTCTCTCCGCTCGACGAGGCCGCCATCGCCGAATTCCGCATCTACCTGAAGGACAAGCGCCGCACCGCTCCCACCGCCGGGAAATGGATCGCCTTTTTCGACAAATACCGCCTCCGCCTCGGTCAGCTCCGCATCGTCGATCCCGCCTGCGGCTCCGGTGCCTTTCTCATCCAAGCGCTCAACCGCCTCGTCGAGGAATACCGCTGGGTCGTCGCCGAAGAAGAGCGCATCACCGGCGAGCGCAGGCTCTTCGACCAAGATTCCATCATCCGCTCCATCCTCTCCCACAACATCTACGGCGTGGACATCAACCAAGAGTCCGTGGAAATCACCAAGCTCGCCCTCTGGCTCCACACCGCTAGCCCAGGCCAGCCGCTCTGCTCGCTCGATCAAAACATCCGCTGCGGAAACAGCCTCGTCGGCACGGACTTCGACGCCTTCTACAACCAACGCCACGAAACCCTCTTCGCCGCCGCCGATCCCAACGAACGCGAGCGCATCAACGCCTTCGACTGGCACGCCGCTTTCCCCGAAGTCTTCTCCCACGGTGGCTTCGACTGCGTCATCGGCAATCCGCCCTACATCAAGCTCCAGCACTTCCGCCGCGCCCAGGACGACACCGCCGCCTATCTCGTCGAGGCCAAAAACCCCGATGGCACCCCGCTCTATGCCAGCACCCAGAGCGGCAACTTCGACATGTATCTGCCCTTCATCGAGAAGGGCATCCGCATCCTCAAACCCGCAGGCCGCATGGGCTACATCGCCCCCAACGTCTGGATGGTCAACGAATACGGCAAACCCCTCCGCCAGCTCATCCGCCGCACCCGCACCCTCGACCGCTGGCTCGACTTCAAAAGCCACCAAATCTTCGACGAAGCCATCACCTACACCGCCCTCCAATTCTTCCGCGGCTCCGCCGTCCCGGCCCTCACCTGCGCCTTCGCCCCCGATGGCAACACCGCCGCCATCCAGTGGGA
The DNA here is from genome assembly GCA_041179105.1 of Verrucomicrobiota bacterium. Taxonomy (GTDB): domain Bacteria; phylum Verrucomicrobiota; class Verrucomicrobiia; order Verrucomicrobiales; family Akkermansiaceae; genus Luteolibacter. Next base: position 18,545 of record JBEGUC010000013.1, on the reverse strand, counting down.
AAATGCGGATAAAATTCCCTACGACGAACTACCGGAGGAAGACGCATGGAACCTCGCTCCAAAGGCTGAGATGGAATTCATTTCAAAACTCCGTGAGAGGAGCAGGCCACTTGGCAACCCCGATTGGACTCAACAAATTTTCCAGGGCCTCATCACGAGTGCCGATCCAATCTATCATCTGCAGAGGATAAGCAGTGGAATCTACAAGACGAAAAAAGGCGATACGGTCTCGCTTGAGGACGCTATCATGAAGCCCCTTGTGTCAGGCCAGGAAGCTAAGCGCTACATTACTCCAATCACAGACACTTACATCTTGTTCCCCTACACCCTGGAAACAAGCCGACCACGTCTGTTCAGCGAAGCCGAAATGAGCAGGAAGTTCCCTCATGCATGGTCGTATCTTTGCAGTAACCAGCCCGACTTGCGCAAAAGAGAAAACAATGGATTCGATGACGAAACTTGGTTTCGGTTCGGAAGAAACCAAAGCATCTATAAACAGGAGTATCCAAAACTGATTGTCGCGCAAACGGTTCCCTCGCTTCGCATCTGCAATGATCACAGTGGACAGTTTTACCTGAACAATGTCCGCGTGAACGGAATCTTAACGCCCAGCGCGGATAGCGCTTGGTATCTGCTTGGCATTTTGAATGCCCCAGTCTGTGACTTCGTCTTCCGCCGCACCGCCAAGGACAAAGAAGGCGGCTACTACGAAGCCAACAAACAATTCATCGCCCCGCTTCCCATCCCCGACGCGTCCCCCGAGCAACGCATGAAAATCGGCACTCGTGCCCGCGAGTTGCAGGAACTCCACACCCTCCGCCGCGACACCATCGCCAAGCTCGACCAACGCCTCCACAGCGCCCAAACGACTCCGATCACTCTCCAACCCGACCGCCTCTGGTCGGACATCGGCACCCCCGCCACTTGGAAGGAATCGCCGGAAGCTCCTGCCGGACTCCAAGGCCGCGCCCTCATCGCTTGGGCCAAGGAGCGCCACGCCAAAGCTCTCCAGCAACGGCTCGAAACCCTCGACGCCCTGCTCCAACCCGGCGTCGCCATCACCGTCACCAACACCGAAGACGAACTCGCCCTCCACATCGGCGGCCGCGAAGTCCTCCGTCACTACGACCGTCTCCATCTGCCTTTCACCGCCGCCCAATGGCGTCACGCCCTCCGGAACGTCAACATCACCGAAGCCTTCAACGCCACCCGCCTCCTCAAACTCCTCCTCACCCTCCGCACCACCACCGAGGACACCCTCCGCGACCGTATCCTCGCCCTCGACCAAGAAATCACCACCCTCGACCAAACCCTCGCCACCAAAGAATCCGCACTAAACGCCCTCATCTACCAACTCTACCACCTCGCCCCCGACGAAATCGCGATGGTGGAGGGCGGGTGAAGAATCAATTGACAGCCCAAGCGCTAAAGAATACTCAAAAGAACAGTTATTTAATCTTTATATCTGATATGTATCGTTTTCCCATTCATGATTTGAACGATACCGAGTTCGAAAAACTCGTCGTGCTGATTTGTAGGGAGATTCTAGGCATTGGCATCACCTCCTTCGCGCCTGGGCCAGACGGAGGCAAAGACGCCAAATTTGAGGGCACTGCAAATGCATTCCCTAGCGAGGCGGCACCGGCGACTGGAAAGTTCATTGTTCAAGCCAAGCACACCACTTCACCCATAGGAACCTGTTCCGACTATGACTTTGAAAAGACCTCGATTGGGAAGGAAATCCCCAAAATCAAACGCCAATACGACGAGGGATTACTCACCCATTACCTGATCTTCACAAACCGACGGAAAACTGGCGGCGCGGAAGACCGAATTCCGGAGAACATCCGAAAACAGACAGGTGTTGAGCACGTCTGGCTTCGTGGTTTTGAGGATATCGAACGCGAACTTCTGCTTCGTCCCTCCATTGTAACGGCGATTGGTTTGGATAAACTTCGATCACCCATCCAGTTCGTTCCGGAAGATTTGAGAGACGTCATCCTCGCACTGCATTCCCATCGCCAGTCATTGCCTACCGCGTTCGACAGCGAATACGATTTCACAAATTATCCTGGCCTCGCTGCGAAAAACACAATCAACGGACTCACGTCAGCATACGACAACTACATCAAAGAGGATTCAATGCCGTATTTTCCTGAAATTGAGTCTTTTTTGAAAAATCCACGTAACGAAGTTCTCAAAGAACAGTATCACACAGTCGCCAACGAAATGAAGGGGCAGCTAATCCTACATCATGCTCGATTCGTCAGTTTCGATGATGCTCTCGAACACCTTTACAACTTGATCCATGAGCGATGCCCTGAATTACGCAGTGCTAGGAGGCTAGCCAAAGTCGTCGTCCATTACATGTATGTGAATTGTGAAATCGGCCAGAAGGAGGCAACATGATCCGCCCTGCAAAACATTTGAACCTGAATACTTGCGTGCTGCGTGTGGCTAGCAGGCTGCTCGTGCGGTTACAACGTGAGCGGATCTGCCGTTTCAACGAGCTGCGCGACAGCGTGTCCGACCTAGGTGAGGACGCCGATGCAGTCTTCCTTCCCACCGTCCACTTTCTTTACCTGCTGGGCCGTGTGGACTACCATCCGCAGACGGATTCCTTTGAATACCTTCAACCACAGAAAGACAACGCAGCATGAAGCTCAGTTGCCTCTATTCCGATCAACCGGACATTTTCGCCCCGATCCGTTTTCGGGATGGCCTGAATGTTGTCTTGGCGCACATCCGCCACCCCAAGGATGATTCCAAGCTAGGGCACAATCTTGGGAAAACCCTGCTCATCGAAATTCTGAATTTCTGCTTTTTGAAGAAGGTGACGAAAGATCATCTTTTCAAGCGCCACGCCGACCTGTTTTCGGATTTTGTATTCTTCCTCGAAATCCAGCTTCACGACGGCAGCTATCTCACGATTCGGCGTTCTGCGAGCGAACCCACCAAGATCGCATTCAAGCGCCATACTCAAGCAGGCCAAAATTACGCCGACCTCGATGAAAAGGGTTGGGATCATTGGCGTGAAACATTTGATAACGCCGTTGTGCTGCTCGACAGCGTTCTCGCATTCACTCCGATCAAGCCATGGTCATATCGCAAGGGACTTGGCTATTTCCTCCGAGGCCAAAGCGATTACGGACATGTTTTCCAGCTTTCGAAATTTGGCGTTGGGAGGCACAAAGACTGGAAGCCCTATGTTGCGAGAGTCCTTGGTTTCAATGATGCGACTTTAACCGAAAAGTATAACGCCGACGCGGCAACCGCCAAGCTCCAGAACGATGCCTCCGAAATCCAAAGCGAAGTCACACTCAAGACCAAGGATTTTGATAAATTGCGCGCCAGTATCGCGGTAAAGCGAAACGAGGTGGAAACCAAAGTCCGCGCCATTGATGCATTTGATTTTCATGGCCAAGAAGTGGATCTAGCTCGCGAAGTCGCGGAATCCACGGAGATTGAAATCTCAGAAAACAACAACATTCTCTACAATGCACGCCATGATCTTGCGCAAGCGGAGCGCGGGTTAGCCGATGAAGTGCACTTCGATCTTGCCGATGTTCGGCGTGTCTTCGAGGAAGCACAAATCACCTTTCCAAACCAGCTTGCCCGGGATTATGACGAATTGCTCGAATTTAATCGCCGCATCCATTCGGAGCGCCGCGCCGCACTCATGGAGCGCACATCCTCGCTGAAAGTCAAAATTTCCAAGCTTGAGCAGGATAACGGCTCTCTCTCAAAGCGCAGAATGGAGATTCTGCAGGTTCTTGGAGGAACGGACAGCCTGCAAAAATTCAAAGATCTCCAGCGGCAAATTGACCAAGATCGCGCCAACCTCACGCTGATGGAAACCAAGGCTTCAAAATTAGAAGGCCTGATTGCCATTCAAGATCAAGTCCGCCACACCAAGGCGCATGCGGAGGAGCTGACCGCGACAATTCAGCAGATGATTCACCAGGGCAGCGAGCGATACGCTGAGATTCAGCTTAACTTCAGCAGGATCATCAAAGAGGTCACGCAACGCACCGCCTTGCTTTACGTCGATCAAAACGGCGAAGGAAATCTTGATTTTCACGCCGAGTTCAATGACGACGTCACAGACCTCCACACCGAGGAATCAAGAGGAACTTCATTCCGCCAGTTGCTCTGCATCGCCTTCGATCTAGCGATTCTCATCAGCCATGCCAAGGAACCGTTTTTTCACTTCGTTTATCATGATGGAGGTCTCGAACGGCTACAGAACAAACTCAAACTTGCTCTTCTTAAAGTCATTCGAGAGACATGTGCGGAACATGGCATTCAATACATGTTCAGTGCAATCAGTGAAGACATCCCAACCTCGGAAGATACGAGCGGCGTAAGCCCCACCCCGGATGAAATTGTCCTTACTCTTGATGATAGTGGTGATTCCGGACGCCTATTCAAAATTGCTACCTTCTAATAATACTATACAAACGCCAGAAGCTTCTGCTTGATCTCGTCTATGCGGCGGGAGGTGAATTGGCGGCAACCGACCTGCAAAAGCTTCTCTTTCTCTACGTCCGGCAATGTGAACATCTCTACGGGTCAGTGTGAACATCTGGGGTCCCCGCAGTCTCACAAAATGATTGAAGTGTCATGTTATGAAACGTGGGGTGCGCCAATGGCTAGGTCGCGGCGCAAAGGGGATGAACACAAGGCGTTGCTGGCGAATTTGCTGGCCAGCAAGACGGCCGTGAGGCGTGAGTGGTTGGGCCAACGTCTGGGAATGGGGCATCCGGGATCGGTCAGCCGGATGCTGGGCGAGGTAAAACGAAACAAAAAACTGTGGAAACGATTCAATGAACTCAAAAGTTTATGAGACTGCGGGGACTGGTGGTATGGCGTTTTACCTCTGCGGCCCGACGGCTTCGGGGAAATCCGCGCTTGCCCTGGAAATGGCGGACAAGCTCGACGGCGAGATCGTCAACGCAGACGCGTTCCAACTCTATCGCGGCCTCGAAATCCTCAGCGCCGCGCCGTCCTCAGCCGAACTCGCAAGTTGGCCCCACCATCTTTACGGGGTTCTGAAACCCACCGTCGCGGCGGACGCGCAGCTTTACGTAAATTTAGCCAAACCCGTCATCGCGGAAATCCAGTCGCGCGGGAAGACGCCCGTCATCACCGGCGGCTCCGGGCTCTATCTGAAATTCCTCACCCACGGTGCCGCCCCGCTGCCCACTGCAGACGCCGTGCTGCGGGCGGAAATGGACGCCCGCCCGCTAGACGATCTCGTCGCCCAACTCCGACAGCTCGATCCGGTAGAAGCCTCCCGCACCGCGCTCCAAAACCGCCGTTTCGTTTCCCGAGCTTTGGAAATCTGCCTTCTCAGCGGAGAAAAAGCCTCCGACCTGCGCGACGGCTGGGAAGCCAAGACTGCAGAAATTTCCTCCCAGCTCCGCGGCGTCGTCATCCAGCGCTCCCGGCCCGTTCTTCACGCCCGCATCGCCCAGCGCACCCGCGCGATGCTAGACGGCGGTGCGCTGGAGGAGGTCGCCGCGCTGGCGGACGTTTCCACGAACTGTGAGAAAGCCATCGGCTTCCGCGAGATCCGGGCACTTGCCGCCGGGGAAATCGACCGCGCCACCTGCGAGGATCTCATCAACGCCGCCACCCGCCAATACGCCAAACGCCAGGAAACGTGGTTCCGCCGGGAGAAATGGCTCACCGAAGTCCAGCTTTGACCCGCCGGAATCGCTGCTTTAGACACTCTCCATGAGCCGCATTTCCGGATTTCTAATCCTGCTTTTACTGACCGTTCAAATGACGCCTGCGGCCGATACCAGCTGGGACGAGCGCTTGGCGGGAGTCTTTTCCGGGCGTTTGAAGGAAATCGAAATCGAGCTCAAATCGCTGACTCCCATACTGGTGAACCTACCCGAAATCCCGATCGACGATCAGGGCGGCACCGGCGGCTTTGCCAGCAATCACCCGCAGGCCACGCCGGGGCGCGATTCGCGATTCGCCATCGAAGTCCGCTGGCCCAAAACCGCGAAGATTGATCTGGTCGCCTTGGTTCCGAGCCGGCGCTACGACGCCAGGGGGCTCGACGCCCAATACGGCATGCCGGAGAGCTTCACCGTGGAACTGCTCAACACCAAGGGCGAGGTGCTGGGAAGCATCGCCCGCGAACGGAACGCGGGCAGCCATCCGGTGAGGAAGGGCCATCCATTCGTCTATCAAGTATCCCCGCCGGTCGAAGCGGTGGGCCTAAGAATTTCCGCCGAGCGGCTGCATCCGGATGACGAGGGAGAAGGAACTTTCGTCCATGCCTGGGCCGAAGTTTTCGCCTTCGAAGGCGAGCGCAACATCGCCCGTGGGAGCGAAGTCCGCAGCCTCGGGGGGGCAACACCGTCCGCGTCATGGCACTGGAGCCCGGGGTTCTTGATCGATGGCCAGACGCCGTTAGGCTTCCCGGAAATCCCCGCCGGAGAACACCTCAACATCGGCTGGCTTTCCGAGGGGCAAGCGAGCGCAAACAAGTCATCCACCTTGACCCTCGACCTCGGCGAATCCGTCGCGGTGGACGCCGTGCGCCTACTGCCAGCTAGGAAACCGACGTCTGACTTGCCGAGCGGATTCGGTTTCCCGAGAAAACTCACCGTCTCCGTTTCCGAAAAGGACGAGTCTGCGACCCCCGCCAACTGGCAGCTCATCAAAGAGCACGAAATGCGCAATCCCGGGCACAATCCGGTGGAGCTCGCGTTCCCGGCTGTCCGCGGACGCTTCGTTAGAATTGAAGCCGTCGAGATGTGGAAAGACTTCGAAAACTACCCGGCGTTCTTCGCCTTGAGCGAGGTGGAGGTCCTATCTGAAAATCGTAACTTGGCGCTCGGCAAGGTGGTGCGCTCATCAGACGGGATGCTCAATATCATCGCGCCGGGCGGACGTTACTGGAGCGGAGCTGCCCTTAGCGACGGCTTCGGACCGGACGGCCGCCTTGTCTCGACCCGCGAATGGATGACCTTGCTGGATCGGCGGCTTCAGATAGAAACTCGCCGCCACGAGCTGCGCGCCGAGTCTGACCACCTGATCGCGGGCTGGCGACGCACCGGGCAGATGGCCATCGGCATCGTCGGGTTGGCCGGAGCGTTTCTGATCATCGCCTTGCCGATTCGCTACCGCATTCACGCACAGCGAGAGGTGACCCAGGTGCGCGAGCGCATCGCCGGGGATCTTCACGACGAGGTCGGCAGCAACCTGGGAAGCATTCAAATGATCGCCGATCTGGCAGAAGGCCGCGCGGGTCCGTCCAACGAGCTGAAGCGAATCCAGCGAATCGCCGCAGAGACGGTTAGCGCCGTGCGCGATATCGTCTGGCTGCTACGGCCGGAAGGTGGCCACCGCATCGGCACGGTCGAGCATTTGCGGGAAACGAGCTCGATCATGTTGGAGACCGTGGAATGGAAATTCACCGCGAACGAGGCGGCCTGGCAGACCGAACTTCCGGAGGACGAAACTCGCCACCTATTTCTGTTTTTCCGGGAGGCGCTGCACAACATCATCCGCCACGCCAAGGCCGCGACGGTCGAAATCCGGGCCGAAGCGACCGACCGTCATTTCATGCTAACCATCACCGACAACGGAGTCGGGATCGATCCCGAGCGGCTAGACCGGCCCGCCACCCTGCGCGCACTGCGCCAGCGGTCCGAGGCATTGGGCGCGGAACTCGGCGTCGAGAGCCGACCCGGCGAGGGCGTGCGACTCAAGCTCAGCGTGCCCTTGGAACGGAAGCCCCGGAGAGCGACGGCGAATCGGTAAAGCTTGGCTTTGCGAACGCCCGCAGATGCGCTATCAAGCTCCTCCCATGGCCTCATCATCACCCCCGAAGGAGAAACCCACCCGGCTGGTTCTCATCGAAGATCACGCCGATTTCCGCGAGTCGGTTTCGATGGTGCTTGAGGAGCGCGGCGGCTATCAGTGCGTGGGCGGATTTTCCACCATGGAAGACGCGCTCGAAGCGTTCCGCGGCGGGCTGGTGGCGGATCTCGTGCTGTCGGATCTCGGGCTGCCCGGCATGAGCGGCATCGTCGGCATCCGCAAGGTGCGCGAGCTTTTGCCCGAGGCGCGGGTGCTGGTGCTCACCGCTTTCACGGACAAAGCCAAGGTTTTCGCCGCTCTCGAGGCCGGCGCGCACGGCTATCTCGTCAAGGCCGGTAGCGCGTCACGGCTGATGGAAACGCTGGAAGAAGTGCTCTCCGGCGGCACTCCGCTCGATCCCAAAATCGCGGGCATGATCCTGCAAACTTTCCGCCAACTCAGCCCCATCCCCGACGCTGAATCCCTCTCCGGCCGCGAGTGCGAGGTGCTGCAACTCGCCGCCAAAGGCCTCACCCGCCAAGAAATCGCCGACGAATTGACCCTAAGCACTCACTCGGTCACCGAATACATCAAGCGCAGCTTCGACAAACTCCACGTCCGCAACCTGCCCGCCGCCGTCAGTGAGGCAATCCGCCGCGGATTTTTGGATTTGTCCTGATTCCGCCCTCCCGCCCCTGTCCCACATCTTAGGGACATGACAAAAACCAAGACTTCGCGCATGTTCTCATCTGTCGAGGGGAGAGGTCCCCGGTTTCATGAAGGGATTCATGACAAACATGAGGGGTCGCACGAGGGTGCGACCCCTTTTTGTTGCCTAAATTTCCGGAAGCTTTCTGGAATTACCAACCGTTCATCGCATTTTTCAAGGGCGCACCACACGCCAGTAGCGTTTGGTGTCATTCCCTAGGGGCAATACACGTTCGGTCGTGGTGCCTGCCGCGCCGGTGATCGTCTCCACGGTTTGCCAAGATTTCAAATCGGCGGATGTCTCGATCCGGTAGGTGCGGCCCCGAGAGCTCTGCCATCGGAGCAGAAATCCTTGTGGCGTGAGGCCGGACTTGATGAGCGTGATGGATGTGCCCTCGTTCTGATGAATCACCCCCACGGCATCCAGATCGAATCCTCCGGAGCCGGTGGTGTGTGTGGGATCGTAGATGGCCCGGCCGAGGCTGTCCTTGGTCGCTCCCGTGCCGATGATGTCGAGAATACGAACATACCGAATGTTTTGTTTATCCAGTGACGCGGATGTCGGCAGGGTGGATAGATCAAATGGAGTGCCGTATCCTTGCCTGTATTTCGCCGCGAATCCATCGACTTCAGTCGGATTGACATCTGCGAATGGCCCCACTGGGTCTTCTGTCAGCGAAGCGGTGGGAAAGCGGAAGTAGTGCGTGCCGTCGCTGGAAACCTCGACAAAGGCGAGTTCGAGAAAATAATCGCTGATGGCATTTTCGAAGATCGCGAAGTCCGCCCCGGCGCCGTCCCGGATGGGCAGAGGGAAAATGAGGGTGATACTACCACCGTTCCCAAGGCAGACGATGTCCATCGAGGTTCCCTCCGCTTTCCCGTAGGCTTTGGTAGGAGTTCTCCAGATGGCTTCCACATCGGCCCCATACTCACAGGACAAGTGGCCGTTGGCCCAGTTGACAAAAAGCGGGGAGTCTTTGTGGATGGCCGTGCTGCCAACGGTGCCGGCTGCGCCCGCGTAGGGCCCGGCGTGTGCGGCTAGATTCGTGATTAGGAAGAGTGCGGTGGGGATCTTAGAATTCATGGCGGATTCCGAGTTGGATTTGACGGCCGGCGGAGGGATACCAGACGCCAGAATATTTGAGGGTGGCGTATTGCTCATCCCACAGGTTGTTGATCCTGAGGTAGCAGGAAATCGACGGATGAGGCCGGTATCTGAGCATCAAGTTCATGATTTGGAACGATGGCAAATTGGGTTGGGTGTTGTAGAAATCATTTCCTTCCGGGCAACTGCCTTGGTATTGATGTTCGAGGCGAATGCTGACGGTTGAATGCGGACGGTATTCTAAGGAAGACGTGAGCATGTGGGATGGCACTAGATAGACTTTCTCGCCGTCATAAGGGCCATCCACAAACTGCGCGTCCACGCCGGAGTAGCGGATGCTGCCAGTCCATGATGCCGCCTGATAGGATGCTTCCAATTCCCCTCCAAGGCGGCGGGTATCGGCTAAATTTACGTTAAGGTTCTGAATATAGTCGTAGATGATTTCCCCCTCGAGGAATTGAGCGAAGGCATTTGCTTTGAATTGCCAAGGTCCCGGCGTCCACTCGCTGCCGAGTTCGAAGTTGTGCCCGGTCTCTGCCTCAAGCTGATCGTTGAACGGTTGTGAGAGGGGAAACCCTTGATAGGCGGCGATTTCATCGATGCTTGGCAGGCGATAGAGAAGATCGTAGCGAAACCAGCCGGATTGCTCCATGCGCGGCTCCCAGCGGAGTCCGAGCTGGAGTGCCGCATTACTCTCGTCGTTTGAGCGGTCAAAATTGAGATTGGGATCGTTCGGCCTGCGGACATCCCGCGAAGAGGCATCGAGGGTGGACCACGCGGCCCGCGCCGCGCTGTTGAAGTGCCAATTTTCCCACGGCTCCCAATCCCCTGAGGCAAACGCGGAGAGCGTGGTGCGCTCGAGTTCGGAGTCACTTTTCGGCCGTTGGCGCGCGATGTCTCTGAAGAGCGTGACCTCCATTTGGTCATGGCGCAGATCGATGCCCTGCTCGGTGTTCCAAGTTTCACCGGATTGACGGAAGGAGGGAGAAACGGTGAGGGTTTCGAGAAAATTGTCCGCGTGGGAGCCGGGGCCCATGTTCCACGATAGATCGCGCTGCATCCACGAACTGGCGAGGTCGAGCTCGCCGAGAAATCCGCTGTCGATCCTTGCCCCGAGGTCCGCGCGGAGGGTGTTCTGCTCGCTTCCGTATTGATCTGCAAACGGCCCCTCATAGTTCGACTGACGCGGATCGTCCTGATACTGTGAAGTGGTTAGAGGCCCGGGGAAACGGCCGTTTTGCTCGGCCCACGAGAGCGCGGAGTTGAGCTCGATCCGGTCGTTGAGACGCTTGGTGAGGCCCACGGCGAGAGTCGAGGATTCCGACATTGAGTTGTCTCGCCAGCCGTCGTCGTGGTTGTATTCGGAGTCTAGATTGAATTGATATCCGTGTTGGGAGACGGAGTGATTCAGCCGGCCCAGCCACCAGCCGTCCGATCCCGCTCCGGCCTCGGTGCTGGTGGCGGGTTTTTCCTGAGCTTGATGGGTGACGATGTTGATGACGCCGCCGACGGCGTTGTCGCCAAAGCGGGCGGTCTGGCTGCCACGTAAGATTTCCACCCGCGCCACCCTTGCCAGCGGGATTTCCTGTAAATTGACACCACTCATGTCAGGGCGATTGATCGGCTTTCCATCCACCATCACCAGTGTGCGGGAACTCGCATTTTCGCCAAATCCCCGCAGGCTGATGGAGCCTCGCGCGCGATCGCCTGTGGTGCTCGTGATGCGTAGCCCGCCTTCCGATTCCAACAAATCCGCCAGAGATCGCGCGCCGGATTCGCGGATTTTTTTCTCATCGATCACGGAAGCGTTTCCCGAAAAATGCTCGGGCAGCACGGAGCCCCGCAGTCCGGTCACGATCAGTGGTGGCAGATTCGTCGTCGTTTCCTGCGCCCATGATGGGATGCTGAAAACACTCAGAATCAGAGCACTTGTGAGAGTGATACGTGGACGAGGCATGGGGGAAATTAAAATTGCCCGCCCCCGATTGCGAAGGGGCGAGCCGTCGTGGACATTTCAGGCGCTGCGTCTGCGGCGGAAGAATGCGAGTGAGGCACCCGCGATCAATAAGACCGAGCTGGGCTCAGGAATCGGCGCGGGGGCGTTCACCGCTTGGCTCGGCCCCTGTGCGCCGAAGCCTCGGTAAGCCCAGCCGTCCCATGAACCATCGACCAAAGGACGCCCGATCACGCCGGTATTGGATGAGATCCATTCCCCGGGGCCGGCCTCATCATAAGGGCTGCCGAGCGGAGGCAGAATGTGCGCGCCGCCACTGGAAGACGAGCCGTTAGTGTAGTTATCGGCGACTTGGGCATTATTGACGAAATAGCTGAGGTATTCGGTCCCATTGTATGCGGGAAAGGAATGCCCCATCCATTGCAAGTCGGATATAAATCCACCTGCTAGCCCCGGCACGGAGAAGGCTCCGTTAGATGCCGTAACAAATGCCGAAAGCATGTCGGCACCCGTCTTGGATTCTGAGGTTTGCCAACGGTAGCCCCATGCCCAGGCGCTGATTTCCCCTGGCCATTGAATCACCAATACAGCCTCGCTAACTCCAGCTCCATCCGCAACGCCGATCCATTGCGTGACATCGGTCGTGAGAAATGAAGCCGCGTTGGCTTGAGGTGATAAAGTCACGGAGCAAGCGATTAAACCTGCCGCGATCACAAATGTGCGGATGTGTTGTTTCATGTGTCTATTCAGTGTGTTCGATGTATTACAAAAAAGTGGGTAAATTTCCCGGTAGCGATCTCTTCTCCACCCTCTTTGGCAGAGGACTCCGAATCCTGCTTCACCGAGAAATCGAGTTTGCGGGTGACGATCCAGCAAGAGCCACGTCCTCGGGATTTCTGCTTTCGTCGCCTTTTATCAACGATTTGCAAAAATGGATCCTCTGCCGACCCGCAAAATGCTTCCGCGAGCAAAACGAAGCAAGCGGTGCAAAGGCACGCCAGCGAGTGCCTCTGAGAGGCGTTAGTGGATGTAGCATGGTTTCTGTTTTGATGTCTGTATATCGCAGACGTCTGAAAACCCCCTCCGGCTGGTGATCTGGCTGACCGTCCTGCTCGCGCAGTCCGGAATCACAGTGGCGATACCGCGCCGGAATCTCACCGGCTTCCCCATCAATTTCCTGCCCTTGCGAAGGGCGTCCTGAAGAGAGTCGGATTTCGCCGACGGCCGGGTGGTATTCCACGGCGCGGTCCACGCGCAAGGGTGAAGGGTGAAATCAGAGAAAATGCCGCTGAGTTGAGCGATTCGATCAAATGCCCTGGCAGCGAAGCGCCAAGATTTCTTGGCGCTTGACGCCGGGGCAGGGCGGGATTTCCTTCCCCGCATGTTCCGCGAGGTCCTGAAATCAAAATTACACCGGGCGATGATCACCGGATCGGACGTCGATTATGAAGGTAGTATCGAAATCCCGACCGACCTGATGGCGGCTGCGGATTTGTGGGCGGGCGAAAAAGTGCTGGTTGCCTCGATCACCAGCGGTGCCCGTTTGGAAACTTACATTCTCCCCGGCAAGCCCGGCACCGGCCACATCCTGATCAACGGCGGGGCCGCCCATTTGATCAAGGCTGGCGAGCGCGTGGCGATCATGGCCTTCGCGCTGTCGGAAACCCCGGTCGTTTCCCACAATTTGCTGCTGGACGAGAAAAATCAGATCGTCCGGCAGAGCCGATAGAAGATCCGGCGCACTGCCTGAAATGACGTTGACCATGCTTCCTGGACCTGCCAATTTCTCGGCTCTATGAAGCACTCCCCGGCCATCTCTGCCCTTGCTTTCCTGAGTCTCGCGGCGTGTGAGACGATGAACAGTCCTATTACCCACAGTGGCTACAATCCGCTACTTCCCGCTGGCGGTGGCAATTCCACCCCCCCGGCCACCAGCGCCACGTTTTCCGCAGGCCAATTCGTCCGGGCGTCGATGGATAACACCGCTTTTTTCAAAACTCGCCCGAAAGGCGACGCAGATGCGGACAAGCTTCTCAAGCGGGGCACCTCGATGAAGGTGATTTCCACCAGCGAAAGTTATCTAAAAGTCGAACTCGACAGCGGCGAGGTGGGATTCGTCCCCTCGGTGATGCTTGAAGATCCCAACGCCGCGCCGCAGGCACCCACCACGGCTCCCGGGGAATATCAGGTTTATCCTCCCCTGCCCGGCAGTGGCATCGGCCAACCGCTTCCGGTCGTCGATCCCGCCGGCCTGCCACCGGAAGGCGCGATTCCAACCGTGATTGATCCCGACGCGCCGGCCGAGACCGCGCCGGTGCCTCCCGTGACTCCGCCGACTGACAAGTTTCCCGCGCCAGTGCCACCTGTGGAGCCGAAGACCGAGTGAGCGGTCGCAAAAAGTCGCATGAAATTTCTTGCGCCTTGAATCACCGACTTGCCCCGGTTAAATCCCCGCCGTGAATCTCTGCTACAGTCTTCTTGCGGTGTTGTTGCTCGGTGCCTGCGCGGGACCGGGCCAGGTCTTGGCGGTGAAACAGTTCCAACTCCGCGACGTGGATTCAAGTCGGAGTGACCAGCCGATGGCGCGAATGGAAAAAGAGCAGCACCTGCACGGCGCAGTCAGCTGGGCGGAGCAGCGCAACCGACTCGGGCAATATTACACCTTGCTTTGGAACGACCCGGACGGCGCGGGCCAGGGCGATGCGGAACTCATCTTCCAATACCAGCAAAGCGGCAGCGCCAGCTTGGTGAAACAAATGACGAAAAGCTTCCCCTCCTCCGCCGCCAAGGGCGTTGCGGAATTCGCGGTGATCGGCGACGATTATTTCAAGGGAGGCAAGGTTTTGAGCTGGAAAGCCACGCTGCGGCGGGGCAAACGCGAGATCGCCAGTCGCCAATCCTATCTCTGGCGATGAGTTGCTGAATTCTGACATGGATGGTTGACCATTGGCGACTCTGATTTTACTGTCGGCCATCATTTGCCGTTCAAATGACGGCTTTTTTTCAGTGACAACAGAATACCCAATTTTAGTCGGAATCTTCGATGGATTCAGTTGGATCCGTTGTGAGGGGAAAGGCTCGTTCTTGAACAGCCCCGCGCTGAAGGCATTCGGCTTCGAGCGAATCACTGCGGGTGAGACTTGTCTTGTCGTGGATTTGCAAGCCTGCACCGGCATGGATTCCACGTTCATGGGGACGCTGGCCGGAATGGCCAGCCGCCTGACCGCCCACGAAGGCGCGGTCCTGCAAATCGCCGATGCCAGCGAGCGCAACCGCCACTCGCTTGAGGATCTGGGCCTGGATTTCCTGATGGAAATCGATCCGAAAAAAGCCGTTTGGTCTGCATCCGTCGAAGCGATTCGCTCCGCCTTGACGCCCCACCGCCCGGCCGCCGCCTTAGGCCAGATCCAGCAAACGAAACACGTGCTCGAAGCGCACAAAGTCCTTTCCGAAACAAACGAGCGGAACCTGCGGGCGTTTTCAAACGTCGTCACCTTGCTAGAGTCCGAGCTGGAGACGAAGCAGAAGCGGGCGGAGACGCCGGGAGAGAAATCATAGCACCGCAAGGATGCCCGAATCGACCGCCATCATCCTCGCAGTCGGCATACTGGTCATCGCGGTATTATTGGTTGCCTTGCGGAATCAGCGCCGGAAATCCCGGATCATCCGCAAGAAATTCAAAGATCTCGAAGGCGAGGAGCATCGGATGTTCACCTTCCTGCATGAACTCGGCTTGGCGATTGAAAACGAGCCCTCCCCCTCGTTGCTTTCCCGCATCATCGTCGATGGCATCGACAAGGTCGTCACCGCCCGCGGCGGGGCAATTTATTTCGTGAACGCGGAAAATAATTTCCTCAATCCTTCCTACATCTCGGAAGAATGTCCGCCATTGGTCGGGATTCCGGTGGAAATCCGCAAAAAGGCGGAACGCGATCCGCGCGCGCTCGAAAGCCACCTGCGCCTGTCCCGCGTCGCCCTGGACGAGGGAATCCTCGGCCATTGTCTGAGCGTGGGCGAGCCGGTCCATGTGAGAGATGTGAAAAACCATCCGGCATTTCGCGACGCCTTCATCCGCTACACCGACGATGTCTCCGCACTGCTTTCCCCGCTGCGCCATGCCCATAAAGACCTCGGAGTCCTAGTCGTGGCCCGCCGCCATGAGGACGGCCATTTCACCGCCAACGACTTCGCGGTCTTTCGCTCCGCCGCCGAGCAATCCTCTTTCGCCATCGGCAACGCCCGGATCCACCGCGAAGCCCACGAGAAACGCGCAATCGAAGGCGAGTTAAAAAACGCCCGCGAAGTGCAGCGGATTCTACTTCCCCAACAAGACCCGGTCGTCGCTGGCTTCCGGATCAGCGGAACCAACCTGCCTGCGCGAATCATCAGCGGCGACTATTACGACTACATCGACCTTGGCACGGAGAAATTCGGCATCGTCATCGCCGATGTCTCCGGCAAAGGAGTCCCGGCCGGCATGCTAATGGCGATGTGCCGCAGCGCCCTGCGCTCGGTGGCTTCCGGCGAAATCTCCCCGTCCAAAGTCATGGCCGCCGTTAACCGCCAGATTTTCCCGGACATTCGCGAAGACATGTTCATCAGCATGACTTACAGCGTCCTCGATACCGCCGCCGGCAGTCTCACCCTTTCCCGCGCGGGGCATGAGCCCGCACTGCTTTTCCGGCGGGAAACTGGCAAGGTCGAGCTCCTCCGCTCGCCCGGCCTCGCCCTCGGCATCGATGGCGGCGCGGTCTTCGAGCGCGTGACGCGGGATCAAGAAGTGGCGCTGAAATCCGGCGATTGCGTGCTTTTTTACACCGACGGCATGAAAGAAGCCGTAGACGCACAGGAAGAAGAATTCGGCATGGAGCGGATGTGCGAAGCCTTCCGCCTGGCCGCGCCATTGGGAGCCGAAGCCGTGCTTGCCCGGATGCAGGAAACTCTCGCTCAGTTCACCGGCGAAGGCCCGCAAATGGACGACATCACGCTGGTCGCGATCGAGAAACGATAGCTCACGGCTCCCCTGCCCAAGGACACCGAGGAAATTTCAGCCGCCATCGCAGCCGTTGGTGAGTCCAAGGGTTTTTCTTTCCAATCAGGCAACCGGGTTGCAC
This sequence comes from Verrucomicrobiota bacterium, assembly GCA_041179105.1. GTDB lineage: Bacteria > Verrucomicrobiota > Verrucomicrobiia > Verrucomicrobiales > Akkermansiaceae > Luteolibacter. The sequence continues at coordinate 1,840 of JBEGUC010000013.1, read as the reverse complement.
ATTTCGCGCCTTTGCCGATCATGTCAGAACGTAAACCATTCCCCTTCCGCGATTTCGAGCCCCAATGGCAAGCCCGCTGGGAAACCGAGAAAACCTTCCGCACCCCAGGCCCCGGCGATTCGGATTTCGACGCCTCGAAGCCGAAATACTACGTGCTCGACATGTTTCCCTACCCGAGTGGTGCCGGCCTTCACGTCGGCCATCCGGAAGGCTACACCGCCACCGACATCATCGGCCGCTTCAAGCGGATGACCGGGCATAACGTCTTGCATCCCATGGGTTATGACTCATTCGGCCTGCCCGCCGAGCAATACGCGATCAAGACGGGCCAGCATCCGGCCATCACCACCGCCGCGAATATCGAGAACTTCCGCCGGCAGTTGAAATCACTCGGTTTTGCTTACGATTGGGACCGCGAAATCGCCACCACCGACCCGGAATACGTCCGCTGGACCCAGTGGATTTTCCTCCAACTTTACGGCTCGTATTTCTGCGAGGTGGAAAACAAAGCCAAGCCCGTCACCGAACTCGAAGCGAAAGGCTGGACCCGCGACCAGATCGACGAAGTCCGCCTCGCCTTCGTCGCCAACACGCCCGTCTGGTGGTCGCCCGACCTCGGCACCGTGCTCGCCAACGAGGAAGTCGAGGAGTGGAAATCCAAAGGCCATACCGTCGAGCGCCGCCCGCTCCGCCAGTGGATGCTGCGAATCACCAAATACTCGCAACGCCTCATCGACGAACTCGACACGCTCGACTGGCCGGAAGGAATTAAGCTGCTCCAGAAAAACTGGATCGGCCGCAGCGAAGGGGCTTCGGTAAAATTTCAAATTTCAAATTTCAATTTTGAAATCGAAGTCTTCACCACCCGTCCGGACACGCTCTTCGGCGCGACCTACATGGTCATCGCCCCTGAGCATCCGCTCGTTCTGGAAATCACCTCCGTCGAGCAAAAAGCCGCCGTCGAGGCCTATCAAAAAGCCTGTTCCTCCAAGTCCGACATGGACCGCGGCGACCTGAACAAGGACAAATCTGGCGTTTTCACCGGAGCCTTCGCGATCAATCCGGTCAACGACGAACAGATACCCGTCTGGATCGCTGATTACGTCATGATGGGCTACGGCACCGGCGCGATCATGGCCGTGCCCGCGCACGACGAGCGGGATTTCGAATTCGCAGAACGCTTTAAACTACCTATCAAATCGGTTGTCGCCCATTCACTTCCTCGAGCCTTCGACGCTGGTGGACCCAAAGGCTACTTTAACGGATCGAACACGCCGATCGAAGTTGGTGACTCCGTTTGGTATCTGGTAGAAGGAATAGCCACATCCGAATATGGAGTCGCTACAAACTCCAGCTTCCTCGACGGCCTGCCCACCGCCGACGCGAAGGCGAAAATGATCGACTGGTTAGAGCAAAAACAAATCGGCCAGCGCCGCATCCAGTTCAAGCTGCGCGACTGGCTCTTCTCCCGCCAGCGCTACTGGGGCGAGCCGTTTCCGATTGTTTGGAAAGACGGCCACCACCACGCCATCCCGGAATCCGAGCTGCCGCTGCTCGCGCCACCACTGGAAGATTACAAACCCAGCGGCACGCCCGAGCCCATCCTCACCAAAGCCACCGAATGGGTCCAACTCCCGGACGGCTCCCTCCGCGAAACCAATACCATGCCGCAATGGGCCGGCTCGTGCTGGTATTATCTCCGCTACTGCGACCCGAAAAACACCGACCGCTTCATTTCCCGCGAGGCGGAAAACTACTGGACCAGCGACAAACCTGGCATGGTCGATCTTTACGTCGGCGGCACCGAGCACGCCGTGCTCCACCTGCTCTACGCCCGCTT
>JBEGUC010000012.1:0-42446 GCA_041179105.1 Verrucomicrobiota bacterium | reverse complement strand
ATGGTGGGGTGTCGATGCGTCAGGCATCCGCCTAATGAAAACATCTGTTTCAACAGTGCCAGCAAAATATGCGGAGTCGTGTCGTTATTTTGAATCCTTAAAGGCATTGCTCCTTAGCCCGCAAAACCCAAATTTTCATGCGCGGCAGGGACGGTCGAAACGGATCATCGCCACTGACCGGAAGAGTCTAAACCGCCAAGATGCCAAGAGCGCCATGCAATCAAACTCTCCGCGTCTTCCTCCGCGTTCTCCCCGCCCTCTGCGTTTCGCTTTGAACCCAAGTCCTCCTTGGCGGCTTGGGGGTGAAAATCTCTTCACTCTCACTGCTGCACTTGCGCAGTTGAGAAGGCGCTCCTCGCCGCTGGATCAATTTCTGCGGCCCGGTCAATTCCATCTTGACCTGTTCAAGCGATCACGCTTCAACTGTTGTCATGAGCCTGCACCTATTATCCAGCCGCCTCAAACAGACCTTCGGTTACGATGAATTTCGCCCGCTGCAGCGGGAAATCATGGAAGCCTCGCTGGCGGGGCGAGACGCGGTCGCCATCCTTCCCACTGGTGCCGGGAAAAGCCTTTGTTATCAACTGCCAGCGCTTGTTCGCGAGGGACTCACCGTCGTCGTTTCGCCGCTCATCGCGCTGATGAAGGATCAGGTGGACCAACTTGAAGCGAGCGGCGTGGCGGCCACGTTTCTCAACTCGTCGCTCGATGGAAATGAAGCCCGGCGCCGCATCGATGGCCTCGATGCTGGAGAATACCAACTGCTCTACGTCGCGCCAGAGCGGCTGATGCTGCCGGATTTCCTGGCGTGTCTGAAAGGCTGGAAAATCGCCGCGCTGGCGGTGGACGAGGCGCACTGCATCAGCGAGTGGGGCCACGATTTCCGCCCGGAATACCGCAGACTCAAGGAGGTGCGCCATTTGATTCCCGGTATCCCGGTGCTCGCCCTGACCGCCACCGCCACGGAGCGCGTGCGCTTGGACATCGTCAAACAACTCGAACTCCGCGATCCGGAAGTCTTCCTCGCCAGCTTCAATCGCCCGAATTTGAAATACCAAGTTGTCGCCAAATCCGGCGCGGCGGCGCAGGTTTGTAACTTTGCCAACGCCCGACCCGAGGACTCCGGCATCGTTTACTGCCAGTCCCGGAAAAGCACGGAAGCCCTCGCCGCCACGCTGCGGGCGCAGGGATTTTCTGCCGTCGCCTATCACGCCGGGCTCGATCCGGCGGAGCGCGCGAGAAACCAAGACGCCTTCCTCCGCGACGAGGCCAAGATCGTCTGCGCCACTGTCGCCTTCGGAATGGGCATTAATAAACCCAACGTCCGCTACGTCATCCACGCCGACTTGCCCAAAAATATCGAGGGCTACTATCAAGAAACCGGCCGCGCAGGGCGCGACGGTCTGCCCGCAGATTGTCTGCTGCTTTTCTCCCGTGGCGATGTGATGAAACTGCTGAAATTTCTCGAGGAAATCCCCGACGAACAAGCGCGCAACGTCGCCCACCGCCAGCTCGACCAAATGACGCATTTCGCCGAGAACGACGCTTGCCGCCGCATCGGTCTGCTCGGTTATTTCGGGGAAATCTGGCCTGCGGAAAACTGCGGCGGCTGCGACCATTGCCTCAGCCCGCGGGAAAAATGGGACGCCACCACGGATGTCCAGAAGCTCCTCAGTTGCATCCTCCGCATCCGCCAGGCCGGGAATTTCAGCGTCGGCCTCAACCACGTTTCCGAGGTCCTTACCGGCGGCCAGTCCGAGAAAATCCTACGTTGGAAACACGACGCGCTGACCACCCACGGCATCGGCAAGGACCAGCCACGGCCCTACTGGGTGGACCTCGGCAGGCAATTGCTGCGGCTCGGATTTCTCGCCGCGAGCACCGACAAATTCCCCACCGTCAGCGTCAGCCAGTTCGGCATCGACACCCTGAAAAAGCGTGAGACCGTCATGCTCACCCGTGCGCTCAGCACGCCAAAAGCGAGTGCCGTCCGCAGCGGCGAGATCCCGTGCGACTCCGGTCTGTTCGAGTGCCTGCGCGTCCTGCGTAAGGAATTGGCCGACGCCCGGAACGTGCCGCCGTATGTGGTTTTTTCCGACGTCACGCTCCGCCATTTCAGCCGCGACTATCCGCAAGACACCGCCGCGCTGCTCTGCGTCCCCGGCGTGGGTGACAAAAAGAGCGAAGACTACGGTGAGGCGTTTCTCAATGCGATCCGCCAATGGCTTGCCGAAAATCCGCCCCAAACATTCGCGCCGCTCGACCTGCTTGCCACTCTCACGCCTCGCACACCGGGCATCACGAATGGCACCGCAGCGCTCACGTTGGAATTCTTTAAAAACGGCCAAAGCATCGCTGAGATCGCTGAAACCCGCGGACTCGCCGTGACCACGATCGAGAGCCACTTGGCCCAAGCCATTGAAAACGGCGAGTCACTCGATCCGCGCGGCCTCTACTCCGCCGAGGAGGAACGGCAGATGGAAGCCGCCTTGGAAGGCTACGATGAAATCGCGCTGAAGCCAGTTTTCGAGCAGCTCGAAGGCCGCATCAGCTACGGCAAACTCAAGCTCTACCGGGCGGTGGCTTCCCGGTCGTCGATTCCATGCGAGACCTTTGTGAAGTGAGTCATCTCAAGCTGCCTCAGAGTTCTTTGAAATTAAAAGACACAGCCCTGTTTTTCATTCCGACTGATTGACTTTAAAGCTTGTCATTCTCCCCCGGTTGTCGCGTGATTTTCAATACACACCGCAGTAACCCATGAACGTAAGTCCCACACCACCCGACGAGAATCAATTGAACGCAAATTCGGAAACCCCGTCGGTTGACTGGGAATCACGCAAACGACTGGCCAATCTTATGTATGATCGCGGGTCATACCAAGAGGCCGCAGACCTCATTTGGGGAGTCGATGAGATTCCAAACATCGACATTGAACTGGCTTTCGCCGCGCGCCTTCTCGCCAAGGCCGCCCCGCGGAAGGCAATCCGCCTGCTCACGGCCCTGCTGGAACAAAACCGAGGCAAGGCGGTTCAGAATCTCGGGCTCGCGAACGCGCTGCTCCACCATGGCATGGTGCTACAGGCTATTCGCTTTTACGGAGCCGCGCTGGAGGCGGATCCGTCGCTCGCCAACCCGGATCTCGAGCACTTCATCCTCTGGACCGACGACGAGGAAAAGCTCTGGGGCGACTTCAAGCGCCGCCGTCCGCAACTCGGCGAACTCCCTTGGATGCGCGACCCGAAGATGGCGATGACACTGACGAACCGGATCAGCCTCCACACCACTCCGATCATGCTGCCCAACCTGAAGCCCACTTCCGCCGAAGAGCTGAGAAACGATCTCTATTTGCAGGAAGCGCAAAAGGGTATGCAGCCGACTCCGCCGCCAGCGGTGACGATTCCGATGGATCGGGTGGACCCGAAGTACCGGCGCTACGACTCCGAAATGGGCGCTACGACCGAACCGGCCGCCTCGGCGAAAAAGGAACTCGCCAAGCCCAATTTCGCGGCCGCCGGGGCACTGGTCAAGCCGCCATCACCGCAGGTGAGGAGCTAGTCTCTCGTAAAATAAATTCTGGCGGATGATGTTCTGATAGGTAATCCATCCGCCAAAATAAATTTTACCGGACACTAGCGGTCAAGGGTATGACGGGAAAATGGCGTTGCCTGCTGATCTGTTTGTTGCTGGCGATTTCCGCCAAAGGTCATGTTGTCACCCAGATTTTCGGCGAATGGAAAAAAAACCATCCTTGGGAAATCGAAGTGCTTTTCGACGCGGGCTACGCGGTGTCCGAGTGGCGTGGTGACGGCAATTCGCCCGCTCCATCGCGGGAATGGTTGGTGGGTCTCGGCGAGGCTGGCTGGGCAGCGTTGAGACTGGAGGCGGAGCGATATCTGAGAGAGAGCCTGATCTTGGAATGCGAGGGCAAGCCGGTCGCTTGGAAGGTCGGGTTTATCGACTTCGCGAAGAGTCCACCGGACTTTCCCGCGCTGCTGAATGACGGCGCGTATTTCAGGATGAGAATCACGACGGATTCTTCTGAATTTCCAACGACGATGTTTTGGAGTGACGGCCCGCGTCCATCGTTCGTGCTGAAGATTCCCGGAAAAAATTCGGGCTATCTCACGTTGGCACCGGGACAATCTCTGCCATTTCCCTCGGAAGCCAAACCTTCTGGGGGGCATGCATCCTGGATCGAGTCATTCCGCCAGGGATTCCGGCACGTCTTGCCATTAGGGTTGGATCACGCGCTGTTCGTGGCGGGTCTATTTTTTTACCGCCGGGCGTGGCGACCGCTGCTTTGGCAATCGTTGGCTTTCACGCTCGCGCACACCGTGACGCTGGGACTCGCCGCCGCCGGATTCGTGCGGGTGCCCGGAAACTGGGTCGAGCCAGCCATCGCGTTGAGCGTGATGGTGGTGGCGCTCGAAAACCTCCGGCCTGCGGGGAAATCCACGGGCGTGACGCGGCTCGGCATCGTGTTCGGATTCGGCCTGATCCACGGACTCGGCTTCGCCGGAGCGCTTTCCGTCTGGATCAAGCCGGGCCCGGATTTCCTGCCAGCCCTGCTCTGCGCGAACCTCGGAGTGGAAGCCGCGCAGGTCGCGCTGTTAGCTGCGGCTTGGTGCCTGACCGTGGGCTGGCACGGAACACCGATCTACCGCCGGGCGCGCCTCGTGGGCTGCCTGGCCATCACCGGAATCGGTGCGTTCTGGCTGGTGCAACGCATCGGCTGAGGCGTCGCAACGGACGTGCGGATCTGCTTATTCCTTCGCGAAGGTGAAATCCACGCCCTTGCGGCTCCAGGCTTTCGCGATGTCCTCCTCAAGCTGGTCAAAGCTCCGGCCGTCCAATAACAGATCGAGGGATTTCTCACCCTCCACGCCGTCGTGGAGCGCCTTGAGGAAGCCCTTGATCCGTTTGCCGTCGCCCTCGCCGTCTAGGTGGCAAAAGTAAGTGGTGATGAGCAGGCCGCAGCCGTAGTTGAGCTGGGGCTGTGCGAGGAACTCGCTGTAGTCCTGGAGCATGTAAGATTTCAAAGCGGGCAGCCGGATCTTGGTGCCGAGCGCGCGGCCTCCCATGTCCTTGGAGCCAAAACCGGTCACGTAGTCGAAGATGTCTTTTTGGTTTCCGCGGACGCTGAAGGCCCCGGAGCGATAGGGAGTCACCGCGACGTATTCGGCGAGTCCTTCCGTGAACCAACCCGAAGCGCCCTTTTCAAAATACTTCTCGGGCGTCAGCTGGTGGACCAACTCATGGGGCAGCGTCTTGCTGCTTTTATCCCGGTCCAACATATAACTACTGCCGACGGGTTTCACCCCGAGACTGGTCAGTGGCACCATCACCACGCCTTTTCCACTCATGAAAACGCCAGCGCTAGAGGGCGGGCCGCCGGCTTTCACGTAATCCTCGAATTCTTCGAAAAGCAGGATCTGGTGTTTGTCAGCGCCGGCTTTTCCACCGTTGATCGCCAGCGGTAGAGAGCGGCAATAGAGGTGGGTGGTCTCGAACATGACCGCAAAGCCCTTCACGACGGACTTCGCGAGTCTAACGTCGCAAACATAACGGTAATTGGCGCTCTCGTAGATGAATCGTTTTTTCTCCGCGTCCTCCTCCACCGTGTTGACCTCGGGATCTTCGCTGAACTTGATTCGCTCGGGCCATGGCATGTCGAAATTCAGGCTTTCCCCGGCCTTCTCAGGGCCGAGCGGGACGCGGGATTCTTCGACGTATTTGCAATCGTCCAATGAAAGTTTCGCGAGCGGGTAAGGGATCTCGCGACCGTCCTTGAGCTTGAGAATAACGGTTTTGTCCTCCACCCGCAGGAGAGTCGCCTCGATCTTGCGGTTCTGGATATCGGTCCATGAGCGGAGTTCCGCCGCGTGGGTGAGGCTCAGGAATAGAAGGAAAAAGGAGAGAGTTCGCACTTGGTAGGTGGGTTTGAAAACGGAAAGCTACCCGGACTTTTTCAAGAGTCGAGCGCGTGCTGGCTTACCGAGACTTCTTCCACAGATAGACCCAGCGCTCGGAAACCGCCTTGCCGGTCTCGTCTTGCAGCTCGCAAGTCATGTCGATGTCCGCCAAATCTGCGGGCGGCTCTAGCACGAAAAACGCCCGCAGCACCTGCGGCATGTGGAGCTTGTCGCTGCGGCCAAGATCGGCGGGAAGCGCGTCCACATTCGGCATGCTGATGTCGCTCAGCCCGACGTGGAGGATCTTCACAGCCTTTTGATTCACCGTGACGACCGGCTTCAACTTCGAAATATCATCCCATTTGGGATCGCCGACTTTGAGCTCCGGCTGGAGCGGCTTCGCGAAATCGATGGCCATCAGAACCTCGTCCGGCTTCTGTACCGGCGTGCCCGAGCGCGTGGCGCGGACGCTGAAAATCCCGGATGGAGCCGGATCGCGCATCCAGCGCAGGCGATAGTGAAAACGCGCGGTCTTCCCGACTTCCAATGCCGGTTGCGGCTCCCACAGGAGAATCACGTTGTCGTCCGTTTCGTCGCGAGTCGGCATTTCGATCAAATGAAGTTTTCCCAGGTCGAATCCTTCGACCGGTTCCACCCGCACGCTAGGGCGGTTGTGATAGAGCGCCTCCGGGTCCTGATAAGAATTGAACGAGCGGTCCCGCTGCAAGAGCGACCACGAGCGCGGCTGCTCCATCGTGAACACGCAGTGGCGGAACTCGCCTTTGGTCGTTTCCAGCGGACGATAGTGGAGATTTCCGCTGCCCAGCTCCATCAGCAGACCGTCGCTGTCATGCACTTCCGGCCGGAAATCATAAGGCTTGGGATGCGTGCTCTCGCCGAACCAAAACATGCTGGAAAACGGTGCCAGCCCGAGCTGCTGGACCGGGCGGCGCAGGGTGATTTCCGCCACCACGTCCACCACCGTTTCCGGCCCCGGCGTGATCGTGAATTGATACGCGCCCGCCACGCTTTCGCCCGTGAGCAGGGCGCTCACCTTCATCGACTTCGAATCCTTCTCCGGCGTTTCCAGATAGAATTCTGAAAAATCTGGGAACTCCTCGGCCACGCCCGGCAAGCCGCTATTGATCGATAAGCCCCGCGCGGAAAGCCCGTAAGGCGCGTCCTTCGGGATCGCCCGGAAATAACTCGCGCCCATGAAAACGAGGAACTCGTCCATGTAGTCCGCCGAGTTCAAATGCGTCCGCGCCCGCCAACCGGCGTAGCCCGGAGGCGGTGGCGTCCCGGCGGGGATTTTCTGTTTCCCGTAATTGAAAAGGCTCTGGTCGAACTTGAGCGGCTCCGAGTTTCCTCCGGTCACTTCGTGCAGTGTTACCATCTTTTTCGCCGTCCATCCGGGGTGGAAAAAGTCGATGGAGAACGGCCCCTTTTCCTTCGCCCACAAGCCGGACTCCATCTGGAAACGGATGTCGCGATGCTGGTCGTAATTCAGGTTTTTCCAGAAATCCGCCAGTTCCAACTTCGGTGCAGCGTGCGGTGCCGCCGCTATTTTACGGGCCTTGGCGCACAGTGCCTCGAACGAAAAATCCTCCGCGCGGGCAAAATCGGCGGGTGCAGTCAGCAGCGCGAGAGTGGTCAGAAAAGTGGTGAAATGCTTGGACATGGTGGCTGCGAAATTCAGCCTCGAATGCCCGGAATGCGCAAAACAAAACACAAAATCCTTGCCGTTCCCCGTGGTTGACCGCGTGGGGGCGCATTGCTAGCGTCCGCGCCCCGTCATGAGCGCTGCCCCGAATTACAAAGACACCCTGACTCTTCCGCAAACGACTTTCCCAATGCGCGGAGATCTGGTGCAGAACGAACCTGCCCGCCTTGCGAAATGGGAAAGCGACGGGCTTTACGAGAAAATCCTCGCCCGCCGCCGCGCGCAAAATGCCCCGGAATTCATCCTCCACGATGGCCCGCCCTTCGCCAATGGCGACGTCCACATGGGCACCGCGCTCAACAAGCTACTCAAAGATTTGGTGGTGAAATCCAAGACCATGGCCGGATTCACCGCGCCGTTCGTGCCCGGCTGGGACTGCCACGGTCTGCCGATCGAGTTCAAAGTCGTCAAGGAAGCGGCCGGTCTGGAGCCTGCGGAAATCCGCCGCCGCTGCACAGAGTTCGCGATGAAATACATCGACATCCAGCGCGGTTCGTTCCGCCGGCTCGGGGTTTTTGGCGATTGGAACAGCCCCTACCTCACGATGGATCCCAGCTACGAGGCGAGCATCCTGCGCGTCTTCGCGAAGCTCGTGGAAAACGGTAATATCTACCAAGCGAAGAAGCCGGTCCAGTGGTCGTATGGTGCGCAAACCGCCCTTGCCGAAGCCGAAGTCGAATACGCCGACAAGGAAAGCCCAGCGATTTTTGTCAAGTTTCCCCTCGTTTCCGGTGAGCTCGCAGGCCAAGCCAGCATGGTCATCTGGACCACCACGCCATGGACGCTCCCGGCCAACCTCGGCATCGCGCTGCACCCGGAATTCACCTACATCGTCGGCAAGTTCATCAAGAACGACGTGGTCGAAACTTTCGTCATCGTCCGTGAACTCATCGGTGCATTCACCGAAAAAACCGGCTACGCGCTCGCGGAAACGATCCGTGAAAGCAAGGGCAAGGAGTTCGAAGGATTCGAAGCCGGACATCCCTTCCTCGACCGCACATCCAAGCTCATCCTCGCGAATTTCGTCACCACCGAGACCGGCACCGGCGCAGTCCACATCGCCCCCGGACATGGATCGGACGACTACGTGGCTGGCCAACAGAACGGCCTCGCAGTGCTTTCCCCGGTCGATAACGAGGGGAAATTCACCGAAGAAGTCGGCCTAGCTGAGCTTGTCGGTGTGCACGTTTTCAAATCAAACACGCGCATCATCGAGATCCTCGCAGAAAGCGGTCACTTACTCGGCCAGGAAGTTTACAAGCACTCCTATCCGCATTGCTGGCGCTCGAAAACGCCGATCATCTTCCGCGCCGTAGAGCAATTTTTCATCTCCCTCGACACCCTCCGCGGCCAAGCGCTCACCGAGATTGACAAGGTCGAGTGGCTGCCTGCATGGGGCCGCAACCGCATCTACGGCACCGTCGAAAGCCGCCCGGATTGGTGCATCTCGCGCCAGCGCACTTGGGGCGTGCCGTTGCCGGTTTTCTTCAGTGAAAGCGGTGAAGTCATCATCTCTTCGGAACTCGCGCTCAAAGTCGCCGACCTCGTCGAAAAGGAAGGCACCAACATTTGGTTCGAAAAATCCGATGCCGAACTCGCCGCGCTGCTAGGCCTGCCCGCTGGCGTGAAAAAATGCCGCGACACGCTCGATGTCTGGATCGACTCCGGCTGCTCACACGCCGCCGTGCTCGACGCGCATCCACAACTCCACGGCCCGGCCGATCTCTATCTGGAAGCCACCGACCAGCACCGTGGCTGGTTCCAAAGTTCGCTCATGCTCAGCACCGGCTACCGCGGCCACGCGCCTTACAAGACGGTGATGACCCACGGCTTCGTGGTGGATAAGGATAAGAAGAAGATTTCCAAGTCCGATGCCGCCAAGTCTGGCAAGCCGACCGACGCAGCGCATTTCTACAACCAATACGGTGCCGACATTGTCCGCCTGTGGGTTTCCTCCGTGGACTGGCAGAACGAAGTCCCCTTCGGCGAAGACCTCTTCAAACAAGTCGCCGAGCCTTACCGTCGCCTCCGCAACACACTCCGAATTCTGTTGGGAAATCTCGATGGATTCAAGGAGCGTGGGCATCTTGCCCACGAGTTCACTCTTCTGGACAAGTGGATCCTCGAGCGACTCCACGCCGTCACCGCCGAGTGTCTCACCGCCTACGAGGCCTACGAATTCCGCAAGGTTTTCAACGCGCTCAACAACTTCTGCACCCACGACTTGTCCGCCATCTACATCGATGCGACGAAAGATCGCATGTATTGCGACGCTGCGGATTCTCCGCGCCGCGCGGCCTCGCAAGCGGCGATGCATGAAATTTTCACCAGCATCGCCAAGCTGCTCGCGCCCATCCTCGCCTTCACCGCCGACGAGGCGTGGGAGCACGCGGCTTTCACCAGTGGTACCATCCACGAACAGGATTTCCCCGTGGCGAATCCCGCCTTCGCGCCCGGCGAGGCGACTAAGAAAGTCGCCCGCTTATTTGAAATCAAATACGCCATTCAGACCGCCATCGAGGCCTGCATCCAGGCCAAGGAATTCACCCGCAACAACGAGGCCGACGTCGCGCTAACCATTCCCGCCAGCGATGCCGCGTTGCTGGAAATGCTCAACGACCGTGCCTTCGCCACCGAGTTCTTCATCATCGCCGGCCTCAGCGCCACCCTCGGCGAGGAACTCGCGGCCAGTGCCCGCAAAACAGACCACGCGCTCTGCCCGCGCTGCCGCAAGCACGAGCCGCTGCTGGAAAGCGGCCTGTGCGAGCGTTGTGATGACGTTTGTAAATAGGTCTTATACGACCCATAGGACCTATCTATCCCATGACACTTCCCAAGCTCCTGCTCTTCCTCACCCTCCCGCTTTACCTCCTCGATCAAGTCACGAAATTCTGGACCGTCGGTAAATTCCCACCGCCGTGGTCGCATGAAGCGTTTGATCTGCCTGTCATTTCAAATGTCTTCCACCTCGTCCGCGTCCACAACCAAGGCGTCGCGTTCGGCTTCGGCAACGGCACTGCTTGGGCGCCCATCGTGTTCCTGTTCGTCCCACTCCTCGCGCTGACGATGATCCGCATCTTCTGGAAAAAAGGCGCTTTCAATCACCCGCTTTCCAAGGTCGCCGTCGCCCTGTTACTTTGCGGAATTTTTGGAAATCTCACCGATCGCTTGGTCCAAGGATTCTTGCTGGATGAGTTCAAATCCGCCAGTTTCTGGCTGCGCCTGTCGGAAGGTTACGTCGTTGATTTCATCGCCATCAAACTTCCACTTTACGACAAGCTCGTCCCATCAAGCCGCGGCTGGTGGCCGGCCTTCAACGTCGCGGACTCGTGCATTTGCATCGCCGCGTTTCTATTATTCATCGGCGGCATCCGCGACGAGCAACTCGCGAAGAAGCAGGCGCAAGCCGATGCCTGAGCTAGAAACTATTCCGGTGGTCTCAGCCCACGCCCCCGGAAGTGACTTATGACAAGCGCGCCGCTAGCAGCTCACGTTGGAAGATGAGTTCCTTCGGCAAGTCATCGTAGAGGTCGATGAAAAGTTCTCCTTGGCTGACGAGCTCCGCCTTCCATTCCGCACGCTTGAAAGCCATAACTTTGTCGTAGCTTTCGCGGGTGAAGTCTTCGAGGCCTTCGATGTTGAAATCCTCGAAAGCCGGAGTCCAACCGATCTGAGTCTCCCACCCGGCGGCGGCACCGTGGCAGCGTTTCACGATCCATTCGAGCACGCGCATGTTCTCACCGTAGCCGGGCCACAGGAATTTGCCGTCCTCGTCCTTACGGAACCAGTTGACGTGGAAGAAGCGCGGCAGGCTGGTGAGGTAGCGGCGCATTTCCAGCCAGTGGCCGAAATAGGCACCCATGTTATAGCCGCAGAACGGCAGCATAGCCATCGGATCGCGGCGGACCTTGCCGATGGTGCCGACCGCCGCCGCAGTCATTTCCGAACCCATGGTGGCTCCCACGTAAACGCCGTGGCTCCAGTTAAACGCTTGATAGACTAGCGGCATCGTCGTGGGCCGGCGACCACCGAAGACGATGGCGTCGATGGGCACGCCTTCGGGATTCTGCCACTCGGGGTCGATGGTAGGGCACTGCACGGCGGGCGCGGTGAAGCGCGCGTTGGCATGCGCAGCGGTGCGACCGCAGCTCGGCGTCCATGACTGACCCGTCCAGTCGATGAGGTGCGCGGGCTTGGTCGGCGTCATGCCTTCCCACCAGACGTCGCCGTCGTCGGTGAGTCCGACGTTGGTGAAAATGGTGTTTTCCTTCATCGATTCCATCGCGATCGGGTTCGTCTCGTAAGCGGTGCCGGGAGCGACACCGAAGAAGCCGGTTTCCGGATTGATCGCGTGGAGCTTGCCGTCGGCGTGAGGCCAGAGCCAGGCAATGTCGTCACCGACGATGGAGGTTTTCCAACCGGCGTCCTGATAGGACTTTGGCGGGATGAGCATGGCGAGGTTGGTCTTGCCACAGGCGGACGGAAAGGCAGCTGTGAGATAAGTTTTGGTGCCGTCCGGCGCGTGAATGCCCACGATGAGCATGTGCTCTGCCATCCATTGGTGCTCGCGGGCGATGTTGGAGGCGATGCGCAGGGCAAGGCACTTTTTCCCCAGCAGGGCATTCCCGCCGTAGCCGGAGCCGAAGGACATGATCTCGCGGCTCTCGGGAAAATGGACGATGTATTTATCATCGTTGCACGGCCAACTGCTATCAGCTTGGCCCGGCTCCAGCGGCGCACCGACGGAGTGGAGGCATGGAATAAACTGGCCATGGCCGTCGCGTTTTTTCGGGATTATTCCGTTAGCTTCATCTTCGAGGCGCTTCAGGACGTGCGCACCCATGTGGCACATAATCCGCATGTTCACGACCACATAGGGGCTGTCAGAAATTTCCACGCCGATCTTAGCGAGCGGCGAATCGAGCGGGCCCATGCAAAACGGGATGACATACATCGTCCGGCCTTTCATGGAGCCTTTGAATTTTTCATGCAATTTCGCACGCATCTCCGCAGGATCCGCCCAGTGGTTAGTTGGGCCAGCTTCGTCGCGTCGCTTCGAACAGATATAGGTGCTCTCTTCCACGCGGGCGACGTCGGATGGAGTCGAGCGGGCAAGAAACGAGTTCGGGCGCTTGGCGGGATTGAGTCGGGTGAAGGTGCCTTTCTCGACCATCAGCGTGGTCAGCCGCTCCCATTCGGCTTGCGAGCCGTCGCACCACTCAACGGCATCGGGTGTGCAGAGGGCGGCTATTTCAGCGACCCATTTTTGCAAGGGGAGGTGGGATGCTTCACTGGATTGATTCATGGTGAGAAAAAGATGGGGAAGAATTCGCCTGTTAGCAACACCCTGCCGTGGATGGCGCAGAATACTTTAAAGTGCTCGCGCCAGCTTCAGTCAGAGAGAAACCTGTTCCCGGCAGCGCGTGGAGAGTAAAATGCACTCAACCTGCGCGGCGGGATAGGCCCGTTCCATCACTTCACGATAGGCGTGCATCTGGCCCGAATACCTTTCGACTAGTTTGCTGATGTCATCCAGCCCATCGGTCTTGAAATCAATCACCTGCACGCGGTTCACCGCGCCGGCCGCATCGCGGTGGAGATGAAGGCGGTCGATCACCCCGCTCAACCATTTGCCGTCGAGCACCGCATCCACGGCTTGTTCGCGAAACACCTCCACTGTCTGTCCGCCGCGCTCGAAGAGTTTCCTCAAATCCGGAATTCCCAGCAAATCGCCCACCAGTCGCCCGGCGTTGCTCGCGGGTAAATCCGGGGTCACCTCGTCCACCCAGCCGACTTGCTCGAAGGCGACGTGGACCTCGTTCCCGAACTTCATTCCACTCGTAGAATGGCTCACCGCAACGGCCGCATTCTTCTTCATGCAGCTCGGCGTCGTCCGCTCGCGGCGCGGCACGCCGGCAGCAAGCGAGAGCGTTGCGGCCACTTCCTGCTGGCTGTCTGCCAGAGGAATGCTTTCCACCCAATCCGGTGTCCCTGACTGATAGGCCACTCCGGGCTCGCCTGTCGAAGAGACGGATCGTGCCAGCCAATTCGCCAGCGACGGTTTGTCCAGGACCTGGGATTTCGAAGGCGGCTCCAGCAGAATGTAGAGCCCGCGCTTCGAGCGAGTGAGAGCCACGTAAAGCATGCAAAACGCCTCGTAGCGCTGGCCCACAGCCCACTCCGCCTCCGCCGTGCGCATTTCAGGAATCAGCTCCCGCGCCCACTTCGGCGGAGTTTGGGTGATCCAGCCGTCCGCCGCAGCCACGTCGAAAAACTGCGAGGCGGGCACCCCGTCATCCGGAACTTCCGGCAGCACGACGACATCGAAGCCCAGGCCTTTCGCCTTGTGAATCGTCATCACTTGCACCGCAGCGATCCCCGGACTTTGAGAAACTTCCAAGCGCTCGATCCATTCCGCCGCTTGTTGAGGAGTCGCGCCGCCCTGCGCGTCCAGCCCGGCGAGCGCCGACATGATGTCTCCCGCACGGCGCCGACCAAAATCTGACCAATCCGCCCAATTGTCCTCCAACACGGTCTCAATCATCACGGCGAAACCGGATTCCGACGCGAGTCCTAGCAGCCCCTCCCAGACCTGTTGCCAGTGTTCGCCGAAGCGCGTCCGCAAGGTGACGGCCATCGGCGACATTTCTACGACTTCTCGGGCGAAGGCGTCCGCCGGATTTGCCAGCCACTTGAGCAAATGCCCGAGCGCAATGCCCACCGGATTATCCTTCGACGGCTCACGCCGGCCTTCCTCGATGACGTCCAGCCCCCTCGCCCGCAAGTGGTCCGCCACCTCCCTCACCATCGAATTACTTCGCACCAGCACGCCGCAAGTCATCAGCCGCTTGCCCACGCCGAGCTCGTCCAACAACTCCCCCAGCCGCTCTAAGCGTTCTGCCCATTTCCCCTCCACCACTTCCACCCGCGCCTCGCCACGCTTGGCCGCTCCGGTCAATGGAGTTGCGGAAACATGCTCCTGCCATTGCCACTTGGCTGCGGCGTCGCCGAAAAGCTCGCGCATCGTCGCCGCATCCCCGCAGACCTCGTTCACCAGTGCCAAAACCTCGGGACACGAACGCCAAGACTCCGCCATCGGCTCGATTTCCAAGCCGCCCCGATAGCGGTCGATCACCTCGTCAAACAACCCGACCTCCCCGCCGCGCCATGCGTAAATCGCCTGTTTCCGGTCACCCACGATGAACATGCTTCCCTCTCCTTCGCCCGCCGCTTCATCGATCAGTGGCAGCAAGCCGTTCCAGTCCGACCGACTGGTATCTTGAAATTCATCCAGCAGCCAGTGCTCGTATCGGGCGTCCAGCCGGAAATCCACCGCCTCGCGCCGCAGCCTAGCGTCCTCATTTTTGACCCACTCGCCCATCAGGAATTTTACGTCGTCGAAGCCGAGCAGGCCGCGTCGCCGGAGTTGGCTTTCGCAGCGCGCGTCATACACCGAGACCACCTCGCGCACGGCACGAGTCCGGTGAAGCGCAGCCGCCATTTCGCAACGGGCCGCGAGATGGACCATGTCGCGGAGCGCGTCACCCGCCGGACCGCCGATCAGGAATTCCTTGTAAAACTTCACTCTCATCGGCCCGTTCCCGCCGCCAGCGGCTTCTAAAATATTGGCGAGCAGACCGGCGGCTTCGCTGAAACTTCCGCTGCCGATGGTGTGGTCGGTCAGGCTTTCGATCGCCTTTTCCAAGGCTTCCCGCTGGCCCTTCCGATTGTATTCGATCCCGTCGAGCCCACGGGAAACCTTGGCGGAGAGGTCATGTTTGTGCTTTTCCCAATCCTCCAGCGCGACACCCGCGAGGCCGGCCGGCCCCCATTCCAGGTCGTGCGCCGCGCGGTAGCGGCTTTGCCAATCCTGCACAAAGCCGCGCAAACCCATCAAAACTTTCTGATCTTCCTTGCCGATTGTCGCCCGCCGGAACGCGTGCAGGAAATCGTCCCCGCTTCCGTCTTCCAGGGTTTCGCCGAGGATCGTCGCGAGAATTTCGTCCGCCGCCGCCGCAGCTCTCGGCCCTTCCAATAGATCAAATTTCCCGCCAGTCATTCCGAGCTCGTATTGGAAACCGCGCACGACCTTGGCGAAAAAGCTGTCCATCGTCCCGAGCGTGAGCCGAGGCAAGGCCCGGACCACCCGCTCCAGCGACTCAGAAAAATCCGCCTCTGGCAGTGATAAATCGCGGCGCAGCTCCGCAGCTTTCGAGGCATCGCTCGCTGCCGTCGCCAGCTTAGTCAGCACCGAGTCCGCGAATTCTCCGGCGGCCTTGCGGGTGAAGGTCAGCGCCACGATTTTTTCCGGAGCCACGCCCATCGCCACCAAACCGATCACCCGGTTTGCCAGTTGGAAGGTCTTCCCCGAGCCGGCGGAAGCAAGAATGAGCAGGTTCTTGTGGAGGATTTTCATCGTTGGCCGCAGCCTGCCCGGATCTGCGGAAATGGGAAACCACGAAGTTTCCGAGATGCTGTTTCCGCCTTTCCATCTTTGACAATTCCTTGCCGCCGCGACAGTTTCGCCGCCGAACACCTCCTCAAATCAATCTTATGGCCTACGATCTCATTGTCATCGGTGGCGGCCCTGCCGGCTACGTCGCCGCCATCCGCGCTGCCCAACTTGGAAAAAAAGTCGCTTGTGTCGAAGCAGACCGCGCCGGCGGCACCTGCCTCAATTGGGGCTGCATTCCCACCAAAGCCCTGCTGAAAAACGCCGAAGTCTATCACATGCTCACCCACAAGGCGGCTGAGTTTGGATTGAAAATCGAAGGCCTTTCCTACGACTGGTCCGCCGTCGTC
Source organism: Verrucomicrobiota bacterium (assembly GCA_041179105.1). Lineage (GTDB taxonomy): Bacteria > Verrucomicrobiota > Verrucomicrobiia > Verrucomicrobiales > Akkermansiaceae > Luteolibacter. The sequence continues at coordinate 26,009 of JBEGUC010000012.1, read as the reverse complement.
GGCCGCTCGCGCAAGGTCTCGGACCGCCTCGCTGGCGGCATCGAGTATCTCTTGAAAAAGAACGGCATCGACTACGTCCGCGGCTTCGGCTCGGTCGAAGGCACCGGCAAAGTCGGCGTCGTCGCCACCGATGGCTCGCGCAAATTGCTTGAAACCAAGGACATTCTCATCGCCACCGGCTGCAAATCCCGCGGCCTTCCTGGCCTGCCGTTTAATGGAAAATCCGTCATCGGCTCCAAGGAGGCGATGAACTTGGCGCAACAACCGAAGGAAATGCTCATCATCGGCGCAGGCGCGATCGGTGTTGAATTCGCCTACATTTACAACGCCTTCGGCACCAAGGTCACCCTCATTGAGATGGCCCCGCGCATCCTTCCAGTCGAGGACGACGAAGTGGGCGACGCCCTCGAAAAATCCCTCATCAAGCAAGGCATCCGCTGCCTCACCAACACCAAGATCACCGCCATGGTGGACAAGGGCACCCACGTCGAACTCACTGTCGAAGGGCCGAAGGAAAACGGCACGCTCAGCGCCGAAGTCTGCCTCGTTGCCATCGGCATCCAGCCCGTGCTTCCCGGCGGCATCCAGCCCGAGCTCGACCGCGGCTACATCAAAGTCGGCGACCGCTACGAGACCTCCATCCCCGGAGTTTACGCCGCCGGTGACATCAACGGCCCACCATGGCTCGCCCACGTCGCTTCATTTGAGGCCGTGCAATGCGTCGAAGGTTTGTATGTCGAAGGCCACAAAGTCCGCAAAGTCACCAATTTCCCCGGTTGCACCTATTGCCACCCGCAAGTTGCGTCTGTTGGAAAAACCGAGCGCGCGCTCAAAGCGGAAGGCATCGAATACACCGTCGGAAAAATCCCGTTCGTCGCCATCGGCAAGGCCATCGCATCCGGTGAGCCCGATGGATTCGCCAAGTTGCTCTACGGCAAAAAGCACGGCGAACTGCTAGGCGCGCACATCATCGGTGAAAACGCCACCGAGCTCATCGCCGAAATGGGCCTCGCCCTCGACCAAGAGCTCACCAGCGCGGAAATCCACGCCACCATCCACGCGCATCCGACGATGTCGGAAGTCATCCACGAAGCCACGCTCGCCGCAGAAGGTCACGCGATTCACTTCTAACCGACCTCGGTAGGGCGTGACCGCAACGCCCTTCGAATTTCCAGATCATCTGCCAGGCGGCGGGGTGGAGGGGCGTGAAATCCTCGTGCGCGCGGCCTCCGCGTTGCAGGAGGTGAGGTGATCACGCTGGTTCCCGAGATTCTCACCCGGGAATTGGCGCTTGGCGCGACACCGCTCCGAGGCTAGTATCGTTTCACTTCCGCTTATGGTCACCACGCTCCAAGCCGCTACCCAAGGACTCGGCGTTTATAGCGTTGCCGAGGCGGCACGTTATGCCCGAATGCCTGCTGCGACCTTGAGCCGCTGGTTTTTCGGCACGAATCTCACCGAACCGATGAGCCGCAGCGCCATCACGGATGAAGGGGTAAAGCGCATCAGTTTCACGGACTTCGTGGAAGCTCTGGCGATCCGATCCCTGCGGGCGGATTACGGAGTGCCTCTGCCCAAAATCAAAGAAGCTATCCGGAATGCCCGCCATCATTACCGAATCGAGCATCCCTTCGCCCGGCAAGATCACCGCACGGTGCTCATCGGCAAGGATCTCCACATCTTTCTCAAGGAGGATGCCGGAAACCCGGTGGGCCTCACGGGCATGGATTTGGGGCAGAAGTCCATGAAGCCATGCATCGAGGCCTACATGAAGGATCTGGATTATGACGCCGACGGCCTAGCGGTGCTCTATCGGGCCTTTGCCTTCGGTGATCAGGAAATCGTCTTGAATCCGAAAGTCCGCTTTGGCGCGCCGAGTGTCGCCGGCTTCGGTTATTCCGCGGAATCCCTGTGGCGGGCAGCTGTTACGGAAGGCAGTATCGAGAAGGCTGCCGAACTTTACGAGGTGCCGGTGGCTGCCGTGGAAGCCGCCTATCGCTACTGGAATCAGGAAATCGGCAATGCCGCATGAGCGCCGGGCTCAAGCTGCTTTTTGATGAATGTTGCAGCCCGCGTCTGCCCCGTGAACTCCGTGACTTTTACCAGCGCGATTATCCCGATCTGAAGATCCGTCATCTGATGGATGATTGGACTGCCGGGACGCCCGATAGCCAATGGCTCGAAGCACTTCGTCAGGATCCCGCTTGGGTCGTTATCACCAAGGATGCGGGTAAGAATTCAGTTCAGGAAAAGCTGCCCCTGATTTGCCGCGAATGGGGCATCACCCACATCGTCTTCACTCCCGGAATCATCAGCAAAGGGTTTGTCACCCAGAAGAACGCCATCGCAGGAGTCTGGGAGCAGTTATTTCACCTTCACCGCCTTCCACCGGGCACCCAAGTGAAACTTGGCGAATCCAGTCAGAAGGGCTCTGTCACCAGCTTCGAGTTGAGGGTAAATCAAAAATCCCTAGTGATGGTGCTGCACCATTTGCCAACTGCCGACTGATTCTTAACCCAACCGCTGATTCTTTACCAATTCCGGCAGCGCCCGTGCGGCGCAGACCTCTCTTGCTGAAGGCTTTTTGACCGGAAAGCTCTTCGACTTTCCCGATCATCTGTCGGGCGGCGGGGTGAAGGGGGCATGAAATCGTTGGATTGAAAATTCATTTCACCAGCTCCATCAGCTTCTCGTAGCTGTTCACCACGTCGTATCGCACTTCGTCGGAGGTGATCTTGGCGAAGAACTTGCGGGCGCAACTGATGCGGGCTTTCTCGATCTCGCGGAGTTCTAACGACGACATGCTGCCCTTGGTTTCCGCGATGAAAAACACGTGGCGCGTTTTGCCGGACTCGAAGGCGATGGCCCAATCCGGGTTGTAGTCGCCGACGGGCGTGGGAACGGAGAATCCTTTCGGCAATTTCGCATAAACCTTCACCTCGGCGTTGGTGTCGAGTTCTTCGGCGAAAGCGCGCTCCACCTTGGAGTCGGTGAAGACGTAGTCGTAAATGTGATTCTTCGCTTTGAAGGCGCTGCCGAATTCGTCCTCGTTTTTCTCGGCGGTGAAAATCTTGGAGTCATAGCTTCCCTCAATGGGATCGTAGGCGAGGTGCTCGATGATCATCGTGGCCTTCTGCTCCTTGATCAGGATGGAGGCCCGGGAAATGAAGGCTTCGGGATTCGACTTGAACTGGCTGAACACCGGCAGTTCGAGACGTTGCAAGATCGCCGCGACAGTGCGGCGGGTGAGCTGCGTGGCCTCTGCGATGTTGCCGATCAGATCGTAACTCACGGATGCCCGGATCGAGCCACGGCCATACTCGGACTCGCGCTCTCTCACGACGAAGCCTTGTTTCGCAGCAAGTTCCTCGGGCGACACGGAATCCGCCTGCTCGCCGCGCACGACCTGGAAACGGAGCTTCTCGACGCGCAGATCCTTGTTGAGCACCTTGATGGCTTTGGAAATCAGCTCGTCGGTTTCAAAGGCCACGGTGTAGGCAGCCCGGTGGTTGATCTTGCGCCAGAGGTCTTGGAATTCCTTCTTGTGGAAATTCTCGTTGAGGAGATTCCGCTTCGGCGCGCGGTTGTTGCCGAATTGTGGCAGCGCGCCTTCGGAAAACACCGAGTCGATCAGTTGGAAAACCTGCGGCGCGTGTGGCTGGAGATCTTCCGGCAGTTCGGCGAGCGTGCAGTCCTTTTTCGCCTGATGATAGGCGTCCGTGATCTGATCCTGGTCGTCGCTGTAATCGTGCTTTAACAAATATCGATAGATCTGCTTCGCCAGCTCCGGAGTGAGGATCTTGTCGTCCTCGCCATTCACGCCAGCGAGCACCTTCCCGGTGAAGTAGGTCTCGTTCGCCTTTCTCGGACGGGCGGAAAGGCTGTCGTGAATGTCCGATTGCAGGGCCTTGACGAAATCCTCGTAGGATTCGTTCGCCACCACCGTGAGCACATTGATGTCGTGCGCGGTGGCGGGGTTGTCCATGCGCTCGCCGTGCTGGTTCACGCAGAGACGCATGCCGCGGCCCACTTCCTGGCGGCGGGAGACCGTGCTGTCGCTGTGCTTGAGCGTGCAAATGACGAAGACATTCGGGTTGTCCCAGCCCTCGCGCAGGGCGGAGTGGGAGAAGATGAAGCGCACTTGTTTTCTCAGGCGGGTGACCTCGTCATCGTTCGCGGCGGGGAGGGAAAGCAGCGTTTCCTTGTCGCGGAGAATCAAATCGTAGGCATCCACGTCGAGCGAGGTGCCGGCGTCCTCACCTCTTTTTGCCACATCTGGATCGACGAGACGCTTGGTTTTCTTGTCGATGGAGAAATAGCCGTTGTGAGTGTCCGCCGGTTTAATCTCTCTCATAAATCGCTGATAGGGCGTGTCTTCGAGTTCCAGCTCCTCGCTAAGCTGGAGCGCGTATTCCTCCTCGAAGATCAGGCCATACTCGCCGGGCTGCTCGCCGTTTTCGTCGTATTGCCGGTATTTCGCCACCTCATCGATGAAGAACAGGCTCAGCACCTTGATGCCTTGGGAAAACAAGCGTCGTTCGTTGTCGAAGTGCGCGCGGATCGTCTCGCGGATCTGGATGCGGCGCAGCGTGGTTTCGTTCACGTCGCCGGACACCGTGCCGGCGCTGAGCACCTGGCCGTTGGTGAAGCTGATGGTGTTATGGAGCGCATCGATCTCGGAAACCACGTAGCCGTAATACTCGCCGAGTCCGTTGGAGAGCGTCTTGAGATTATCGCCGCGCCCGATCTTGCGGAGGATGCGTCGGATGTTACCGGATTGATCCTTGATCTCGAATTCCAGCCGCGCTACCGGAGCCTTCTTTGAAATGACAATCGACTCCAGATAGAGAAATCGGTTGGTGCCGCTGAGACCTTTTTGCGCGATGCCGTGGACGCGGATTTTTTTGACCAGCTTCTGGTTGTAGGCGTCCAGCGCGTCGAGCCGGTGGATCTTGTTGTGCTCCGTCTTGTGGGTGGCGGAGTAGCGGAGGACGAAGAGCGGCTTGAACTTCATCAACGAGGTGACCGTCTGCGGGCCTTCCATCTTCTGCGGCTCGTCCAGAATCAGGATCGGGCGGTTCGCCGCGATGACGTCGATGGGTTTGCGTGACTGGAAATCATCGAGCGCCATGTCGATCCGGCGCGCGTCCGCACCCTTGGCGTTGAAGGCCTGGACGTTGATCACCATCACGTTGATGCCGCCGTCCGAGGAGAAACTCTCCAACTTGTGCGGATGTTTCGAATCGTAGGTGAAGAAGCGGATGCGCTTGCTGTAGTCTTGGAGAAAATGCTCGGAGGTGATTTCCAGCGACTTCTGGATGCCCTCGCGGATGGCGATGCTCGGGACGACGACGATGAACTTGCTCCACCCATAACGCCGGTTCAGCTCGAACATCGTGCGGATGTAAACGTAGGTCTTGCCCGTGCCTGTCTCCATTTCCACGTCGAGATTCACGGCGGCGCTCTTGGTGGCGACGAGCGCTTTCGACTGCGGCAGGTTCCGGCGGCGTTGGACTTTCTGGATGTTTTCCAGAAGTTGCGCTTCATCGAGCAACAGTCCGGCGTTGCGGAATGCCTCGGTGCCGTAGTCGAGTTCCGACTGCGGCCGCAGACTCCCTTGCTTGCCGGGATCGAGTCGATAGGTCACGCCCTCGGCTTTCGGCTGCCCGGCGAAACAATCGGCAACAGCCTCCACGGCGTCCGCCTGGTAGGCTTGGTGTTTGAATTGAATTTTCATGGAAAGGTCGGAGCGGCTAACAAGGAGCGGCGGACTCCGATCCGCCGATGTCCATGAACCGCCAATGAGTGGATGCGAAGCGCTTTTCATTGGCCTCCCATGGGCAGGGCGAATCGGAGTATCGCCCCTCCTTGATTTCAGAATTCATCCTCACAGCGTCTTGAGTTCGGTGTGCGGGCTGAGGGCCTTGAAAATCTGCTCGATGTTGATCTTCACCGCGTCGCTCGCGTAGCCGGCGTCGCGGAACACGGCGCGCAGCGGGGCGCGCTTGGCGAGGATCTTGACGAAGTCCTCGTCGAGGCCCGTGTCGAAACAGGCGGCGAGCGCCGGGTGGGCGGCGGGTTCTCCGGAATCATCGACGAAGAACACGCGCCTGCCTTTGATCTTCTCTTCGGTGATGGGCAGCGCGAGATCGACGCCCCAATCCAGCAGCACCTGGAACAACAGATCCTCCGGTTTGCGGCCGGGCTTGAGGTTGTCCACATGCAGCGCAAGCGTGTCCTGCGTCAGCTCGTCCGGCTGATAGTAAACGTCCGCCATGTTCGAGCTGTCCACCTTGAGCACGCGGAAGCCGATGTCGGGGGGGGAATGCGGAACGGGGATTTCGGAACTCGGAGTGAGAAGATCGCTTTCCTTGGACTTCTCCTTGGCTTGTTTGGCCTGCCACTCTTCCAGGATCTTCTTCCCGGCGCGGCGGATGCGTTCCTTGCCGATCTCGGCGATGGTCTTGTAACCCGCTTTGAACGCCTCGCTCTTCTCGTCGCAAGGCTCGGGAAGCTGGACCATGATGTGCCGGCGCTTGCCGCCGTCATCGGCGTTGAGCTGCATGACCGCGTGGGCCGTGACTGAAGAGCCAGAGAAGAAATCCAAAACCACGTCATTCGCTTTCGTCGATACTCTCAGGAGGATGGACAGCAATTGAGTTGGTTTTGGAGTTTCAAAAACTGCAATCCCATCAAATAGCTCCTTAAGACTATTCTTTGCTTCTTCATTGGTCGATGCATCTTCTGAGAATAGAATTGTTTCGGGAGTTAGACCTCTGTCTTTTGACTCCAGATATGTCTTGATACGTGGAACTCCATTTCCATCTTTTCCGAAATAGATCATTTTGTCCTCAATTTTTTGTTTCATTACCGACTCCGTAAAAACCCAACAACGACCACTTTCCAAGTGATGGATACGGCCATTTGGTGCGATGACTTCGTAAAACTGACTCTTTGTCCCGTGACCAGCTTGCGCGTGCGCAGGGTCCGATTTCCAAAGTCCGCGGGAGTCATTATCGGGATTCTTATAGTCACCCAAAGCTCTTTCGGTTAGTGGAAGCTGATATAGCGCCTTGGCTTCGCACTTTGCTTTTCTGAAACAGACAATGGAATCATGTCGATACGACACCGTCTTTCTATTTTCCCGGTTTGTTCGCTTTTCCCATGCAAAATTCGCAACGAAATTATCATCGCCGAAAACCTCGGACATGATTTTCATAAGGTTTGAAAGTTCGTTGTCATCAATTGAGCTGAAAATCAAACCATCATCTGCCAATAGATTCCTCGCAAGTTTCAGCCTTGGATATATCATGGACAACCAGTCCGAGTGAAACCGTCCGTTGCTCGTCGTGTTCTGCTTCCACCGCTCTTCATCCATCATCCGGTTTCCCTCATCGTCCTTTTCACCCACACCGCGTTGATAAGCTTCCTTTTCAGCGGTGAAGTCATCCTCGTAGATGAAGTCGTTGCCGGTGTTGTAGGGCGGGTCGATATACATCATCTTCACCTGCCCGAGGTAGGTCTCTTGGAGGAGCTTGAGGGCGTCGAGGTTGTCGCCCTCGAGGTAGAGGTTTTGGGTGGTGTCGAAGTTCACCGACTCGTCGCGGTTAGGTCGGAGAGTTTTACGGATGGGTTCGTTGGCGAGGGCGAGGGCCGCGCGTTTGCCGGGCCAGTCGAGGCGGTAGCGTTCCTGCGGGCCTTCGACGAGGTCGTGGGAGAGTTCCTGGCTGAGGAGATCGAAGTCGATGGCGCGCTTGAGCGTGCCGTCCGGATTCTTCTTTTCCGTGACACAGTTAGGAAACAGTTCCGCGATGCGGGCGATGTTGGCGGAGGTGAAGTCCGGGGTTTGGAGGTCGAGGCGTTGCATGAGAAGACGGATGGAAGAAGGTTTTGGAGCGCGGATTCAAGGAGAGTGGGCGTCTCGCCCACTTGGATGTGGGATGTGGGCGAGACGCCCACGCTCCTTGATTTTTTCGAACTCCGCCCGCAGCGGCTTGAGCTCCTGGTTGAGGGCGACCTTGCGGTTGAATTGTTTTTCCCGGCGGATGCGGGCGGTGAGCTGGTCGATGCCGCGGGCGAGGCGTTGGTGGGATTCGCAGCGGTGAATGTGGGCGGCCAGCTCCTCGCCCGGTCTTGGCGGCAAGGGCAGCAACGGCGCGAAAAGCGTGGCGTAGAGGTGGCCGAGATCGAGCACGACGGGCAGAGGGGGAACGGATGAAGGTTGAGCGATGAAGGATGAAGTGAAGCGCGGGCCGACGACCCATTGGCTGGAATCCGCCTCGCTGGGACGCTTGAAGGCGGCGCTGAAGGCCACGCCGCTTTCCGAATGGAGGCGGTGGATCAGTGGATAGGGAATCGCGCGGTCGATGGCGTGGAGCACGTCGTCGTCGAGTACGGCGGTCTTGAGCGTAAGATCGAAGATCTGGATTTCCGGCACGCCGGGTCTGGCGGGGAGGCGGAGGGTTTCCGGCGAGAGCTTGTGCGCCCAGATGATTTCCGCGAGCTGCGAGACGAAGAGGTCCCGCACCCGCCGCGAGGGAGCGGCGTGAGTATAGATGCGGCTCTTGGGAACGGTTTTCCCGAAGGCTGTCTGTGGCGGGAAGGTGAACATATCAAGGAGCGTGGGCATCTTGCCCACGATGAGGTGGCTTGTGGGCGAGACGCCCACACTCCTTGATGACGATGAAGGAAATCAGCTCGAAATCATCGAGGCCGGAGATGGAGTCCACGAGGGCGGTGGTTTTTCCGGGAGTGAAAAGACTGTCGATGTCGCCCTCTTCCTTCACGTCGATCATCGAGCGGATGGCTTGGCCTAACATCCCGGTGTAACGCTTCATGTCGCGGCCGTCGCGGGTGGACTCGTTGAACTGCGCGCAAAGGTCCAGCAAGGGTTCCGCACGGCCCTTGCAAGCGGTGCGCGCGAGATCGAGCAGGCGCTTGACCTCGGTGTGGCGGGTGACGACCTCGCCGTTTTCTCCGATGTAAACGAGGTAGTAGGGATGGAGGCGGTTGCGCTGGTCGATGTTCACGCCGTCCTCGCGGTTGCGGAGGGTGAAGAGCGCGCCGGGAAGCAGACCGCGCGCGGGATCGGCGGGGACGATGGCGTGCATGCCGTTGGGCGTGCGCGAGGGATCGCCGTGTTCCGTCATATAACTGACGAGATCCATGCGGAAATCGTTGAGGCCGAGATCGGTGATGGAGATCCCGGTTTTCAAGTCCTCCATCTCGATGACTTCGTCCTGCAGGCGGCGGAGTTGTTCCTTGCGGTAGGAAATTTCGTTGGCTTTCGGATCGAGCGGGTTGTCACTGCCGGTGGCGCTGGCGTCGGCGATGACCATGCGGTTTTCGACGCGCTCCTTGAGGTTGATGTATTCGTCGAGCGAGATGTCCGGCCAGTAGTTGACGAGCTGGATGGAGGCGTTTTGCGAGCCGATGCGGTCGATGCGTCCGAAGCGCTGGATGATCCTAACCGGGTTCCAGTGGATGTCGTAGTTGATGAGGTAGTCGCAATCCTGGAGGTTCTGTCCTTCTGATATGCAGTCGGTGCCGATGACGAGATCGATCTGATCGTTTTCCTCCGGCATGATGAGCGCCTTTTCCTTGGAAAGCGGCGAGAACAGGGTCATCACGTCCTGGAAATCGTAGCCCTTGCCGATGGTGGTCTTCGGCCCGGTGGTGCCGGTGATTCTCCCGGTGTGCAGGCCATAGCGCTTGAGGTGATCCTCGGCGATGCAGTCGTAAAGATAGTCCGCAGTATCGGCGAAGGCGGTGAAGAGCAGGATCTTGCGGTTGCCGGGATTGATCGGGTTTCCGACCTTGCCGCGGATGTGATCGATGAGGTGCTGGAGCTTGGCATCGTGCTCCGGTGTGACTTTTTCCATCTCCCGGATGAGAGCGCTGATGATGGCGTGGTCGTTTTCGATAGCGCGTTTCCACGACGGCAGGTCGAGGTCTTCGAGCGAGATTTCCATTTTGCCGCCGAAGGTGATTTCGTCGGCTTGCGGCAGGTCGTCATCGTCGGGATCGAAGTCGCCGACGATGGCGCTGCTCACCGATTTCAGGGAAGCCTTGCCGGATTCGTGACTGGCGATTTGTGTGAGCATCGCCTGGTTGTTAGCGGCGAGCTTGCGGAGCGTGAGACGGAAGGCTTGGACCGAGCTTTCGAGGCGCTTCAGGAGATTGACGGTCATCAGGGCACGAATGCCCCGCTGCTGGCCGGCGAGGCTGACATTGCGCGAGATGCCTTCGAGGTCGTCGCGGAAGGACTCCTCGTAATTGGATTTGCGGCTGGCGAGGATGAACTCGGCCGGAGTGTAAACGGCGAGTTCGATCTGGGTGAGTTGCTCGTAGATGGCATCGAAGTCATGGACGTCGGTGCGGGCGGTGAGCGGCGGCCGGAATGAGAGTGGCGGCAGGCGATCCGGGAAGGTGCCGATTTCCGCGGTGTCGTAGTGGGCCTGGATGTGCTTGCGCGAGCGGGCGATGGTGACGCTGTCGAGCAGCTCGAAGAATTCGAAGTCGAGCGACTTGAGGATGGCATCCGGCGTGCGTTCTTCCGGCGGCAACTTGCTCCAGCGGGTGAAGGCGGCCTGGGCCTGGCGGAAGATTTCCTCGATGCTGTTGCGGGTATTGAGCTTGGCGCTGAGTTTTTCCGATTCGCCTTCGTAAGCGAGGGCGAGCTGGTTTTTGAGATCGGCGAAGCGGTTGTTCACCGGCGTGGCGGAAAGCATCAGCACCTTGGTCTTCACGCCGGAGCGGATGATCTGGTTCATGAGCCGCTCGTAGCGCGATTCCCGCTCTTCCTCGCCGGGCGTGTGGTTGCGGAAGTTGTGGGATTCGTCGATGACGACGAGGTCGAAGTTTCCCCAGTTGATCTGTTTGAGATTGGTGCCGTGGGAATGGCCGCGGGTGCGCTGGAGGTCGGTATGATTGAGGACGGTGTAATGGAGGCGGTCCGCGGCGAGGATGTTGGTCTTGAGCGGGCTGTTATAGGTGAGCCAGTTGTCCGCGAGTTTCTTGGGGCAGAGGACGAGCACGGATTTGTTCCGCAGCTCGTAGTATTTGATGACGGCGAGGGCGGTGAAGGTTTTGCCGAGGCCCACGCTGTCGGCGAGGATGCAGCCGTTGTAGGTTTCCAGCTTGTTGATGATGCCGACGGCGGCATCCCGCTGGAAGTTGAAGAGCTTTTTCCAGACGACCGATTCCTGATAGCCGGTGCGGTCGTTGGGCAGCACGTCCTCGGTGATGTCCTCGAGGAACTCGGAGAAGATGTTATAGAGCATCACGAAGTAGATGCGCTCCGGCGAGTTCTCGGAGTAGATGTTGGAAATGTGTTCGCAGACCTGGCGGGTGACGTCCTCGAGTTTTTCCCGGTCGCTCCAGATCTGCTCGAACAGGCGCAAATAGCCGTCGGTCATGGCGGCTCCGGAGAACTTGTTGACGATGTTGGAAAGCGCGCTGCCTTGCTGATAGCCGAGATCGACGGCGGTGAATCCCTGGAGCGGGAAATAGACATCGGCCTCGCGGTCGGCCGGCTGGATGCAGGCCATTTGCTGCATCAGGGACTTCGTGGCGTTCGAGCGGAAGGTGACCTTGCGCCGGATCCAGTCCGCGCATTCGCGGGCGATGGCGCGCTGGGTGAGTTGGTTGCGGAGCTGGATTTCAAACTCGGTGCCGTAGAGGCTGCGCTCGCGTTCGAGCTTGGGGATGAAGAACTCGCGCTTTTCCTTCGGCAGCTTGTCGGTCGCCTGGCCTTGCACGAAGGTGGGCGAGGTGAAGATGAATTCGACGGATTCCACCTGTTCCAGCTCCACCTTGAGCGCCTCGTAGGCGTAGATCGAAAAGCACGAAGCGGCGATCTTGAGCTTCGCGCCGGGGGTGACGGTGCGTTTCAGATCGTCGCCGAGCAGGCGGGTGATGTTGTCGATGAGGGTCAAATTCGGCGGCTTCACCAATAGCCTAGAAAGACATTTTTTGTCATGCAAGCCGCGATGACGTCTTGCCGATAATTGCCAGAAATAGTCTCAAGCGCTATTTTTAAAAAGACTCAATAGACATGAATTCGACACGGCGAACTCCTGATTTCCGCCCCTCCGGGCATCCCCTAGTCTGGCAAGATGATTGATTATGAGGATATTCCTCGTCTGCTGGCGACCATCGGTAAAGATCGTCGCTGGCTCGCCAAACAGTTGAAGCTGAGCGAGAATACGATTCGCCAGTATCTTGGCCCGAAAGGCAAACGGACGGTCGAGCTGATGGAGGAGATCGAGCGGGTGATCACCTTGGAAACAGCCCGGCAACGTGAAACGCAGCCCGAAGCGCCGCCTTGGAACGTGATTTTCCGGACCGCCGAAGAGTTCGACCGCGCGGACCGGGCGAGCCGTCTGGTGAAGGCGGAGAGCCTGACGGAGTTCTGCCGGGCGGCGATTCTGGAAAGAGCGGACGATTTACTGGCGAAGAAAACCCGCTCCGCCGATGCAAAGACGCAGCCGCCTAAATGAAGGGGGAGAGTGTGGAGAAAATCACGGCGACCGGTGATCGCCGCTACTCGGCTTCCCGAAACGGATTGATGACACGCACACCACTGTATTCCTGGCCATGGCTTATGTCTTCCGAGTAGAGGGTCTTGCAGCCGAGTTCCATTGCTGCTGCGAGAATCGTGGCATCCCATTGGGACAACTGGTAACGCCGGCGCAGCGTCACGGCGGAAAGGACCAGTTCCCGGGTGACGGACTGCACCCGGACCAAGGACGCCATTTGGAGGGTCGCGTCGATATTTTCCTCGCTGATGCCCAGGCGCGGCTTGCGCAAGGCGTTCGCGATGAACTCCTGCAATACCTGCGCCGAGAGCGCGAATGGACGGCTCAGCATCAAGTCTTCCGCCACCCGGCGTTTCTCCGCGTCCTCCGGTGCCGAGGAACAGGCGTAAAGCAGCACGTTGGAATCCAGAAACACCTCAGCGGTCATAAATTTCCTCCCGCTTCAATGGAACCATCGGTTCGGTATTGCTGGCCCGCATCCCTTCGAGCAAGCGCTTGATTGCCGCCTTGCGTTGCTTCTCGTCGTCCGGCTCCTCGGCCTCCGTCACCAGCTTGAGTCCCCGCACCACGAGGTCTCGTAGGGTCGTTCGCTGCTCCGCCGCGAAAACCTTTGCTTTCACCAAAACCTCATCCGGCAGATCAATTGTCGTTTTCATGTGCCAATAAATACAGGAATATGGGTCATCTACAAGTTAGGAAATGTTACGATTTTTGATTTTTTGTAACACGTCCGTGCAACGTGTTGCGCGAAGTGACCTATCGGGAAATCAGCTCGAAGTCATCGAGACCGGAGATGGAATCCACGAGGGCGGTGAAGGTTTTGCCGAGGCCCACGCTGTCGGCGAGGTGAAGATGAATTCGACGGATTTCACCTGCTAAATCAGACTCCCATTTTCGCGGGCTGGCCGGTGAGCTCCACCACCGAGCGCCAGAGGTCACCGTTAGGATCGACCTTGCGGCGGCCGCGGGTGACGAGGCTCATCGGCAGATGGACGAAGCGCTGGTGCCAGCGGGCGACGACCATGCCGGTCTTGCCCGCCATCCCGGCGTGGACCGCGTGGCGGCCGAGATTCAGACAGAAAATCCGGTCCTCGGGCGCGGCCGAAACACTGCGGATGATATAACTCGGATCGATGTATTTGAGATTGAGTTCGATGTTCTTCTCCTTGAAATGCCGGTTGATCCTGTCCTTAAGGAAGCTCCCGATGTCGGCGTGCAGTTCGTTTCCGGAGGCATCGGTGGCGTGCTCCGCTTGGGAAATGAGATCCTGCCCGGCACCTTCCGCAGTGATGATTACGGCGTGGCCGCGGGTGGCGACGCGTTGTTCGACCACCTCCAACAGACCGTTAGTCCCCTCCAGTTTGAAGGGCACCTCGGGGATGAGCACCGCGTTCGCCTCGCCCGTCGCCAGAGCGGCCGAGCACGCGATGAACCCGGAGTCACGGCCCATCAGCTTGACCAGCCCCACGCCGTTGCGCGATCCCCGCGCCTCGGTGTGCGCGGCCGTCACCGCGTGGAAGGCTGCGGCGAACGCGGTCTGATAGCCAAAACTGCGGTCCATGAACATCAGGTCATTGTCGATCGTCTTGGGCACGCCGACGATGCCGATTTGGCTCCCCCGCTGCCGCATCTCCTCATGGATGGCTTGGGCCCCGCGCTGCGAGCCGTCCCCGCCGATGACGAAAAGGATGTCCACTCCCAGCGCTTCGAGCCGGTTGGCCATGACCTTGGTGTTCCGCTTGCCGCGCGACGTGCCCAGCATTGACCCGCCGAACGAGGTGATGTTCGCCACATTGGCCGGCGTGAGCTCGACGGGCTTGTGGCCGAACGCGGGATCGAGCCCCTCGTAGCCATACTGAATACCGAGAATCCGCCGCACGCCGTAAACATAGTGCGCCTGCATGACGATGGCGCGGATCACGTCATTGATGCCGGGGCAAAGGCCGCCGCAGGTGACGATGGCGCAGCAGGTGTCCGCTGGATTGAAATAGATGTCGCCCCGCGGACCGGCGAGCTCGATCGACGGCGGCTCGACGCCGCTTTTCATGGCTTCCCGGATGGCACCCATGTGGTCGTTGAGTAAAATGCGGTCGCCGTCGGAATGCCAACCGGTGCCTTCTGCTGCGAAATCTCGCTGCCATCCGGGAGAGGAAAATTTGCGCGGACCGAGGTTGGCAATATCCAGATCGTCGGTGGTTACAGAAGAGAAATGCATGCGGTGAAGGGCGTGATGGTGAGCTGGCCAAGGGAAGTGACCGTTTCCTGCCGCCGGAGGTTATGGTCTCGCCAGCGAGAGGAAATCCCAATTCATTGAAATAACTCCGCAAATTCCGCATTTTCCCAAGCCGGGCGGAAGTCGCCCGCCGTCCCGCCTGAAGGTCGCCGCATAAACTGTGCCGTTGATTTCCATGAATTTGCTCCTTTTGAAGTTCAAATAAACTGAGACCCTCAAATCCCGGCGTTAAGATCGCAGGAAGATTAAATCGCTTCCACCCACAGCGACAAACACGGCGACTGGCAACCTTATCCTCTAACTGACTAGGTCGAGACGCCGAACGAAAAGGAAACATTGCCTCCAATGAAAGCTGGATTCCACCGCCGCCACCCGTGCATCTTCCGCGCATGACCGCCGCCGCCGCTAGATTTGCAATGCCCCCCGAATGGTCACTGCAGGAAGCCGTGTGGCTTTCCTGGCCGGTGGAAGATCCTCGCCACTGGGGCGGCGCGAAGCGGGCAATGATCTGGGCAAAATTCGCGGAAATCGCCGCCGCCATCTCGCGCTTCGAGCCGGTCCGGATCAACGCGCCTCACGCCGACCACGCGGCCATACGGGCCGCCTGCAACTCCGCGAAAGCCGTGCCGGAGCGAGTGCAACTTTTCGACCATCCCCACAACGATGTCTGGTGCCGTGACCACGGGCCAATCTTCGTAAAGCACGCTGAAACCGGCGAGGTGGCGGTGACCGACTGGGAATTCAACGCTTGGGGCGGAAAATTTCCACCGTGGGATCAGGACAACGCCATCCCCGCCCGGATCGCCGCGTCACTCGGCAAGCGCTGTTTCAAAGGCGGCATGATCCTCGAAGGCGGCGCGATCGAGATCAACGGCACCGGCCAACTCCTCACCACCGAGGCAGTCCTGCTCAATCCGAACCGCAACCCGAACCTCGGCCGCGAGGACATCGAGCAACACCTCCGCGACGGCCTCGGCGTTTCGGAAATCCTCTGGCTCAAACAAGGCATCGAGGGCGACGACACCGACGGCCACATCGACGACCTCGCGAGATTCGTTGATCCACAAACCCTCCTCGCTTGCATCGACCACGGCGGGGCGAACCAACACATCCTCGGCGAAAACCTCAGCCGCCTGCGCGCCTTCAGCGGGCCAAATGGCCGTGCCTTCGACGTCGTGGAAATTCCGCTGCCCGAGGCCTGCGAAGTTGCCGGTTGGCGCCTCCCGGTGCTGCCCGCGTCTTATGTGAATTTCCTCATCGTCAACGGCGGCGTGTTAGTCCCCACCTTCCGCCAACCCAAAAATGACGACCGCGCACTCGGTATGATCCGCGAGCTTTTCCCGGACCGCGAGATCACCGGCATCGACTGCCTCGACCTCGTGGAAGAAGGCGGCACGCTGCACTGTATTTCCCAGCAACAGCCCGCTTGATCTCCGGTAGGCTATCCTCTGCTCATTCATCGCCGGCGCGGCTTGCTTGCCCCGAAGAAGAGCATGCCGCGCATCAGGATTTGTGAAATAGGGAGGAGGGATCTTATTGTCCCTCTCTTTCTTGTTTCTCAGAGTCAGTTGTTCCCCAGTCGCTTGACGAACTCGTCGAGGAGGGACTTGAGGCGGGGCTCGCGGGCGATGGCGGTGGGCTTGTCGAAGCCGAGCCAGATGGCGGTCGCACCGCTGGGGCCGAGACGGAGGGTCCAGGCGTCGCGCTCGGAGCCGGTGGCTCCGGTAAAGTTGCGAGTGCCGCCGGAGCGTTGCAGGACGCTGGTGGCATCGAGCGCGGCGGCGGGGCTGAGGGCGGCACTGAGGATGGGCTTGGCCTTGTAAATCACCTCGCCGGTGCTGTCTCGGATTTCTTGAATGAGATAGGGTTTGGCGCGTTTTCCCTGGTTGCCGAGGGTGGCGAGGCCGACTGACATTTCTCGGGGGGTGGCGGCGATGGAGCCGCGAAACAAGTCCTCGGTTTCCACAAATGGCCCCGCGATGTGGACGCCACAGCGTTTGGCGAGGCGTTCCACTTCGGATGGGCCGATCTGGCGGCCGGTTTGAACGGGCTTGCCGGGCAGCACGAGCTTGCCTCGCTCGGCGGCCGCAGCGGCGACGAAGGGCTCGAAAGCGGACCCGAGATCGCGGCGGGAGCGGCTGCGGTCGACGCGCGAGTGGCTGTAATTTCGCCCGCCGATGAGGGCAAGGGTGGCACCGCTGCGGATCTCGGTGGTGACTGCTGCATATTGCAGATAGGCGGGCTCTGTGCCGGAAACGTGGTTAGCTTCGGTGGGATGTGGCCAAGCTTTCTCATCCTCCAGATTCTCGACGGCGCGGGTGAGTTCGGATTCGAGGCGGTTCTGCCAGGCGGCGTCTAACGTGGTGTAGACCGTGAGACCGCCGAACTTGATGTCGTCGGCCTCAAGGATGCGGTCGAGTTCGCTGCGCACGGCTTGAAGGGCGTAGGAAGTCTGGGTTTCACGCTGCTCCTCACTGACTAGGTTGACCGGCTCTGCGGCAATCTTATCGCGGCGGGCGGGATCGATGAGCTTCATCACGACCAGTCGGTTGAGCGTTTGGCTGCGCTGTTGGAGGGCGGCATCGAGATTGCGCAGGGGCGAGAACGCGTTGGGGCCGCGGATGATGCCGACGATCATTGCGCATTCACCTTCGCTGAGTTCTCGTGCAGATTTGCCAAAATAGGTGCGCGCCGCTTGCTCGATGCCATCGGCCCCGGCCCCGAAATAGACGATATTAAGGTAGTGGGTGAGGATCTCGTCCTTGGTATAGCGCGCTTCAACTCGGAGTGTCAGCGCGATTGCGAGGAATTTGGCATGCAGGGATTTCTGCTTCAGTTTGAAGCTCAGCCGCGAGAGCTGCATGGTGAGCGTCGAAGCACCCTGGGTAAAATCCCAATCCTTGACGTTCCTAACTGTCGCCCGGAGCAAGCCGCGGACATCCACTCCGCCGTGCTCAAAAAACCGGGCGTCTTCGCGGGCGCGCAGCGATTTGACGAGGAATTCTGGGATGTCTTCGCGCTTCACCAGCTTGCCGCTGTTACTGCCGGGGGCGGTGATTTCCTGGCCCTCGCGGTCGTAGAAAGTGGTGCCGGCGGGGAGCTTGGCGACCTCGTCCATGTCGAAGCGCATCGCAAGCATGAAGTAGAAAAACGCGAAGCCGAAGAGGGCGGTGATGCCAGCGATGAAGAGTTGGAAGAGCAGCTTCACCGGGTCGTGCAGCCATCCGGGAAGCCAGCGCTTCCAAAACGAGGGTGGGTGGATGGGACGCCAGGTGGACATGAGGAGAAATTTGAGATTTAAAATTTCAGATTTGAAATTCTATTCGACGGGGATGGCTTTGAGCGGGATATCGGCGTCTTCCTCGACGGGCTGAGCACGGAGCGGGGGCGGCTCGGCGGCGGTTAGGGTGGACTCGTCCACGGCTTGGGCTCTGGCGGGGTGGAGCGGGCAGAGGTCGTTAGCAGGCAGGGCGATGTCTGCAGGAACGTAATCTTGATAAGCGGTGCCGGCGGTGTGGCAGCCGGTGGTGGCGCGTTTTCCGGAGTGGCGGCAGAGTTCCATTTTGACGAGGTTGGACTTGCTGTTGAGTTTGCCGGCCTTGTAGCCGAGGCGGTCGGCGGTCTTCATGATGTCCACCCAGACGGGTAGCGAGAGGGCGGAGCCGTAGCCGCCGTGGATGGTTTTTTGCGGGGTGTCGAAGCCGACCCAGACGGCGCAGGTTAGATTGGAGGTGTATCCGGCGAACCAGGCGTCCTTGAAGTCGTTGGTGGTGCCTGTTTTTCCGCCGCAGGGTTTGTCGAAGCCGAGGCGGGTGACGGAGGCGGCGGTGCCGTGGGTGGCGACCTCGTTGAGGATGCGGGAGACGGACCACGCGGAGCCATTCTTGGCCGCCGGGTAGGAGAGCGGTGGCGTGGCGTAGAGGATGTTGCCCTCGCGGTCCTTGATTTCTGAGATCAGATACGGGCGGTAACGGGTGCCGTCGTTAGGGAATATGGTGTAGGCGGTGGCGACCTCCCACGGCGAGGCTTCCCAGGAGCCGAGGAAGGACGAGGGGTTTTCGGGCATGGGTGTGGTGAAGCCGGCCATCCGCGAGACTTCCTTGACGCGCGAGATGCCAGCGTGGTTTCCGACGCGGACGGACATGGTGTTGCGGGAGCGGATGAGGCCATAGGAAACCGGCTGCATGCCGCCGAATTTGCCGTCGGAATTGTGCGGTCGCCAGGTGCCGCCGCCTTTGATTTCGCCGCTTTCGATCGGGCCGTCGCTGATGCTGCTGTCCGGGCGCAGGCCGCGGTCGAAAGCGGCTAGATAGACGAAAGGTTTGAAAAGCGAGCCGATCTGGCGGCGGGCTTGGGTGGCACGGTTGAATCTCGATTCGTTGGCATCGCGGCCGCCGATGACGGCAAGCACGGCTCCGGTGCGATTTTCGACGACCACGGCAGCGCCCTGGATGTAAGCGGGCTCCTTGCGTTTGTCCGCCGGTGCTTCCCGCCAGGCGGTGCGGGTGGGGTGGGAATAGCCTGATAGCCGCTCGACTTCGCGAAGTTTCTTGTCGAGCGCCTCTTCGCCTTTGCGCTGGATGCGGAGGTCGATGGTGGTGGTGATGCTGAGTCCGCCGAGGTCGATATTTTCCTGTTCGAGGATCACTTCCAGGTCGCGGCGGATCGAGTCCATCGCGTAGGATTCTTGGTTTTCGCGCCGCCATTCTGGCCGGACTTCGATGGGTTCGGACTTGGCGGCGTCTGCCTCAGCGCGGGTGATGACTCCGGCGGTGAGCATGCGGTCGAGGGTGGTGCCGCGCTCGCGGGTGGCGGCATCCATCGACTTGAAGGGATTGAATGAATCCGGACCGCGGACGATGCCGGCGAGCAGGGCGGCCTGTGAAAGCGTAAGCTCGGACGGGTGTTTCTCGAAATAAATCCGCGACGCCTCGCCGATGCCTTTGATCTGGCGGCCCCAGTTGATCTGGTTGATGTAGGCTTCGAGGATATCGTCCTTTTCCAGCGAGGCTTCGAGGCGGAAGGCGATGGCGATTTCGAGCATCTTGCGGTCGAGCTGGCGGGCGGTTTCGCCCCGGTTTTCGCCGCGTTTGAGTTGGAAAATATCAGAAACGAGCTGCTGGGTGAGGGTCGAGGCACCTTCTTTTTTGCCGCCGAGGTTTTTCAGGACCGCGCGGCCGATGCCGATGAGATCGACGGCACCGTGTTGATAAAATCGCTCGTCTTCGCGGGCGAGGATGGCCTTGCGGAAATTCTCGGCGACCTGGTGGAGCGGGACAATCGAGCGTTTTTCGCCGTGGATGCGGCCGATTTCCTGACCGAGGCGGTCGTTGACGATCGAGCGCTCGGGCATGGCGTGGATTTTCGCGAGATCGTATTTCTGGGCGCGGACGCCGTAAGCGATGGCGAGAAAGACGAGGCCGTAAATGCCCGCGACGACCGGATATCCGGCAAGGCGGAGGAGAAATTTCACCGGCGTGGCGAACGGGCGGGTGAGCAGATTGAAGAGGTGAAACGGCCAGAATAACAGCAGCGACAAGCTGCCGGGGCCGCGTGAGGGGGCGCTTGCGGGCGCGTCATTGCGGCGGCGGTTGGTGTCTGGCGGGTTGCGTTTTGGCATCGGCGTGCAAATGCTAAGCGATCCTCCGCCGCCGATCCATCCTTGTTTGTTGAGGACAGACGAAGTGGCATGGCTGCGACGCTGAGGACCATACAACCATGAAATTATTTACTCTTTCCTGCGCTTACTTGTGGCTGCTTCCCGGAGTTTTGCCGGCGAGCGAGCCGGTGCGTGATTTGAAGGATCTGGCGAAGCTGGAAGGCAAGGTCGAGGCGGTTTCCAGTAAGGTGATGCCCGCCACGGTGGCGCTTTTATCGGAAAAAACCGGGGCTTCCGGCTCTGGCGTGATCACCACCGCAGACGGCCTGATCCTGACCGCTGCCCACGTGATCCAAGGCGCTGACGAGCTGCTGGTGGTGTTCCCGGACGGCAAGCAAGTCCCGGGAAAAGTCCTCGGTGCGAACTATTCCAAGGACATCGCCATGGTGCAAATCTCCGACAAAGGGCCGTGGCCGTTCGTCGAAATGGGTGATTCGAAGCCGCTGGCCGCCGGCGACTGGGTGATCGCGCTGGGCCACTCGGCAGGCTTCGACGCGGCACGGACGCCGCCGGTCCGCTTCGGCCGCGTGGTTTCGAAAGGCCCGGGAAATTTCCTGACCACCGACTGCACCTTGATCGGCGGTGACTCGGGCGGGCCGCTGTTCGATCTGGACGGGAAAATCGTCGGGATTAACTCCTCGATCGGCGTCTCCCTAACGAATAACAACCACGCCGGGATCGACGGTTTCAAGGACGACTGGGACCGCATCCGCGCGGGCGAGGCGTGGGGACGACTTTCGATGAATCCGTTCGCCAACCCAGAAATGCCCGTGCTCGGCATCGGCATGGGAATGCGCCGGGCATTCAAGGGCGTACCGGTGGAGAGCGTGGTGCGGAAATCTCCGGCGGCCGCCGCGGGAGTTAGAGTCGGCGACGTGATCGAGTCGCTCGACGGCAGCGCCATCGGCGACGCGAACAAGCTGCTTCAGGTGCTCGCGAAGAAGCAGCCGGGCGACACGGTGAGGCTCGGCCTCCTGCGGGAGCACCAATCACTGGAAGTGCAGGTCGTTTTGGCCCGCCAAGAAGCCCTTTTTGAAGAACGCTAAGCCACACCGCCATGAAACCGATTATTTATCTCATCATCGCGCTCGGCCTGCCTCACGCCTTGCGCGCGCAGGACGACATCCCGCTGCTATTGCCGGAGGAGCGGCAAGCCGTCGATGCGCAGGCCGACGAATTTAACGAGGCGATCAAGCCCGCCATCGCCACTGCAGCGAAGTCCACGGTGCGGGTGTGGTCCGGCTCCCGGCGGCTCGCGTATGGCACCGTGGTCGGGGATGGCCGCAAGATTCTCACCAAGTGGAGCGAGGTCGCCCGCGCACGGGGGAATTTGCGCGTGGACGTCGGAGACGAGAGTCGCGCCGTGAAGCTGGCGGGCGTCTATCAAGACGAGGATCTGGTGTTATTGGAAATCGAGGGCAAGCCGCTGACTCCGGTGAGTTGGTCGTTTGAAGCTCCCAAGCTCGGGGGATTTCTCGCTGCACCCCAGCCGGATGGACGGCTCGCGGCATTCGGCGTGGTGAGCGTGCTCAGTCGCAACCTGCGCGACACGGATCTAGCCTATCTCGGCGTGATCGGCGAGCCGAGTTTCAGCGGCCAAGGCGTGAAGATCAAGGACGTGGACGCGAAATCCGGCGCACACGCGGCGGGATTGAGGCCGGGTAATATGATTTTGAAAGTCGGCGAACGGCCGATCTCCGGCCTGTTGGAGTTGAAAAACGCGCTCACCGGAGTCGCTCCAGGGACGAAAATTTCCCTGCTCATCGAGGCGAACGGCGGGGAACAAAAGATCGAGGTGACGCTGGGAAACCGCCCACAACTGCCGCAGTATGCCAACGGTCGGCTTGAGCAAATGGAGCGCATGGGCGGTCCGGTTAGCCAAGTGCGGGATTCGTTCACCCATGTGATCCAGACCGACATGCGGCCCAAGCCGAATCAGGTCGGCGGGCCGGTGGTGGATTTGCAAGGTCGGGTAATGGGAATCACCATGGCGCGCGCGGACCGGACCCGCTCGTTCGTGATGCCCTCGGCAGCGGTGGTGGATTTGCTCAAAAAAGAAGCTGGAAATCCGGCACTCGCCCAAGTGAGGGCGGAGGAAAAGGAAGTGCCGGCGACTCCGCGTGGGAATGCGAAACGCGGCCGTGCTACGCCCAGTGGCGAGGACCGGATGCGCCGCCATCTCAGCGATATGCAGCGGCTGATGGAGCATCTGCAACTGGAAATGCAAGCGCTGGAAGAACCGTGAAGGGAAGGGACCCTCGCGGTCTATCTTGAGGAAACGGAAGAACTTTTCTTCCGAAACTTCGCTAAAACTCAGCGCAGCCCGCGAAGTAACAGTTCGGCGTTGGTCTTGGTGGCCTTCAAATTCGAGAGCAAGGTCTCGATGGCGTCGCCGATAGGAAGCCCGGCGAGCTGCTTGCGGATGTCCACGACTTTGAGGAATTCATCCGGATGATAGAGCCGGTCGTCGTTCCGGGTGCCGGACTGGGGAATGTGGATCGCGGGATAAACGCGCCGCTCGGCGAGCTCGCGATCGAGGCGGACCTCCATGTTGCCGGTGCCTTTGAACTCCTCGAAAACCACGTCGTCCAGGCGACTTTCCGTTTCCACCAGGGCAGTCGCGAGGATGGTCAGCGAGCCGCCTTCCTCGACATTGCGGGCCGTGCCGAAAAACTTGCGGGATTTCTGCAAAGCCACCGGACTCACACCGCCGGAGCCGATCGGCCCGCCCTGCATCGCGGAGTTATGCCCACGAGCGAGGCGGGTGAGGCTGTCCAACAGCAAAATCACGTCCTTGCCTTGCTCGACGAGCCGCTTGGCCCGTTCGATGACCAGATCCGCGACTTGCGCGTGGCGGCGGGGCGATTCGTCAAAGGTCGATGCGAACACCTGCGAGCCGATGGTTTCCTCGAAATCGGTGACTTCTTCCGGGCGCTCGTCGAGCAGCAGGATGATGAGCTCGGCATCCGGGTGGTTCAGGCGGATCGAGCGGGCGATTTGCTTGAGCAGGATGGTCTTTCCGCCGCGTGGCGGTGCGACGATGATCCCGCGCTGGCCCTTGCCGAGCGGCGCGATGAGATCGATGACGCGCACTCCGAGGAAATCCACGCCCTCTCCTTCCAAGTGAATCCGTTGATCCGGGAAAAGCGGCGTGAGGCGGTCAAATTCCTTCGGCGGGTGGTAGTCGGCGACGGGCGTGCCCTCGATTTCCAGCACTTCAAAGCCAGAGAGGTATTTGCCCCGCTCGCGGGGCGAACGCACCCGGACTTTGAGCCGCTGCCCCATGCGCAAGCCGTGGTCACGGAGCAAGTTCGTGCTCAAATGGATGTCATCCGGGCCGGGGCGAAAGCTGCGTTGCGGGTCTCTCAACATCGCAAAATTATCCTTCCCCAGCTCAAGAATGCCCTCGCAAACCAGCCCCGCTCCTTCATAGCCGTAAAACCCGAGCAGCTCATAAACCAACTGGCTTTTGGGGATGCCGCCTTGGATGCGGGCCGGCACCGCCTCTGCCATCGCTTGCAGCTCGGCGAGTGACTTGAGGCGGAATTGATTGATATCGATGGAAACCGGCATCGTTGGAAGGGGCGCGGCGGCTGGGGATTCCAGAGCAGGTGAGTCGTTGGGAAGAGTCATGGGAAAGGCTTGGGCGAAACGGCGGACTTGGGAACGGAGCAAAGCGGGCGGACCTTCGTTCCAAAAAACCACATCCGCGCGGGACATTTTTTCCTGAACCGGAAGCTGGGCGGCGAGGATCGACTCGATCAAAAGATCATCAAACCCACTGCGCGCCTTGAGCCGCTGAATCTGAGTGGAACGGGAAGAAGCGACAACGAGCACTTGAGTTTGGCCGAAATCGAATCCCTTCTCAAAGAAGAGCGGAACGTCTGCGACGAATAATTCCGCCCCCCGTTTACCAGCCAGTTCGAGGGAATCAAGACATTCCTGCCGCACGCGCGGATGAAGGATCGCCTCCAGCCGGAGCCGCGCGGCGTCATCCGCGAAAACCCGACCGCGCAGGAAATGCCGGTCGATCCGCCCCCGTGTATCGAGCGCATCGCCGCCGAAGGACTCGGCAATGATCGCCGCCACCTCCGCGTCCGACTCAAGCAAGCGGTGGACCACCTCGTCGCAGTCGAAAATCGCCATCGTCGGCAGCCACTCGCGCAACAAGCGGCAAACCGTGGATTTCCCGGAGGCGATTCCGCCCGTCAGAGCCATTACGTGCATGGGAAAAACATGCATGGCCATGGGCGGCAGAAGCAAGACGCAAGACGCGACCGCTAGATTTGCCCTTGCAGGAAAACACCCCGCCCGCAATGTCAGAGAGACGAGCCTTTAGAGAATCGTTCAGTGAGACTGCGGCTCTTTTTGGACTGCGTGGGACATGTCCCTGCTTTCCCGCTGGCCGACATGTCGGCCAGCGGGAAAGCTCCGACATGTCGGAGCACTCCACCTCAACGACCATTTCCACCTGCTGGAAACGCCGGAGCCGACCCTGAAGCCGTCTGATGCACGGGCAATGTCATGAGATTTTTGCTGGATACCGGGGGGGCTGTTTTAACGTCCCGCCAGTTGAATGAATCAGAATTCCTACCTCAACCGGATCGCGACCGCCCGCTCGGCGAGGCCCGCAACGACCTCGCAGGACGCCTACGCCCAAGTGGACCGGATGGCGAAATCGACGAATGGTCAATTTACGACGAAAGTTTCCGTCGTCTCGTCCGGTGGGCGGAAGACAAAAGATGTTTCTTCGAGGGGCTCCAGCCGCTGAAGGAAGGCGGAAGGGAACACGATCTGACTTTCATCGAGGAAAGTCGCACGTGGCTGAAATTCACGAAACCTGCTGCCGCTGGCTACGTGGTTTCCTTTGATTTCGGGCCACCCACGTTAGAACCCGCGCTTCCCTTGGAATATTTGGAGCGGCTTCAACTGCAAAACGAGATTTTCGCCGACCGGGTTTCCTTTGTTGGGGTGGCGGGCGAGAGGCATCGGGCGAGGATTGTGACCCGACAATCGATGCCTCTCCATGGCCATCACCCACCAATGTCTGTTATTTGGGACCCGAATGGCGCGAGACATCCGAGTCCCGGGAAAATTCGTCAATGTCTGTTATTTGGGACTGACCCTGACCCCCGAGATTTTCGCCGACCGGGTTTCCTTTGTTGGGGTGGCGGGCGAGAGGCATCGGGCGAGGATTGTCACCCGACAGCCTCATATTCGTGGGGAGGATGCCACCCCGGATGAGATCGTTTTTCTAATGACAGCGGAACTCGGCTTCAGGCTGCTTCCTGAGCGCTTTTCCGTCGGCTATGCTGATTCGCTGGCGTTCGCTAGGGAGAACGTTGAGCGCCGCCAAAGGCCAAAATTATGGAGTTGCCAGTAAAAGCGAAGATCGATCCCTCTCCATGGCCATCACCCACCAATGTCTGTTATTTGGGACTGACCCCAAAGCAGTGGCGGTCTTGAGGGAGGTGCCGAGGAGGTGGAGTTGTCCGGCATCGGAACGGGGTGGGCGAACGCGTGGCATGGTGGTGTGTGTGGGATGGGGAGGCTGGCGAAGTGTGAGGAAAGCAAGCTT
>JBEGUC010000011.1:0-43484 GCA_041179105.1 Verrucomicrobiota bacterium | reverse complement strand
CGAATCCTACTACAACCATCACCGCAAACACTCCGCCCTCGGCTACCAAACCCCGGCCCAATTCGAGGCCAAAACCGCCCCTAACAATTAATCAAAATTTGGTCCAGAAATCAGTTGCACCTCAGGCGAGCAAGCTGGCCATGACGAGTTTGTTGTCGCCCCAGATGAGTTGGTTGCGGAAATCATCCCGCTTGTTCCCAGCGAGTTCTTTTTCGAACATGATGGACTGGCCTTGGGATTCGGCCCGCTGGCGGGGTTCGTCCACGGTTTCGATCTTCTGCAAGGGCATGGACAAACCGGCGGCGTCCACCTCGCGGCGGTGGCCGTATTCGTCGTATTTCCCATCCCACACCAGCTCGGTGCGCATTCGGGAAAACGGATGGGGATTGCCCGGCCCCCATTGAAAATGGCGGGCGGAGGAACCGGCTTCGTTTGAAGAAGCCACGGGAGGAGACACGGCGGGATCGCCGGATGGAATTTCGGACATGAGAGTGCGCTTGCGGGCGCGCAGCCTCAGTGCTTCGGCGGGTGTTCTGTTCCGGGGATTCTTCCCGTGCCTGTAAAAAATGAGGGACGTGCCTACACACGTCCCACTACAGGCACGGCAAAGGGCCTCGGAAAAGAACGCTTTCGACACGTCCCAATCTGGGGCGTGTGTCAGCGCTGCCTTTTCCATGAAATTTGCCGTTTCGTAGTGGATCAGCAGCCGAAGCGACGCGAAATCGCTTTGGTTTCAGGTGATGTGAATAAAGATTTTTTCTA
Source organism: Verrucomicrobiota bacterium (assembly GCA_041179105.1). Classification (GTDB taxonomy): domain Bacteria; phylum Verrucomicrobiota; class Verrucomicrobiia; order Verrucomicrobiales; family Akkermansiaceae; genus Luteolibacter. The sequence continues at coordinate 42,722 of JBEGUC010000011.1, read as the reverse complement.
AATCATGAGCTGCTTCTTGCAGCACGGGAAAGAAGCCACGTTGGAAAGAGGCTGTCAAACCCGGAGGCTATCTTGTTTGAGGTTTTGAGCAGAATGAAAATGTGGAGCTGTGGGCGAGTGGCGGCGATCATGGCTCGCCGCGAATGGCTTGCCGTGGTGGAGTGAATTCGCGGAGACCGGTGATCTCCGCTACATTCGCCATGACGCAAAAAAGCGGAGCCTTGCGGCTCCGCTTTGAATTTGTGCAAGGAAATTCTGGATTCCTTTTTTGAATCAGACTTTTCCGAAGATCGTCTGGCCGGTGGACTTGAGGTCGTCGCAGGCTTCTTTCATGCGGTCACAGAGGCCTTGCTCGCCTTTTTTCAAGTAGGAGCGCGGGTCATAGTGTTTCTTGTCGCCGACTTCGCCGTCGATCTTGAGGACGCCTTCGATGTTCTGGCAGATGTGGGTGACGATCGGGCGGGTGAACGCGTATTGCGTGTCGGTGTCGATGTTCATTTTGACGACGCCGTAGTCGAGTGTTTCGCGGAGGTCGCTCTCGGAAGTGCCGGAGCCGCCGTGGAAGACGAGGTCCATTTCCGCGCCCGCGCCGTGTTTGTCCATGACGGCTTTTTGGCCGTCGCGGAGGATGGTGGGCTTGAGTTTCACCGCGCCGGGTTTGTAAGCACCGTGGACGTTGCCGAAGGTGGCGGCGAAGAGGAAGCGGCCGATCGGTTGGAGCGCTTCATACACTTCCACCATGTCCTCGGGCGTGGTGTAGAGTTTTTCGATCGGTAGGCCAGAGGTGTCGTGGCCGTCTTCTTCGCCACCGACGCAGCCGGCTTCGACTTCGAGGATGATGCCGAGTTCGGCGCATTCCTTGAGCAGGGCTTTGGAAATTTCGAGGTTTTCCTTCAGGTCAACGACCGAGCCGTCGAACATGTGGGATTGGAAAAGCGGGCCTTTGCCTGCGGCGATGCGCTTGCGGGAAGCTTCTAGCAGTGGCTTGAGAAAGCCATCGACCTTGGCGGGATGGCAGTGGTCGGTGTGGAGGGCGATGAGGACGTTGTGCTTTTCCGCGAGCAGATGGCAGGCCTCGGCAAGCACGATGGCACCGAAGGCGGCGTCTTTCACGGCGGTGCCGGAGGCGAATTCGCCGCCGCCGGTGGAGACTTGGATGATCCCGTCGGATTTCATTTCGGAAAACGCACGCAGGGCACCGTTGATGGTGGTGAGCGAGGTGACGTTGATGGCAGGGTAGGCGTAGCCACCTTTTTGGGCGGCGTCCAACATGGCGCGATATTGTGCGGGAGTTGCAATTGGCATAACGAGTGTGTGCTTAGACGCGGGGCGGATTACCGACAAGCCAGAATCGAGGAAATCCGCAGAGCCGCCCGGCTTGTGGCTTGCCAAGCGCCCCCCGGCGAGATTGTTTCTCGCTTATCCCAATGACTTCGTCCGAATCAATTGTCTGCAAACCGACGCCTTGGTTTCTCTTCCGCGCGCTTGTGATGCTGCTGATGTTCGGCGTATTCGCCGTGTTATTTTATATCGACGGCTCGACCGGCTACCGCAAGAAAAACGAGATTTACTACTTGCATAAGACGTTCCAGACCGCGAACGAGGAGTTTTCCAAAATGAATTCCAGCGGCGCGCTCACTGCGGAAGAGTGGGGGAGTCACGCCGCCAAACAGTCTGTCGCCTTTCCCGCCGACCGCTCGATCCTGCCTCTCTCACTCACGCTGCCGATGCCGTGGCCTGAAATTTTGCACAACTACGAGCGGATGAAGCCGCTGCAATGGAACATCTTGTGGCGCGAATACACTCGCGAGCGTGGACTCAGCGCGTCTCCCGCGGAGCATCCTTACGACGCCGGAAAAATCCGAGAGCAGTGGATCGTCTGCGGAATTTGCGCCGCGCTGGCCGGTGCGGCGGCGTTTTTCCTGCTTCGCACGCTCGGTCGCTCGATTTCGGCGGATGCCGAGGCGGTCACATCGCAGCAGGGCAAGCGGATTCCCTACTCGGATCTCAAGACGCTCGATCTCCGCAAATGGGACACCAAGGGCATCGCCTTTATCGACTACGAAGGCGCGTCCGGGAAAGGCCGGATTCGCATCGACGGCCTGACTTACGGCGGATTCAAAAAGGACAATGACGAACCCGCCGAGCGCCTGATGCGCCTGATACGCTCCCGCTTTTCTGGTGAAATCATCGAATACGCCGCCGTCACCGACAGCCAATCCAAGGACAACGAACCCACTCCTGCCTGATTGATTTTCGCGGCTTCCATGCTTTTCCGCTCTCGATTCGTTTTCGAGGTTGCCAAGCCCGGTCCGCAAGCGGTAACCACTCCCAGCGCCAACGCCAACACTCAACAACAGCAACTCATGTCAGACAAAAGTATCGAAGCCCGTGTAAAAGACATCATCGTGGACCAACTTGGTGTCAACGCTGATCAAGTGACCACCGAAGCCAAATTCGTCGAAGACCTCGGCGCCGACTCTCTCGACACCGTCGAGCTTGTCATGGCTTTCGAAGAAGAATTCGACATCGAAGTGCCGGATGAAGAAGCTGAAAAGCTTCAAGCCGTGGGCGACGTGGTGACTTACATCACCAGCCAACAAGCCTAATTCCGGAAGGCGAACGCTTTGCGAAAGGGCGGACTCCTCACCGGGTGTCCGCCCTTTTTTTGCATTGCAGCCGCTCCGGGTAACTCTCCTGCCCATGCACTCTCCGGACGACATCCACTACGCGCTTGAAACGACCAAGGTTCTCCGCGAGCCGGACCGTCGCATTGACACCTTCGGCGAGACGCGCTTCGAGTTCCAGCTCATCAGCGAGCTGATGGACCGGACTAACGAAATTCGCATCCGCACCGGCGAGGTCGAGGCCATGCGCCCGCGCATCCTCCGTCCGACCGCTTACTACGAGGTCGAGCTCGATGGCTTCGATCCATCTGCCAGAGCGCGTTTCGATAAGCTGGTGGACAAGCTCAAATCCGAGGGCAATGACCTTGCCTTCCTCCAATACGGCTTCCAGTTCAAGCGTGGTCAGGTCCACGAGGAAGTTGTCCACGACAGCATGGACGCCGTCCGTGAGCGGGTGCTCGAAGACATCCGCCGTACCGGCAATCCCGCCCGCGCCATCATCGAAGGCGTGGATGACGCTTGGGAGATTTCCATCCTCAAGTTCTCCTTCGAGATGATTCTCCGCTCCCATGAAATCAACTCCTTCGATTTCAAACGCCGCGGCCTCATTTAAGCCCCTCGGTTTTCGCCCATGAGCCTTTGGACGGTTTTAAAATTACTCGCCGCCTTATGCGTTCTTGCGGTCATGGGGTTCACCGGCATGTTCGCCTATCATGTCGTCGTAGCGCCGCTCGGCGGCGTTTTTGAGAAAATCATTCCGCGTCCCACCGAAGTCGTCGGCACCCAGCCCGACGCCGACTTCGCCAAGATGCTCGACTCTGCCCAGCCGCCGGACATCGATCCCGGCGAGAAGGCGTTTCAAAAAGCCCACGAACTGCTTGCCCTCGGTAAACTCGACGAGGCCCGCGAGAAACTAACCGCCATCGTCAACGTTTTCCCCACCTCCTCGTCCGCGCCCGTCGCCCGACGGATCGTCGGCGAGATGAATCTCGATGAAATCCTCTCCACCACCCACATGGCGGGCAAGAAAACCCACATCGTCAAACGCGGGAACTCATTCCTCGCCATCGCCGCCGAATACGGCACTTCCCTCGATTCGATCCTGCATCTCAACGGCATGATGGAGCTCAAAAACATCCAGCCCGGCGAGGAACTCATCGTGATGCCGCTGAATTTCAGACTCCTCATCGAGCCGCAGCGCAAAGCACTCTCCGTGTGGGACGGGGCCCGTTTCATCCGTGAATATCCGGTCATTCATCAGGATATCCCCGGCAAGTTAGCACCCGGGAAAACCACCATCAGCTCGAAACACGCAGAGTTGGGTGGTCATCCGGTCGCTCCGCAATCCAAAGACTACCGCGCCGCCGACAAGGTCATCCAAATCGCCAAGCCCTCCCTCCAGATCCGCGGCGCGACCGAGACCGCAGACACCCTGCCGCACGGCATCATCCTCCATGCCCACGACATGGAGGAAATCAGCCTGCTCACCCGCGTCGGAAACCAAGTGGAAATCCGCTAGGGGCGGCACATGGCGGTGCTCAGTTGCCGAAGGGCAGTTCGGTGGGAAGCCGGGTGGCCTCCCCGGTGATCCGCTCGCGGGCGGTTTCCAGGTAATGCGAGTCCAGCTCGATGCCGGTGAAATTCTCGATTTGCTGGCGGTGCGCCGCGATGGCCGAGGTGCCGATTCCGAGAAAGGGGTCGAGCAAACGAGTGGCCGGGCCCTTGCCGTGGATGCGGATGCATTGCTCGACCAGAGCGACCGGAAACGTCGCGGGGTGGGGGCGCTCCTTGTCACGCGAGTTGATCGTCTCGTAAGGGATGAACCAAGTATTTCCCCGGCAGCGGAGGTCCGCGCCGCCGGTGTGGCCCCAGCGGGCGATGTTGGATTTGTAAACGTAGGGAACTCCGGCGGCGCGGCGATCAAGCTCGACGCCGCCGGTTTTCGTCAGGTGGAAGATGTATTCGTGGCAGTCGTTGACGAAGCGCTTCGAGTTGATCGGCTTAAAATGGCCGGCGCTGATTTGTTCATTGGCGCGGGTCTCGATGGTGATGGATTTCACCCAGTGGAAGGTATTTTGGAGCGTGAAGAGGGGATTCAACCCATCGGTGAGTGCTAGGATGAGCTGGTGGGGCAGCAGGGGATTGGCCGGTGCCGCGCCGACGTTGAGGAAGAATGACGCATCATCTGCCATCACGCGCTTCACCTCGGCGGCCCATTGTTGGCACCAGCGGAGGAACTCCTCGCGCGGCGCAGTGTCCTTGAAGCTCTTGTAGGCGATGCCTAGATTATACGGCGGCGAGGTGACGACGAGATCGAAGGTGGATTCGCCGAGTGTCGGAAGGGTCTGCAGGCAGTCGCCGTGGAGGAGGTTCATGAAGTTTTGAGAAATGAACGGAGTGCGCCGACATCACAGACACTTGATGAATCGAGCGAAAAAATTATCCGCTCCGTTTGAAAAAATCATTCCGAATAAAGGAATTAATTTTGGCAAAGGACCTAAGCGCCTTAACGACGAGGAAAAGATCGTTGCAATCCCAAAAGATGGCGGAACGGGAGGGATTTGAACCCTCGGTACGGTTACCCGTACGTTCCCTTAGCAAGGGAGTGCTTTCGACCACTCAGCCACCGTTCCGTGAAGCAAGACGAGAGGGTTGAACCATACCGAAGGATGGTCGTCAACCCTAGGAAGGTAGAAATCTCCAGGAAATTTGAATTCGCGGAAATTAACCCGGTTTGAGTTTTCCCGCCCGTCATCGCGGCTTGGGAATGGGCTGGAGGAGCGGCCTGCCAAAGGTATTCTTGGTTCGGGCCGCCGCATTGCCGCTTGAGTTTTCGCGGCCCGGCGGACAGCTTTTCCCCGTCCATGAAATTCCACACCCCGCTCGTCGCATTTTCGCTCGCCGCCAGTCTCTCTGCCGCCGAGGTGCCCAAGGTCTTTGCCGGGCTTTTCGAACAGAATGTGCCGGTGAAGGGCCAGATCGGCGTGGTGATGCCACCTCCGGAAATCGAAAAATACATCGCCAAAGTCGAGGCCGCCGCGCGCAAGGATCCGAAGTGGTTTCGGGAATTTTCCGGCCAGTCCAAACCCGGTGCGCCGCTCCCTTACGACGAGCGGCTCGGCCTGACCAAGGCGGAATATGACGAATACCTCGCCCTTTGGGAAAAGCGTGAATTCAAGCCAAGAGAGGAAGTCATGCTGCTGCTGCGCCAAAGCTCCGGCGATACTTGGAGCATCACCTCCACCGGTGCGGCCAGCCTGTTTTCCACACTGCGCTATAATTCCAAAGGCGACCTATTCCGCTCCCCGAATGGTGAGATGAAACGCATCGACGACATCAAGGCCGATTCTTCGAGTATCCTCGGCGCATGGAGTGGTCTCGAATGGAAATTCGAAGAGGAAACCGGCCTCGGTAAAATCAAGGAAAACTTCGCGCTCGGCCGCCTAGCAGACAATAAACACGGTCTCATCATCTATCGCGCTCAAGAACTTTCCAGCGAGGGCACCCGCCTGCTCGACAAGAGCCTGATCGTCCGCTTCCCGCTCGGAAAAGCCGGCCAAGCGAAGGAAGCCGCGCCCGCGCCCAAACCCGTGTTGGTCGAACCTACTGGCAAGGCGAAGCTTAAAAAGTAAGAAATCCGCTAGATTTTCCTTCGCTTGGGTAGAGATGGCTCCGTCGTGAATTTGAAAAACCAAACCACCTCTTCATGAGAATCATCGCCGGAAAAGCCGGACGCATCGCCATCAAAGTCCCCACCGCCGTCGCCCGGCCCACCACCGACTTCGTCCGCCAGGCACTGTTTTCCATCCTCGGCGAGCGGGTGGAGAACGCCCGCGTGCTTGACCTTTTCGCAGGCTCCGGCGCACTCGGGCTGGAAGCCCTCAGCCGTGGTGCCGCCGCCTGCACCTTCGTCGATGAACATCGGCAAGCCGTGACGATCATCAACGAAAACCTGGCAAAAGCCCGGCTCGACGGCGGCCACGCGGTGAAATCCGAGGTCGGTGCCTTCCTCAAGCGCGATGCCAGCCGCTACGATCTCATCTTCGCCGATCCGCCGTATTGGAAATACTACGGCGACAAGGACCACGTCGGCGACCTCCTCAAAGGCGGCCTACTGCCGCCTCGCCTCGCCCCCGGCGGTTGGCTCATCGTGGAAATTTCCTCCCATCAGAAATCGCCGGAGCCGAATGATTTTACTCTCGTCGAGCGCCGCGAATATGGCAGTAGCGCCATCCTGATTTATCACGCCATACCGCAAATTTAACTCAAGGGCGATGCGCTCATTCACCGCTCTAGCAATTTACCGGCTCCTGCTGCCGCTGCTTTTCATTGCGGCCTTTCCCGGTTGGCTGGTGAAAATGCTGCGGCGCGGCGGCTTCGGCACGCGGCTGGGTGAGCGCGCCGCCATTTACACGACCTCGCTGGAATACGAGCCCTGCGGCGTGGTCCATTTCCATGCCGTCAGCGTCGGCGAGGCCATGCTCGCGCTCAAACTCATCCGCGAGTGGTTCGCCCTCGAGCCGGGTCGCCGCTTCGTGCTCGCCACTGGCACCGCCACCGGGCACGCCGTCGCCACAGCCGCCGCTATCCCCGGCCTGCGGGTCACCTATTCGCCACTGGATTTTCCGTCGATGGTCCGCCGCTATCTGAATCGCTTCGAGCCATCCCAGATCGTTCTCATCGAAGCCGAGGTCTGGCCGCACTTGTTGCTAACCTGCGAGCGCCGGAACATCCCCGTGCGCCTCGTCAACGCCCGCATGTCGCCGCGCTCGGCCCGCCGCTTCCAGCGCTTCGCCGCCTGGCTCCGCCCGATCTATCGACTGCTCGACGCCGTCGCAATCCAGGAAGCCGAGGACGCCACGATCTGGGAATCGCTCGGCGTCGCCCGGGAAAAGCTCCACCACACTGGCAGTTTAAAATTCGACCCCGCCAGCGGCGTGCGTCCGAACCGTCGCCCAGAATTCGAGAAAATGCTAGATTCCTTCGGCGCGAACCGGCCTGTCATCCTCGCTGCCAGCACCCATGCAGGTGAGGATGCATTCATCGCAGCGGCCATCAGGGAGGCAAATCCGGAGGCCCTCGCCGTGCTCGTGCCACGGCATGCCGAGCGTCGGTCAGAAGTCACGGCGGATTTGGAGCGGGCGGGATTTCTGGTGAAATTGAGATCCACCGACCTCGCTGCGACCGGTGATCGCCGTCACGTTTTCCTCATCGACTCCACTGGCGAGCTCGGCGATTGGACCGCACATGCCGACGTGGTCATCATCGGCAAAAGTTTTCGATCCACCGGCGGGCAGAATCCCAGCGAGGCCATTCTCGCTGAAAAACCGGTGATTTTCGGCCCGCACATGGAAAACTTCCAACCACTCGCCAGCCGCCTCATCGCCAGCGGCGGCTGCCTTTCCGCCAGCGGTTCCGAAGAACTCACACGCGCCGTCATCGCCGCGCTCGATCCGCAAAAAGCGCGGACGATGACTCAGCACGCATCCGCCTTGCTCGCCCGTCATGAGGGGGCTACGCGGCGGATTTTGACGATTTTGAGGGCTCAAAACACCTCGATATTTTGATGCAAGCGGAGTTTGTCATTTGAAAATTCCTCCCTAGACTGCGCGCCGTGAGCGATTCTGAAAACGACCCATTGAGCAGCCTTCTATCGAGTTTTGCCCTCGGCCCCGCGTGGGCGCGTGCTGCTGGCGACAGCAAGCCAGAGCATAAACCGAAGATATTTTCCGAAGACCGTCCGCCACGCCGCGACGACCGCGGGCCACAACGCAGTGGCTCGCGTGAAGGCGGCGAGCGCCGACCGTTCCAAGGCCGCGGCCGCGATCACGGAGACCGCCGCGACGCCCCACCCCGGGTCGAAGAAATACGTCCGGAAGAAGGCGTGCGCGTGACCATCGCGCCCGATCCACAAGCCGTCCACCTCATCGGCAAGGAAATCCATCAGGTCGCCCGAGTCTATCCACTATTCGATGTCGCCAAGATCCTTCTCGCGGAAAAAGCCCGCTGCCGGGCGGTTTACGAAGCCCCCGAGCCCCACGCCCCACTCATCCGCGGCAAGCTGGAAGAGACGCTTTTCCTCACCCACGAGGAAGCAATCCGCCACCTTTGGAACTCGGAGCTCCGGAATGAATTGATCGAGGAGGAGACCATCGAGGTCGAGCCGCCGACGGGAAATTTCCAAGCCATCGCCCGCTGCGGCGTCTCCGGCGAGTGGCTGGGCCCCGTCAATTTCCACTCCTATCAGACCAATCTGCGCCGCTTGCACCGCGAGCGATTCGCCCGGATGCCCTTCGAGGTTTACGCGTCCAAAGTCCGCACCGAGCGTGGCGAGGAAGCCGTCAACGCGTGGTTGGAAACGATGAAGCAAAAAACTCGCTGGCGGATCAAAGGCGAGGATGAGGAAGCCTGGATCGACGACCGCGCCGAAGCCGAGCGGGCCGTGGCTGCGCGCTGCTTCGACAAAGCCTACGAGGAAGTCCGCACCGCCGAAGTCTCTGGAGCGATCCCGGCCAAGAACCTTTCCCCATCGCTGCTGATGTCGCTGAAATTCGCGGGGACACAAGCCCGCAACCATCCCGCGATTTTGATCCCGGCGGTGTGCCGTGCCGTCGAAACCGAGCACCTCCCCGTGTTCAAGCGCCAAGGCAAACTCCACACCGGCCCCGCCCGCCCGCAGCCGCTGCCGCTCAACCAAGTGCTTGCTGAGCGCCCGGCCCAAATGGTCGCCTGGATCCGTGAGAATAAGCCCGCCAAGCTCGAAGGCCTCTGGAAATCGGTCTTGCCTGAAGGCAGCACCGCCCCGCCCGCCGAATACGCGGCCGACCTTTTCTGGCTGCTCCATCAAGGACACATCTTGCTCTACACCGACGACACTCTCGCCGTCCAGGAAGCCCGCGAAGCAGCTGCCACCGAAGCGGGTATTGAACCGAAAAAGGCCAAGAAGAGGAAAAAGAAGTCCAAGAAAGCGAAGCCCGCCGCCGACGTGGATGCCTCAGCCGTTGAAGTGGTAACGCCGACCGAGACCCTATCCGAAGTTTCTCCGCCACCTGTCGCCGAGGCCGCAGTTAGCGAAGCCATCCCAGCTGCGGAACCCGCTCCCGAGCCGGAATCGCCGGCTACTGCCGCTGCCGAAGAACCGACCTCCGCAGAACCTGAAGAGGAACAGCAGCACCCCTTCATCGATTAAGCCGCTAAATGGCGCCGTGTTTGTCCTCAGGGTGGCACTGGCGCGACTGCTATTAGAAATACAGAGGTTAATCGACGATCATCGCTTCCTGGCGACCGCTCGGAAGCTGATTCCGAGCCCGCCAACCACGAACAGTGCCGGGAACCAGATCGAGTAGCCCGGTGCCAGGGAATCGGGTTTTAAGACCGCGAAATCCGGATTCGCCGGATCAACCCGGCATGTCGTCGTTTTCCCGACCGGGTATTCCGAGACCCGTTGGTCCGCCAGCTCGCGCTTGGAGGACCACGGACTGCCGCGCAGGGTCAAGTGGTCGCCCGTGCGAGCCAAGCCCTGCCATTCATAGCCGAAACTCAGATCTTGCCGGAATTCTGCGGGCGAATTTTCATCATGTCGCCGTTCCTCCACTTCCGAGGTGATGATCACACAGGCGACTTGCGGCCAGCTCCGCATTTCACGCGCTCTGAGGAAACTTCGCGCCATCAGCCAGATGAATAGCCCGCCGAGCAGGGCGATCACCAAGCCAAGAATCGCCAAATACCAACGTCCGGCGCGGCTGTTTGGGGCGGGGGGCTTGGTAGATCGGGAGGAATCGTGCGTCACGCGGGAAGCTATGCGGCAGATGCCAGCGGGATGCCACCCGAAATCCGTTCATTCACGGCAGATTGTTGCACGGTTTTTCTCGATGATTTTCCCTCTTGGCGGGGACGTGGGACGGGTTAAACCATGGGCATGAAACCTCTCCCACTCGCCGCCCTTTCCCTCGCGCTGCTTTCCTGCACGGAGGAAAAGGAAATCCCCACCTTCCGCATCGCAGCCACCGCCGAGACGGAGAGCGCCCCGACATCACCGGAAAATAAGCCGCTGCACCCACTCCGCTGGATCGTCCCGGAGACTTGGGAGGAAAAAACTCCCGGCCAATTTCAGATCGCCCTCTACCGCATCGCCCCCGGCATCACCGCCGCCGTTTCCAAACTCCCCGGCGACGCAGGAGGCACAGCCGCCAACGTCAACCGCTGGCGCAAACAGGTCGGACTCGCGTCCTCCCCGAAGATCGGCGGCGAGGCCATCGCGCTGGAAAAAGCCGAATCGCAGGCGCACTGGTTCGAGCTCAAAGGCAGCGAGCGCAGCATCCTTGCCGCCATCATCCCCGTGGACGGCGAGACCTGGTTCTTCAAACTCGACTCCTCCACCGCCGCACTTGAGACCGCCCGGCCAGCCTTCATGGATCTCCTGAAAAGCGTCGAAATCCGATCCGCCGTCGAGGCGGAAACCCCAACCATCGACCTGCAAGCACCGTCCAAATGGGTGAAGCACGATGGCGGCGAAAAGCGCTTCGCAAGCTTCCGCATCCCCGCCTCCGGCCCCAATGGTATCGATGGCGACGTCTCCGTGATTTCGCTCCCCGGCGATGGCGGCACCACCCTCGCAAACGTCAATCTTTGGCGCGCCCAACTCCGCCTTCCTCCTTTAGAAAAGGACGACGATCCGGCCCTCGGCGAAACCACCCGCAGTCCGGCAGGAGCCATCACCCTCATCCACATGGTCAGCGCCGAGCCGCTCTTCAGTGACGACCGCCACGCCGCGATCAGCGCCGCCATCCTCCGCACCGGCAAAGTCACTTGGATTTTCAAAATCGCCGGCGAGGCCCCAATGGTCGCGGGCCATCGCCCGAAATTCGTCGAATTCGTCCGCACCGCCAAAACCCGCTGAAAGGCCCCCAAGCCTGACCCGCGCTTCGATTCCACTCAAGGACCAACTCCGTATTACATATAGTCTTAAAAGGAAGGAGTTACACAGAAAAGATTTTTCGCCCCAAAAACCGGAAAAACGACCATGGAGAGCAGCCGAATGCTAACCAAAACAGCGGAAAGCTGGCCGTCAATCGCCCGAATCGTCGCCTTGACCAAGCAAAAACTTTTTTGGCTCAGATGCTGGCTGCGGGCGATTGTCCCTGAATTTCCGACTCACGGACCAACGATATTGGATGACATCCTTGCGACCATACCAGCGATCACGACCAATCTGAAAGAAGGTAAGGTGGCCACGCTCAGCGGCATTATAAACGCCCGTGGTAGTCATTCCGAGCTTGATGGCCGCAACCGTGCTAGGATAGGTTCCAAGTTGGACCTCGAGGAACTTTTCCCACGAAGCGAGCTGCCGAAGTTGCTTGTCTGTAATCTTCCGTGCTTTCATTTCCCAAGGTTTGATAGAATGTAAACAGACCCAAAATGCAAACCATTTCGAGGGTATTGCGCAATCTTTCCAACAGAAAACCTCTCAGAATGCCGAAATAATTTCGAGGAAATCCCTTCCGGGAAAGGGAGAGCAGGCAGGAAAAAGCCGGATTCGTCAGCAAACGCACAACCCGAGCGGCCAGAATTTAATCCGGAAATACCGAATGAAATTCATGTTCCACCCGAAACAACCACGCAGGAAGAGTCCTTGAGCGGGGAAGGGCAACCGGATTAGGACAGGGGAGGGAACCAAACCCAAGGGCACGACCGCTGATTTGGCACACGTGGCCCAAGTGTCGGCCCGCCTCCTCTCCCGCGATGCGCTGCCGGAAATCGAGCCACTCAGAGACAGCCACCAAGGCCCGGCAGTTTAAAGCTAGTAAATCCTCCGGACTTCAAGAGGGATGAAAAGAAAGGTCACTTCCGAGAATCATAATAACCCGGAAATCCCTTATCCGCGGCCCGATGCTCCTCATTCTGAATCCGCGAAGCCTCAGAAGCCGAGCCTTTGATGTATTCAGATGAAACCTTCACCGCTTCATACGAAACCGACCCAGCTGCTTTGCCAAAAGCGGCCGCCCTTTCCCGATCACACGAAACGACGGAGAGGGCGGCAATGATGGGAAGCAGGAAACGAGCCATGAGCAAGCACTAGCGGAAAAGGACCAGACCGAGCAAACAAAAAGACGCCCGACGACGAGCCGAAAAAATGACAGGCAGCGCAGCCGCATAAGAAACGAAACACCGAGGAACCCGCCGTCGACGATTCGCGAAATTCTCGATGCAAAGAACAGCCCACCACGAGAACCACGACATGACCCCCCAGCCGTCGAAAACCGAGACGGAAGGAATAAATGTGAATTCCGCTTGGCGAGGCACAACAAACGGAAAAACGAACTGTTCGGCTTCGACCTTCACGGTTTGTCAACCTTTCCAACGGCGTGCTTGGCAAGGGCATTGGCCACACCGATCCGGCCAACCGTGAGCAGAAGAGCGCGAATCAGAAGGGCAGGGGAGACGCCCGGAAATTGCGCCAGCAGGGACTCGACCGCCGCCAGCTCATGAGCAGGAATCCGAACGCAAAACGCTTTCGAGATCATGCGGCACCCCCCAACCAAGAAGGGGTGCAAATCGTCAGATCGCGACTCCCGGCCATGGTGAAGGCAAACGAGTCGACCGACAGCAATTCAAGCCGCCGAACGATCAAATTACCAAAACTAGAACGAACGCCCACAGCATCAAGAAGCGGATAATATACCACAGAACGAACAGCGGTTTCTTGGCCGGATTGGCAATACGTGAGCTTGTGACCAACCGAAACGGCCAGATTCAAACACTCAACAAATGCTTTGATTTCCGCCCCCGCAGGGACCCGATAGGATAAAACTTGCGATTTTTCTGATTTCATTCTTTTAAAACTTACAGGCTTCGAGACCCGGCCAGTGATTGCCACCGACAAGAAAAAGATATCAGAGGATATCAAAAAGACAAGATATATGTTAAAGAAAAATCTAATTGATTTGTTCCATGTGGAACACTAACAAGCAGTTAGTGTTAGCTGTTAGGCTAGAATCATTTATCAGGCCGGACAGACTCAAGGGCCTTGATCTTTCGCTCAACAAACCGAATTTCATCATCAAGCCATTCCTTCGGAGGAAGGACCCCCTCACCAAGAAGAGGGTGCGAATCACTGGCTGAACCATCGACCGGAACTGCTTTCGGGGGAGCATCCAAAGCCAACCGAGGACGGCAAAAAACAACCAAATAATCAGAAGTGACTTTCATAGAATCACGGAGGAACCCCCGGCGGGATTCTTCACGCTCGACCGCAATTCCTCCCAAAACGGACCACTCGGAAAAAGCCAACTGGCAGGAGGTTTTGAGAGACTGGACGTTGAAGACGGGAAATTCAGTTTCGCGAGAAACAGCCGGAGCAACAGAGCCGTTGCGCTGATCAACAGTCAGAAGCACAGTGTTCCCAACGACGCGCACAAGACCTTCCAGACCGAAACCAATCTTTCGGAATTCGACGGAACGACGGACCACACCATCGACAACCTCACTTTTAGGCACAGGAATTTCGGAGTCGGTGGCAAAATGCCAGGGTTGACCATCAAGACAACGAATCACAGGTTGAGACAATACCGAAAGCCCGGTTTTATCGTTGGAGTAATCGAGATCAACAGCCCAGCCACCAGAGGCGAGGCGCAGGGAGCCGGTATCCCCACGCAACGAAAGGGCCGTGAGCCACGAAGCCGAATCATTGTAAAACATGGAAAAGCCAAATGACTTCAGCTTTTCAGTGTTGAGCAAAACGAGAACGAAATCCAAATCCATTTCCACTTGCTGGACATCGTAACTTTTCGCCAAATCGAGAATCTGTGAACCGAGAACAGGGGAGCCAATCCAAACCCAAGAATTCGAATCTGTATCAGTTTGGACAACCATTCCGACCTTTGAATCGTCCTTGAGAAATCCCGGAGCAGGAGGAACGAGACGACGCTGGAAGCGGTATGAGCCGACAGAGACTTCGACAATAGGAGCTTGGCCACTGACGGCAACACTCATGCCCGGAGGCAGCGGGACAAGCGGCCCGGAGGGAGCGGAAACAGCACCAGCTTTCACACCAGCAGCAGCTAGCGCGGCATCGATCGCCTTCTTCTTTTCACGCTCCGCCTGATCCTTCCGTTGAGCCACCAACCCGGCTTCCTTTGCTTCCGAAAAATGAGAGTAGATTTTCCAACCACAGAAGGAAACCCCGCCGACGAACACTAACACGATCAAGATCAATTTCATCAAATTTGCCTTTTTGGTTTTTTGGAACTGGTTGCCAGACAGTGGCAGAGGCTTGCAAATCTCTCATCTGCGAATCATACATCTGACGAGTGTCATAAAGCCCGAACAGCTCAGGCGAAAGAGGAGTCCGCCCCCGCTCCATGATTTCACCGGAAAGAATATCGTATTTGACCCAGCACAAACCGAGGGACGCGATTTGACCAATGAAGGGCAGCGACACCGCCCGCATGTCGCGGCATTTGTAGCCGAAAAGACACTGATGCCGAAATTGGGCCCAGATGGTGGTATCGTGCTGCGTTATGAAAATGACATCCACGGCGCACTTGCGCGACTGAGTCAGGAACGAGACGAGCCGCATCATGCGCGACTGTAAACGTGCAGACTCGGCCTGATTATAATAGAGTTGAGCCTCATCGACGAGAACGAGCACGGGAAGCCCCGGAATGCCAAAAGGCACCGACTTTTGGAATTCAGGTTCAGACTCGAAATCATGGAATTGATGCATCCCCTCAACAAGGTTGCGGCGATGATGTTTCTTCAGGTAGCGGTCGAGATTTTCCTCGTGCAGCGTGAAATTTGAAACGACGCAACCACCCTTTGCGAATTGCGCGAGCATGAACGTGAGAGCGAGCAGGGACTTGCCGCCGCCAATTTTACCAGTAATCACTGTAATCATACGAGGCCGGGAATGAGGTTGCGAGCCCATTTGACGCCGAGGACCACGGAGGCGACCCCGAGGTAGAGCAGGAAAAAACGCCACATCTCATCAAGCGGAACAATGACATTAGCCTTGGCTATAAAACCCGCGAACTCACCCGAGGGAACCAGATCGACCCGTAAAACCTCCATTTGAGCCAAAACTTTTCCCCAAACCAAGTCAATTTGTGAACCCACATAGTTTTTCACAAATTCAATAAGAGCCGAAAAAAGCCATTCAATGAAGCTAAACAACGCAACACCCGGCACCGCCAGTTTACCGACATTCCAGAGCTTCCCGCAAATTTCTCTAAGAGTTTCAATCATCGCATCAAAAGTTTAAGAACAGCCACAACGAACCAAATTTTCACACCCCAAACCAGAATAGACCGAATCAAATCGATCCAATAAGGCGGTATGGTCAAAGGAATACTATATTGAGCAATTGGGATAGTCACACTGAGCCACGAACGATCAGCACCACCCACAGCGGCAGCACCTGCCCCAACACCCCAGTATCCCGCAGCAAGCCCGCGAGTGCCAGAGCCGTAGATAGCGCCCGCCCTACCGCCGACAGCATTCGCAGCATCTGAAAATTCAGTAGTTATTTTTCGAGCCGCTGCCTGACCCTGAGCAACGCCACGTTCCAGCATGCCATCCATGGACGCCCCGGGAATATACCCGCCAGACTCGCCTTGAGTTGATGGGCCGGACGTGGTGGCAGTAACTCCAGTGCCGTTGACGCCGGGGAAACCGCCCGGAGTAGGACCACCAACAAACACGTTCGAGGTAGTGCCGGGAGATACATTTGGCGGCAAATAAGCAGTCCCGCCTGACAACGTCCCATTCGGAAGAGCGCCCGCCGAACCGCCAGTCATACCGGGAGGAAGCCCCGGACTGCCGGCAGTCATGCCACCCGGAAGAGTGTTGTTAGAACCTCTGGTCATGCCAGCCGGGAGGGTAACATAATCATACAAAGCAGGGTTTGACGCATTAGGGAGTTTGATCACCGGACCGCTGCCAGATGCGCCGGGCAAAATAGCAATGCCACCGACGCCAGCCCAAACGGGTGCACCACCGGCCTCGATAGGCGGCGAAATACGACCCGACCAGTAAACCTGACCGTCGGGACCGGTAGTTTTGGTTAAAGCCCAATTCGCGGGAACCGCTTTCGGGAAACCGTTGGAATCGATTTCGCCTGTGAAGGGAATAGCGTTGTAACCGGGCTTGAGTGTGACGTCCTCATCGCCAAACCTCCCTTTGTGCTCAATGCCCGTCGTATTATTGATAAAAAAAACCCCGGAGCCGTAAATCTTGGGGACAGGGGGTGCAACTGGAACAATGTTTTCGAGAACCCCAGCCGTCAAATTAG
Source organism: Verrucomicrobiota bacterium (assembly GCA_041179105.1). Taxonomy (GTDB): domain Bacteria; phylum Verrucomicrobiota; class Verrucomicrobiia; order Verrucomicrobiales; family Akkermansiaceae; genus Luteolibacter. The sequence continues at coordinate 25,808 of JBEGUC010000011.1, read as the reverse complement.
CAACAAATGCAGTCCCGAAAAAAACAGGATGCCCACCGTTGCCAGATCCATAGGTAACGCTAGCGCTAGCAGCGGGGACAGTAACGGAAACGGTGGCTGTAGGACCGTTAGTAGACCACTTATAAAAAACAGTGTAAACCCCCTCTGGGGCAGTTGCTTGAACGGGGTTTTGAGCAGTGAGCCCCGCCCATGAAAAGGGCCGCCAAAAAGAGGACGGAGAATTAAAAGTATCCTTGTAAACGGTCTGAACTGTAGTTTTACCAGGTGGACAAGAAATGCTCTTAAAAGTGCCTGTCGCGCTGCTGTGGTAGTCCAGATAAGCGGTGTAAATGCCATTATTGACCACCGAAAAAGTAAGCGGAACGGTTGAAGATGCTTTCGAAGCTGAAGGCGTACTCTCAGCAAACGAAGAAGGAAAAGAATATTGAGCCAAAATAGGCACAACGAGAAAACACCAGCAAAAACAGATTTGACGAATCACAGCCACAGCCAGCGAATAAGAGTTAGAATGACGAGTCCGTGAACCGTGCCGAGCAGAATCCACAAGGATGGCTCAGAGCCATAAGTGAGCGAATCAACAGCGAGGAAAAGCACAGCAAGAAAAGGAAGCGGGACGCCCCGAAGGACGCCCCGCGATTGGATCAAGCCCCACCGATGGACTTGAAAGCGCGGACTGCCATCTTGGCACCCCAAGGAACCACGACAACGAGGATAGCAGCAGCGACCACGGCAGCAGCCACAGCCACCAAGCCCTCAACCTTAGTGATGACGACATCGGCACCGGCATTACCGGAACCGGTTTGGGCCATCGCCGAACCGGCAAGGAGCATCGTGGAGGTTCCAATGATTGCGACACGCTTCACGAGGGAAGCACCAGCATTTTGCAGTTTTTGCATATTTTTAGAGTCCCCATTTTTTGAACTCCTCAGGCGACGGGGACCGCCCAAGGTTTCGCAGTGAATTTGTCACCGCTGAAATTTTACTAGAAAAACGAACGCGCCCACCGAACAGCCATCACAACGAAAAACGGACCAGCAACCAACGAGAGGACGACCTGAAGGCCCAGCTCATACCAGAAAACAGCATCGTCAGAACTCATCGCATGTTTCGGTAGTTGGACCATTTCTTGACGTAGAAGACCACGACGCGAGGAACGAGAAAAACGAACGGAACCCACCAAAGGGCCTTGAAAACAATCCATGCAGCAGCGGAAAGAGTCATATCAGGAACGCCTTGCGGCACGATAGACTTGAGCCTTGTTCATTGATCGACCAGAACGAGCCGCATCATAACGAACCTGATTCATTTTCTCGCCGTACTCCGCCCGAGTAAGTCCACCATGGCCAGATTGAAAGCGGCCATCCGCTTCACCGAACCGCCCCCCAGAATCACCGACATCTCGGAAGGTGCGAATTGCAAGGCGACCGCCCCACATGACAGCGACAACAGCGACAGAAGCGAGAACGACCGAAACAGCCATAGCGATCAAACTACTAGAAACATCTAGAACGATGTCAGCACCAGCATTGCCGGATTGAGCGAAAGCGGGAGCTGTTACTAGGAAGAGCAAATAGATAGGTTTCATTCCGTCAGTTATGTTTTTATTAAACAAGCTAAGGGAGGGGCGGCGCGCTACGCGCGCCGCCCCTCTCCTTTACTTACCAATCTGTAAAAGAATTGAGCATTTCCTCATCATCAGGATTGAAAACCTCAAAACCATTGTCGCGGCAGTAAGTATGAAGAGCGAAACCGGCACCCATTAGAGTTGGGGCTTGAATCACCACAGCTTGCACAGTTCCCGGACCACAAAGAACGGTGCCGAGATACAAATCAGAATCCTGCTCAGTGACGAAAAGGCTTCCGAGCTGGTTAATCCGAACCGGTTTGACGAGATGAACGGGAATTTCCATTTTTATGGCCTGGATAAATTGTGGAAATTATTTGCGGCGGAACTGCTCGGGCGTTTCCTCACGGAGAACCATCTGAGACCCATCCATGCGAGCACCGCCAATTGTGAACGTGACGATCGAGGAGAAATCCAACGGCTCGAAATCCGCTTCATTGTCGCGAGATTGAGCAATCAAAACGGTTTGACCGTTTTTATTGACCTTGAGCGTAATCCGACGATTCCAAAACGCATAAGGACGGCCACCTTTCGCAGATATGCCAGAAACGAGAGTGGGAGTTTCGGCGGACTCGATGAAACCCGTGGCAAGCACGCCGAGTTCTTGAGTGCTTAGGAGGTCTTCCAGCACTTTCCGTGCATTTGCAACAGCGTCGCGTGTCGGAGCGATAGACGGTTTTTTGATAGTAGAGGCAGGAGTTTCCACAGTGTATTGTTTTTTATTTGTTTTTTTAGGTCCCTTACGGGGAGAAAGTAATTATGGACGCCGAAGGCCGCGCCGTCGCCGTAGGTGTGAGCACGCGAGCCTGCTTTCCAAACGTCATAGGCCTCACCGACAGCCTCGAAAGTCCCGCTCGACGCATAGCCGCCAGCAGCATTTCGAGCGACGACTTGGACGAGGCATTTGGCCCGCTCATGAGCAACCCGAACAGGCTGGGGGACTACCCAAGAAATTTGCGTTTTGGGAACGGTGGAAGCCTCAGGCTTTTGCCCGGTGTAGAAATCCTTGCTTGTTTGCCAGAACCGAACCTTCGAAAAACTAACGGGCTTGAAAGACTCGAAAATTTCCCCTGTTTCGGGGTGATTGACCTTCACCAGCTTGAAACCGAGATAATCGAGAAACCAATCAGGGACGCACGTTGCATCCTCAAAAAATTCCGGCCCGTGCGTTTCTTCCTCATCGTTGGCCATGAGGACCGGCTTGAAGGCGTACTTGAAAGTATAAATGAAACCTTCATTTCGGACCATTTCGACGGAGGTGCCGCCGAGGCCCCACAGCTCAGTAATGAGCAACATTTCCTCGACCGAGAAAATCGACTTGCGCCCAACGAGCAAGTGCCAGTGCGGCCAGCCAGAGCGGTGGAATTCCAATTTCCACGCCCACTTGTGCGAGAGTTTCCAGAGACCCGACTTGCGAGCCTCATCCATGAAACGGCGCATGCGATCTTTGCCGGCCAGATAGGCTTCACAAGGGCCCTCGCCGCGAGCGATGAATTCTGACTGATCGATGGTCAGAGTGATAAAACGCCAACAATGAAAACTTGGCAGACCGCGCAACTCAATTTGACGCCGCTTTTTATTGACCCCCTCGGCGGTGAACCAGTTCGAAGGGCGATAAGCGCGGCACTGGACGTGTTCAGAAATAGAACCAGCTTCAGGTTGGGAAAATTCACCAACGGGGGACTGTTTCCAATCAGGAACATCCCAAAGGCCGAGCAGCTCAGCGCATGCGGTCGAATATTGCTCATCCGTCTTGCTGGTCAGATCGGGCCGCATCCGATACGAACGAGGCGGGGAAAAAGTCAGAGGACGAACAGCAGGAGAAACCGGAGAAACGAGCCGATCAGGATGCAAAAAAGCTTCCCATGGCTCGACCTCGACGGGGAGCGGATGGCCCCAGTAATTTTGAAAACGATCCGAAAGAGATGCCACCGAGACAACCGGCGCGACCTCGCCCGAACACGTCCCCGGAAATTGGGATTCAACGTTTCGCGGCATCATGCCCGGTTGCCAAGGTGGCGACCGCAGGTAACGCGATTTCTTGTGGCCGTGAAGCCTGACAGGTCTGATTTCATTCTTTGTTGGTGGGTTTCGAGACCCGCCGCTTTCGAGTGCGGCACCGCCGGAGCGATAAACGAGAGCTAATTTTGTTTTTCGAAACGTCAAACAAAAAATGAGGTGACGTGCTCGAACACGTCACCCCGAAGGTTGGCAGGAGAGAATGAAAAACCCGCAGCAACTGGAAGGACATTTACCACCAAAAAAGCGGGATGCAAGCAAAAGCTGTCAAATGATTTTAAGTCAAGGACCAACTCCGTATTACATATATTGTAACAAGTGAAGTTTATTGAAATTACCAGACAGCAAAGCTGGATGCAGCCCTGCAAACTCGCTTGCATCGCCGCAGATGAACCAGCTTGAAAACAGCGTCGCTGACCTCATGGCGGATACGAACGACCGGATCGGCAAAACCCGCCGTCCGCTTTTCCGCATTTATGAAATCCATGCGGCGATCCGCGGTGGCTCCTATCCGAATTGCAGCCAGCTCGCCAAGCAACTCGCCGTTCAGCGCAAGACCATCCAGCGCGACATCACCTTCATGCGCGACGAGCTCAAGCTGCCGCTCATCTATGAGGAAACTCTCCACGGCTATTACTACGATGCGGACGTCTCGGATTTCCCGGTTTTTCAAACCACCTCCGAGGAACTCGCCGGCTTGTTTCTCGCCCGCACCGCGTTGGAATCCGTCCGTGGCACGCCCTTGGCCGAGGTCATGCAGAAGGTCTTCGCCAAGCTGACCCGTGGAATGCTGGGAAAAATCCAATTCGCGTGGAGCGATCTGGACGAGGCCTTTTCCCGCAAGTCGATCGAATCCAGTCCCCGCGATGTGAAACTCTTCGGCCAAGTCGCGGATGCAGTTTTGAATCAACTTGTGACAACGTTTTATTACCGAAAACTCGGCGCGGAGACATCCGAGCTTCGGCGGGTCAATCCGTTGCATCTCGGCGAGGTCGATGGTGGCTGGTATTTGATTGCTCACGACTTGGAGCGCGACGCGTTGCGCACGTTTGCGCTGCCTCGAATAACTCGCCTCAAGATCACGCAGAAGCGCTTCGAACGCCCTCAAGGGTTCGCTGGAAATGACCACTTGAAACAATCGTTTGGCATCTGGAGCGTCGCTGGCGACTACTCGCGCCAAATCGTGCGGGTCGAGTTGAAGAATTACGCCGCTCGGCTGGCTCAGGAACGCCGCTGGCATCCGACTCAAGAGATTTTCCCGCTCAACGGCAAGGCGACGCGTGTGGAAGTCCGCTTCGAAGTCGGACGTCTGGAAGAGGTTTTGCGCTGGGTTCTGAGCTTCGGAAGTCAGGCGAAAGTGCTCGGTCCGCCGGAATTGGTCAAAATGGTGCGGGCGGAAATCGAGGCGATGCGAGTTTGAGATTTCGCCACATTTCAGACGATTCAACTTCACAGTGGCGATTTTCTGACGTGCGATCACTCGACAAGTCCCCTCCCCAATCTCCAATTTTACCCATGCGCCGATTCCTCATTCCAATATTCATTAGCCTCCATCTGGCCGCCACGGGCGCTCAGCCAGCGGAGCAAGCCGCCGAAAAAGCCGAAGCTCCAACAAAGAATATTCCGGAGCCTAAAGTGATTGCGCCCGTCGTGAAAGAATCCACAGTTACCATTGACGGTAAGAAGGTTACTTACAAGGTCACGACCGGGAAATTGCAACTCAAGGAGGATGACGGCAAAGCCCGCGCATCTATTTTTCACGTCAGCTACGAGCGCACCGACACCAAGGATGCATCCGCGCGGCCAGTGATGTTCGCCTTCAATGGGGGGCCCGGATCATCGGCCGTCTGGCTGCATATTGGGGTGCTCGGGCCTAAAATCATCAAACTTCCAGGCGACGGCACGCTCGCGCCGTTTCCTCCCGTCCGGGTGGCGGACAATCCGCTGAGCGTGCTCGATGTCTGTGATCTGGTGTTCATCGATCCGGTTTCCACGGGATACAGCCGTGCGGAAAAAGACGTGAAACCGGGCGATTTCCACGGGATTGATGAGGACATCGCCTCGGTCGGAGATTTCATCCGTCGCTGGGTCAGCGAGCATGACCGCTGGTCGTCGCCGAAGTATCTTCTGGGCGAATCCTACGGCGGCATTCGGGCGGCGGGCCTCGCCGATCATTTGCAAGAACGCTACGGAATGAGCCTGAACGGCGTGGTCCTGCTATCCTCTCTGCTCGATTTTTCCACGCTCCAGCCTGCCCAAGGCAATGATCTCGCTTACCAAGTTTTCCTGCCCTCGCTCACTGGCACGGCGCATTTCCATGGAAAAATCCAGGGAGATCGCGATGCCTTGGTCAAGGAAAGCACGGAATTTGCCTTCGGTGAATACGCAGCGGCTTTGCTCAAAGGAAACGATCTCGATCCAGCGCCCCGGACCGGCGTGGCTGATAAATTGGCCCGGCTGACAGGCATCGATGCCGCCATCTGGCTGGCCAACGACTTACGGCTCGACTCCACGGCGTTCCGCGCGGAACTGCTGCGCAAGGAGGGTAAAGTCATCGGCCGCTTCGATGCCCGCGTCGCCTGGGATGCCACCGACAAGGCGGGGCAAGTTCCGGATTACGACCCATCCTACTCCTTGGCCTATGGCGCATTTTCCTCCGCGTTGCTCGATTATCTGGGGCGCGATCTGGGCTACAAAGAGGATCAACCTTACGAAATCCTCACCGGAAAAGTCCAGCCGTGGCGTTGGAATACCAGCAACGAGGTGGTCAATGTCAGTGATCGTCTCGCGACCGCCATGAGGGATAATCCGCATCTCAGGGTGCTTCTGATGGGCGGCTACACCGATCTCGCTACTCCTCCCACAGGCACCGCTCACTCGGTCCGGCACATGCTCGATCTACCCGTGAATCTCCGAAAAAACATCACTACCGCCTTCTACGACGGCGGCCACATGTTCTATCTGAATCCGCCGGATTTGATCAAATGTCGCGCGGACATCGTCAAGTTCATCGAAGCGGGGAAACCTTAAAATCAATGCGCTCCCCTCTTCTCCAGCAACTCCCCTGCCCCACCGCCGATTCCTGACGATCAGACGATTTTAGTGCTGCATCCGCTTGGTCTAACCTCGGGCTCCTCCTACGCCGAATTCCGCGCGACATACACGGTGCTGGCCGAGTCGCGACCAAGCAGCGGATTGGCAAATTTCACCACATGCGCCTGCGGCGACTCGAACACTTCTGCGAGGTGATTGAGGAAAATTTCATCCGGTGGATCATCCGACCACAGCGCGAAAACCCCGCCCGGCAGCAACTGCGCGGCGAGACGGCGCAGGCCATCGGCGCTGTAAAACGTGGCGTTTTTCTCATCCAGCAGGTTCTGAGGCGAGTGATCGATGTCCAGCAGCACCGCATGAAATTTCCGCCCCGGCCGCTCGGGATCGAAGCCAATCTCCGGCGCACCGGCGAGTGCGAAGAAATCCCCTTCGATCAGACGGCAGCGCGGATCGCTCATCAACGTTTCGCCCAGCGGGACCAGCCCTTTTTGATGCCACTCGATGACCGGTCGCATGACGTCCACCACCAGCATTTCAGCCACCCGTGCGTCCCGCAGCGCGGCGACCGCCGTGTAGCCGAGGCCCAGCCCGCCGACCACGACGCTGAGCGTCTCGCCCTCCACCGCCGCCAGTCCCAGATCCGCCAGCGCCTCCTCCACATCGTGAAACAAACTCGACATGAGATACCCATTTCCCAACAGAACCTCGTAAACGATCAAGTCATCCAGCATCGCCATCCGACGGCGGCGCAGGATCAGGTCGCCGATCGGCGTCGGGCGGAAATCAAGCTCTTCAAACAGCGGCTTCATGCGCGAGAGTAGCCGGATGCTTGTCCGGAAGGCAAACGGAGTTCTGGAAATCCCACAAAGTCGAAAACACGACTGGATCGGCATTGACGAGGAAAACGGCGCGTCCAAGCTCGCCGCATGATAGCGAGACTGCGGGGCAAGGTGATCGAGGCGTATCCGAACCGTTTGGTGGTGGATGTGCATGGGGTGGGTTACGAGGTTTTCATCCCGCTCTCGACCTTCGACCGGCTGCACGCGGCGGAGGGGCTGGAGGTGGATTTGCGGACGCACCTGCATTTCAGCCAACTTGGACAGAAACTTTTCGGCTTTGCGAGTGAGGAGGAACGCGACGTTTTCCTGCTGCTCATCGACCGGGTGAGCGGCGTGGGCCCGACGATGGCCGTCTCGGTGCTGAGTGGGATGGATGTCACGCGCTTTAAGCAGGCAGTGGTGGCTGGCGACGTGGCGGGGCTGTCGAAATTGAAGGGCGTGGGAAAAAAAACGGCGGAACGCATCGTGCTCGAGCTGAAGGACAAGGTCGGCGTGACAGAAACCTGGCAGGATGCGGCGGCCGGCCAGGTGAGCGCCTCGGCGGCGGATGCGGAGCTCGCACTCATCGCGCTGGGCTACAAACAAGTGGATGCGCGCAAAGCGGTGCGAAAAATCCTCGACGCGGACGCGGCGGCACCGACGGAAGCGCTGGTGCGCGGAGCCTTGCGGGCGCTGCAAGGGTGAGTCTTCATTGAGCGGTCGCGGTCGGATTCGCAGTCGCCCGAACAGCACTCGCCAACCCAACAAAAACCTAACTATTTTTCACCATGCGCAAACCCACTGGGAAATATCGCTACCGAATCCTCGCGCTGCTCTTCGCCGCCACCTCCATCAACTACTTCGACCGCAGTATCATGGGCGTGATGTCTCCCGATCTGATCGAATGGTTCGGTTGGACAAAAAAGGATTACTCCCATGTGCTGATCGCCTTCCAGATCGCTTATGCGATCGGACTTCTATCAATGGGCGGGATCATCGACCGGATGGGGACCAAGAAGGGTTATGTGCTTTCGATCACGTTGTGGAGCTTCTTTGGCATGATGCATGCGGCGGTGGGACGCGGCTTCAGCTTGACCGGCTTCTCGCTCGCCCGCTTGGGTCTCGGATTTGGCGAGGCGGGGAATTTCCCTGCGGCCATCAAGACGACCGCCGAGTGGTTTCCCAAGAAAGAGCGCGCCTTCGCGACCGGGATTTTCAACGCGGCGACCAGCGTCGGAGCGATCGCTGCACCTTTCGTGGTCGGCAGCATTGTTCACTGGAGCGGTGGAGCCAAGGGCCAAGGGGAGCTGATGAACTGGCGGATTCCGTTCCTAATCACCGGCGCGCTGAGTGCGATTTGGGTGATCCTGTGGTGGAAAAACTATCACAAACCGGCGGATCATCCGAAACTCTCCAAGGAGGAACTCGATTACATCAACAGCGACTTGGACGCCTCGGTGGACGAGGTGCCGATCCCGTGGCTAAAGGTGTTACCGAAGCGCGAAACCTGGGCTTTTTGCATGGCTAAGACGACGGACGCGGTCTGGTGGTTCTATCTTTTCTGGGGTGCGATTTTCCTATCCGAAAAGTTTGGGGTGAAAATTAAAGAAATGGGACTGCCTTTCTTGGTGATCTACCTGATCGCCGACTTCGGCAGCATTTTCGGCGGTTGGCTTTCCGGAGCCTTCATCCACCGGGGCTGGACAATCAACAAGGCTCGCAAAATGACGCTGCTCATTTGCGCCTTGGTGATCCTGCCGGTGTGCTACGTCGCCATCACTGACAGCAAGTGGCTGGCCATCTTCCTCATCGGGCTGGGTGCGGCAGGCCACCAGGCGTGGTCGGCGAATACCTTCACGCTCGTGTCCGACGTATTTCCGAAAAAAGCCACGGCTTCGGTCGTCGGGATCGGCGGCATGGTCGGAGCCGTGGCCGGTATGTTGAGCAACATCGCGCTGGGCGAAACCTTGGACAAGGCAGGCTCGACCGGGTTTTTCTGGGCCTTTCTGATTGCGGGTTCGCTTTACTCCGTTGCCTTGCTACTCGTGCATCTCATCATGCCGCAAATGACGCCTCTGGATGACAATCTCGAACCGATCCGCAAGTAGGCTTGTCACATCAATCCTTGGCGGACTTCGGATCGAGCGCGTCGCGCAGGCCGTCGCCGAGGAAATTCAGGGCGAAGAGCGTGCTGGCGAAAAACAACGACGGAAAAAACAGCAGCAGCCAGCTGGTTTCCATCCGATCCGCGCCTTCCTTGATGAGGATGCCCCAGGAGCTGTTGGGCGGTTTCACGCCAAGGCCGAGGAAGGAGAGCACGCTTTCCAATAGCATGATGCCAGGCACCGCCAGCGTGGTGTAAATGATGATAGGACCGATGACATTCGGCAGAATATGCCGGAAAAGAATGCGCGTGCGGCTCAGGCCGAGCGAGACGGCCGCTTCCACGAATTCCTGTTTTTTCACTGCCATCACCTGCGCGCGGACGATGCGGGCGATGGTCAGCCAACCGATCGCGCCGATGGCAATAAACAGCGGAATAAGCGTGGTGATGGGAGCCACGCGGTCGCGCGCGAAACCAGTGGTTTGAATCATCCACTCGGTGAATTCCGACGCGGGCTTGTCCACCACGAGGGCGAAGAGAATCACCAGCACGAGAAAGGGCAGCGCGAAGAGGATATCGACAAAACGCATCAGCAAGTCGTCGATTTTTCCACCCGCGTAACCGGCGACTGCGCCGTAAACCACGCCGATGACCACTGCGACGGCCGTGGCGACCAGTCCGACTAACAAGGAGACCTGCCCGCCGTAAAGCACCCGCGCGAAGAGATCGCGGCCGAGCGAGTCCGTGCCGAACCAATGGGCGGCAGACGGCGCGGCTGAGGAATTGGCGAGATTGATGAGCGTCGGGCTTTTGACCCACGGCAGCAGCGGGCCGATGAAGCACGATAGCAGGATGACGATGAGAACGCCGAGACTGACGATGGCCGCGCGGTTGTGCGCGAGCCGGTGCCAAGCGTCTTTCCAGAGTGAGGTGCCTTTTTCCATGTTCAGGTTGTTAAAGTGGGGAAAGAGAATTGAACCGCAGATGAACGCAGATGGACGTTAATGAAAGATTTGGGAATCGATCGCCAGACGACAGAATACCCAAAGATTTTTCATCCCGCCCCTTCTTCGATCTGCGTTCATCTGTGTTCATCTGCGGTTAAAAAAATCTTCAACTCTTCCGCAGTCTCGGGTTAAGAGCGATCTGGGCGAGGTCTGCGAGCAAATTCGCGCCGACGATGAGGAAGCCGTAGAAGAGGACGAGGCCCTGAATGAGGAAGAACTCACGGTCGGTGGCGGCGTTCACGAAGTGCTGGCCCATGCCGGGGATTTGGAAAATCGTCTCGATGACGAAGGAGCCGGAAATCATCCCGGCGAAGGCGGGACCGATGAAGGCGACGGCGGGGATGAGGCCGCCGCGCAGGGCGTGGCGGATGACGATGCGCGCTGGCGGTGCGCCCTTGGCCCGCGCGGTGCGAATGTAGTCTTGGGAGAGCACATCGAGCATCCCGCCGCGGGCGAGGCGGGCGAGGTAGGCGGCGTTGATGAGGCCGAGCGTGACGGCGGGTAGAATCCAGTCGCCGGGCGACGACCAGCCGGCCACGTTGAGAGATTTCAGCCCAAGTCCGGCAGTGACCGCAAGTAGCGGACCGATGACGAAGCTGGGCAAGCAGATGCCGACCATGGCGAAGCCGAGGCAGGTGAAATCCACCCCAGTGTTTTTCCTAACTGCGGCGATGACTCCCGCCGGGATGCCGACGATCAAGGCGATGCCGATCGACAGCACGCCGAGCGCCAACGATACCGGAAAGGACTCGGCGATGATTTCGGAAACTTTCACGCCGTCCTTCTTGATCAGGTCACCGAGATCTTGGTGAACAACGAGGTTTTTGAGGTAGCGGAAATACTGGACCGGCAACGGCTGATCCAGCCCGGCGTATTCCTTCATCCGCTTGAGGGCGTGGGCGGGAATGGCTTTTTCCTCGGTGTAAGGACTGCCTGGCATGGCGCGGACGAGGAAAAACGTCAGCGTGATGAGGACGAACAGGGTGATGAGACCTTGGACGATGCGGCTGATGATGAGGCGGAACATGGCGGGAAATCAACGCCGGGGAGCGAGGCGAATGAACTGGTAGGGATTGGTAGAAAGCAGCAGCGGATGCCAGCCTTCCACGGCAGGGTGGACAAGGTAGTTCCGCGCCTGCCATGCGACGACGAGGATCGGAGCTTCCTTGATGAGGACGGTTTCCGCTTGCTGGAGGAGCTCGAGGCGGCGCTGGCCGTCGGTTTCCATGAAGGATTTTTGAAGTAGCCCGCCAAATTCCGGACTGTCCCAACCGGTGTTGTTATTGCCATTTCCCGCCGTCCAAATTTCGAGAAATGTTAGCGGGTCGAGGTAGTCGCCGACCCAGCCGGCGTTGGCGATATCGTAGTCGAGATCCTGCATCGCGACGAGGTAGGCATTCCATTCCTTATTCTCAATTTCCACTTCGATGCCGAGCGTCTCGCGCCACATGGCTTGCAGGGCTTGAGCGAGCGTGGCGGAGACTTCCCTGCTAGCGATCAGCACTTTCAGGCGCGGGAAGTCCTTGCCGCCGGGGTAGCCAGCCTCAGCAAATAAGCGCCGCGCCTTCTCCTTGTCCAAGCAGGCGATGCGCGGCGGGGCGTAATCACCCATCGGCGGAGTGATGGCGTAGGCGGGCTTGTAGCCGCGAAAGACGTGGTCGCAGATGGCCTGGCGATCGACGGCGAAACTGAGCGCCTGGCGCACGCGCGCGTCGTTGAGTGGCTTGCGGGTCGTGTTAAATCGATAGAATGCGGTGCCGACGTAGGGTTCCTGCCGAAGTTGCTCGGGGTGTTCCTTTTTCATCAAATCCACAACTTCCGGCGTGGCGGAGTAGGTGACGTGGAGCTGGCCGTCTCGGAACATGCGGCCCTCGGTGTAATAATTGGTGACGGGGAGGAAGCGGACGCCGTTGAGCGTGACGTTCGCCGCGTTCCAATAGTGGGGATTCCGCTCGACCTCGATATGGTCGGTGCGCCGCCAAGATTTCAGCTTGTAGGGTCCGTTTCCGACGATGTTTTCCAAGCGAGTCCATGGATTTCCTCGCTGGCTGATGCTGCCGTGTTTGAGGACGACGTGGCGTGGCAAGGGGCCCCAAGTGTAGTGTTTGATGATTTCCCGGAAGTAGGGCGTGGGGCCGCGAAGCGTGAGGCGCAGCGTCAGGTCATCGAGCACTTCCACGCCGACGGTGGAGAAATCCGTGGTATTCCCTTTGTTGAAATCTTCCGCGCCTTTGAGGAAATAAAGCATTTCCGCATACTTTGCGCCGAGCTCGGGAGTGAGCAGCCGCTCATAAGAAAACGCGAAATCTCGGGCGGTGACGGGCATGCCGTCCGACCATTTGCCGTCGGGTCGTAGCTTAGCGGTCCAGACAGTCGCGGTGACGTCCGGCGTCACTTCGAGCGCCGCACCGCCGGGAGTGGCGGTGTCGCTTTGCGGATCGCTGTTGATCAAGTTCTCAAACAAAGAGCGCAAAATATTCGCCTCAGGCACGCCGGTGACGATGTGAGGATCAAGCCCCTTGGGTTCGTTCGCATTTCCGAGGAGCAAAATCCCCTCACGAGTCGCCCGGTCCACCTGCGACTCTTTCTGGCAGGAAGCGAGCAACCAACAAACAGGGGCGGTGATGAGAAACAATCCACGGAACGTCACGCGGCGGAACATGACGGGACAAAGGGGAAATGCAGTCGAAATTTTGAAAAATCGCCACCTTGCCAGAAAAAGTCGGGAATCCTGATGCTTGCATGATCAAACCGGGCGACTAGAAACACGGGCGACACTCTTGTGAAAAGTTACTTTTTGAGACGCCTGCTGCTGATTCCACCGACCTTGATCGGGATCACGCTGCTTGTCTTCACGATCACCCGCTTCGTCCCCGGCGGACCGCTCGACCGAATGCTGCAGGAGGCTTCCCGCGGCGCGGATTCCGGCGGCAAACGCGCGACCTCGAGCCAAGCGCAGGGCGGACTGAGCGAGGAACAATTGGAAGAACTCGAAGAACAATTCGGGCTCGATAAGCCAGTCCTCGTCGCTTACTGCCAGTGGCTCGGCGTGGCTCCGCGCGAGGTGCGCATTTCCAAGGGCGAATACGGCGATGGCGGCGATGAAATGATCGGCGGCGAAATCGATCCCGCCACCACCACCAACGTGGTACTGCGCGGCGACGGCCGGGCAGTGCGGGTGAAACACCAGAACGACGCGATCACCTCCGCCGTCTTCGCGGAGACCGGCAAAGCTGTCGAGACCGATGGCTGGAAGGTGCGCTACGAGACGGAAAAGGACCGCCAAGACCGCTACCAACGCCGGAATTCCAGCAAGGAAAAGCCGCCCGCCTATCCGCCGCGGGCGGTGATCTATCAAACGCGCTTTTCCGGCCTGCTCCAAGGCGATCTCGGCCGCTCCACCGTCTATAACGACCCGGTGCATGAAATGATTTTCGCGCGCATGCCCGTCGCCGCCTATTTCGGACTGCTCACCGCCATCATCACCTACGCGATCTGCCTGCCGCTCGGCGTCCTGAAAGCCTTGAAACACCGGACCTTCATCGACACGTCCAGCTCGGTGCTGATCTTCCTCGGTTACTCGATTCCCGGATTCGCGCTCGGCGCAATTCTGCTCGTCCACCTCGGCGCGCGGATGAACCTCTTCCCGCTCTTCGGCCTCACCAGCCCGGGCTTCGACCAGCTCGACAACTGGGACAAAGTGATCGACATCGCCCATCACACGGTGCTGCCGCTGACCTGTTATATTGTTGGCTCTTTCGCCATGCTGACGATGCTGACGAAGAACAGCCTGATGGATAATCTCGCCGCAGACTACGTGCGCACGGCAGTCGCGAAAGGCGCGAGCTATCCCCGCGCGGTCTTCGGCCACGCGTTCAGGAACTCCATGATCCCGGTCGCCACCAGCCTCGGAAGCTTGGTGGAAATCTTCATCGGCGGCTCGATGCTCATCGAGACAGTTTTCGACATCCAAGGCTTCGGCCTGCTCCAATACCAGGCCGTGATCGCCCGCGACGTGCCGGTGATCATGGGCACGCTGACCATCGCCGCCTTCCTGATGCTCGTCGGGCAGGTCATTTCCGACCTCCTCGTGGCAATGGTGGACCCGCGAATTAAATTCGAATAATGATACGGCTCCTTGGAATTTTTGGCATCCTGCTAGGCGCGCTTGCCGCCACCGGGCAGCGCATGGACCTCGCGTTCCCCACCGCACGCTGGTTCTTCGAAGTCAGTCGGGAAGTCCCATTTCTGGGAGGAAGCGGCTTCCCGTGGTTCGGCTGGCTGTGCGTGGCGCTCCTCATGCTTGGCGGGCTCGCGCTGCTCATCCGCTCGCTCACCTCCGGCCCGCGCAATCCGATCACCACCCGCCGCATCCGCCGCTTCTGCGAGATCAAGCGCGGCTATTACTCGCTCGTCATCCTGCTCACCCTCGGCGGACTCGCCGCACTCGACCAAGTGGTCGTCGGCAAGCGCGCCCTCGCCGTCCACCACGGCGGGAAATGGACGTTCCCCGCGTTTTTATCCAGCGACCTCAAGAACAAGGACTTCGGCGTCAGCGATGAAACCGCCGAGGCTCCCGCCGACTATCGGAAGCTGAAACGCGCCTGGAAGGACAACTCAGAAAACCGGGTGATCATGCCGCTCATTCCCTATGACCCGACCGGCGACACCCTGCCGCCCCGCTCGCGGGCGCTCACCAAACACGAGGGCATCTATCGGGAAAGTGGCAAGCCCTGCTGGGGACTTGCGGCGAAATATTTCGACATCGCCGAGGCGAAAATGCACCTGCGATACACCTTGCGAAAAGGCGTCCTAACCGGTCCCGTGGACGGCTGGAATGCCGAAGGCCTGCCAGTTTACAGCGCGGAATACAAAGACGGCCAACTCGTCTCGGACCGCTACAACGGCGAGGGCACCAAGGAAGCCTTCCTCGGCTGGGAAAGCAGCGACTTGCGCGCCGTGAAATACCATCCCGCTCCGCCCATCCCCGAGGAGGGAAACTGGCTTGGCACCACCTCGCAAGGCTACGACGTGCTCGCCTATCTCTATGGCGGCTTGCAGGTCAACTTCAAGGCCGCGCTCATCTATCTGCCCATCGTCTATCTCATCGGCATCAGCATCGGCATGATGATGGGCTACTTCGGCGGCTGGTTCGACATGGTCGCGCAGCGGCTCATTGAGATCTTCTCGAACATGCCGTTCCTGTTCGTCGTAATCATCTTTTCGAGCATGGTGCCGGAGAAATTCAAGGGCCTGCCGATCATCCTGACCATCCTCGTCGCCTTCGGCTGGATGGGCATGACCTACCTGATGCGGACCGCCGCTTACCGCGACAAGGAGCGAGATTACATCTCCGCCGCCAAAGTCCTCGGTGCCGGCACCCCGCGAATTCTCTTCCGCCATCTTTTGCCTAACACGGTCGCCATCATCGTCACGCTGGTCCCGTTCACCCTGTCGGGCTTGGTTTTCTCACTGACCTCGCTCGACTATCTCGGCTTCGGCCTCCCCCCGGAATACGCGACTTGGGGACGCCTGCTCAATGACGGCCTGTCCAACCTTTCCGCACCCTGGCTCGTCACTTCGACCTTCGTCGTCCTCGTCGGCCTGCTCGTCGTGATCACCTTCATCGGCGAGGCGGTCCGCGAGGCCTTCGATCCAAAAAAATTCACCTTCTATCGTTGATGCGCCGACTCCTCACCGCCTTGTGTTTCCTCGCCTTCCTCGTCATGGGTTGCCGTCGCGAGGCGGAGGAAATCCCGCGAAAACTCGAGTTCGACGCCTTCGTGCCGATTTACAACCGCCACATCGAGAATTGGCTGAAAACCCAACAGTCCACGTCCGAGAAGCAGGCCGCCAACGTCTCTGCGGAGGCTCAGTCGAGCGCCTCGCTCGAAATCCGCCGCCTCGATCAGGAAAAATGGAAATTTCGCCTCGCTCTCGGCGACTTCCTGAAAATCGGAACCCCCGCAGAAATCCCGGCGGACCTCGTTTGGGAAAATGGCATGGACCAACCGGAGATCGGCGATCCCGCCGCGAAAAAGGGCGGGGCTTTCCGTCGGGTCATCCCCACCTTTCCGCCGACTATCCGACCCTTCGGAGACAATGCTAACAATTCATTCCGCAGCGATCTCTACGACGACATCGACATGCCACTGGTCAGCCTCCATCCGCAGACCATGGAAATCATTCCCGGCCTCGCCAAGGAATGGGCCACCTCCCAAGACGGTCGCACGATCTATTTCCGCATCGATCCAGAGGCCCGCTACTCGGACGGCGTCCCGGTCAGAGCCATGGATTTCCTCGTCTCCGTCTATCTCCGCGTCTCCGACAACATCGTCAATCCCTACCATAAACAATACTACCGGGAATACATCGCGCAGATCGCGATGTATGACGACCTCACGGTCTCTGTCTCGCTGCCCGAGGCGAAGATCTACGCGCCCGCCATCGCCGGGGGCATCACCCCCTCGCCGCCGCACTTCTATTCGGAATACGGGCCTGATTACAGCGAGCGCTATCAGTGGCGCTTCCCCCCCACCACCGGAGCTTATGAAGTGCTGCCCGAGGACATCATTAAAGGAGCCTCCATCACCCAGACCCGCGTGAAAAGCTGGTGGGCTAAAGACCGTAAATACTACCGCTACCGTTTCAACCCGGACAAGCTCGTCCACACCGTGGTGCGCGACGAATCCAAGGCTTTCGAATTGTTCCGCGCCGGCGAACTCGACACGTTTTTTCTCACCCAGCCGCAGCTTTGGTATGAAAAATCCGAGATGGAGCCCGTTTACAACGGCTACATCGAGCGCGTCACATTCTATAACAAATACCCCAAGGTGCCGCGCGGACTCTATCTCAATGTCAGCAAGGCCCCGCTCAACAACCTGGACGTCCGCATCGGCATCCACCACGCGATGAACTGGCAGAAAGTCATCGATGTGATGTTCCGCGGCGACTATCAGCGCCTCAACGCTTTCAACGAAGGCTACGTCACCTTCAGCGATCCATCCATCGTCGCCCGCCCGTTTTCCATCGACGCCGCGCGCGCCGCCTTCGCCAAGGCAGGATACACTCAGGAAGGACGCGACGGAATCCTGACCAAGCCGGACGGCACCCGGCTTTCCGTCTCCGTCACCTATCCGGCCATGCCGCAAATCGACCGGATCTTCGCCATCCTGCGGGAAGAGGCCAGAGCCTGCGGCTTCGAACTGCGACTCGACGGGCTCGAATACACCGTCGCTTATAAAAAAGAGATGCAAAAACAGCACGAAATGGCACTCGGCAGCTGGCTGATCAATCCACCAGTGCCGGACTTCCATCAGTTTCTCCACTCCACCAACGCCATCGATGAAAAGGGAAATTTGAAACCCCAGACGAACAACACCTTCGTCTGGCACCGGGCGGACACCGATGCCCTCAGCGAGAAAATCCGCACCGCAAGCACCGCAGAAGAACTCAAGGACGCCGCGTGGAAACTCCAACGCATCATGCATGATGAGGCGATTTTCATCCCCGGCTACTCGGTGGATTTCGTCCGCATCGGCTCGTGGCGTTGGGTAAAATGGCCGGACTGCGAGAACACCCGCTTCAGCCCACCCGTCGTTTATGACCCCCACGAGGTATTCGTCTTCTGGATCGATGATGCGGTGAAAGCCGAAACCCAATCCGCCCGGCGCACCGGCAAGTCATTCCCGGAATCCACCAGAACCATCGAAGACTATCGGGTCAAAGCGCCAACTTCTCCCGCAGCACCATGATTCCAGAAATAGAAAACATTCTGGAGGTGGACAAGCTCATCACTTCCTTCGAGACCGACCGCGGCCTGCTACGCGCCGTCGATCAGGTGTCGTTCACCGTGCCCGTCGGCAAGACCGTCGGCATCGTCGGCGAGTCCGGTTGCGGGAAAAGCGTCACCGCGATGTCGATCGTCCGCCTACTCCCGCAGCCCGCAGGCAAAATCCTCGGCGGCCATGTTTATTTCAAAGGCCGCGACCTCGTCCGCGCCAGCGACTCGGAAATCCGCAAAATCCGCGGCGGCGAAATCGGCGTGATTTTCCAGGAACCCATGGCCGCGCTCAACCCCGTGCATCGCATCGGACGCCAAGTGGCGGAGGTTTTCCACCTGCATAAAAAGCTCTCAAAAAAAGACGCATGGGACGCCGCCACCGAGATGCTCGAACTCGTCCGCATCCCCGCCCCCGAAAAACGGATGATGGACTACCCGCACCATCTATCCGGCGGCATGCGCCAGCGCGTGGTCATCGCCATGGCCATGGCCTGCCGCCCCTCGCTGCTCATCGCCGACGAGCCGACGACCGCGCTCGACGTGACAGTCCAAGCGCAGATTCTCGACCTGATGGGCCGCCTCCAATCCGAAATGGGCATGTCCACCATTCTCATCACCCACGATCTCGGCGTCATCGCAGAAACCTGCGACGAGGTGGTGGTGATGTATGCCGGCCGCGTCGTCGAGCGGGCCAGCGCGGAAGAGTTGTTTTCAAATCCGCTTCACGCCTACACTCAGGGCCTACTCCATTCCATCCCGACGCTCGACACGCCCTCGAAATCCCTCCTCAACACCATCCCCGGCACCGTCGCCGCCCTCGCGGACTACTCGCACGGCTGCCGCTTTTGCCAACGCATGGGACGCACCACCACCGTCACCCGCGAGCGGCCAGTGTTCGCCGAAGTGTCACCCGGCCACTGGGTGGAAACCTGCCCGGAATGTTACCAAACGACATAAGTCTCATAGGACCTATATGACCCATTCTCTCCTATCCGTCCAAGACCTCCGCATCCACTTCCCCGTGCGCGGCGGCGTCATGTTGCGCCAGACCGGAGCCGTCCGCGCGGTGGACGGCGTGTCGTTAGACATCGCTCCCGGCGAGACGCTCGGCCTCGTCGGCGAGTCCGGTTGCGGGAAATCCACGCTCGGCAAGGCCATCGTCCGGCTGCTCAAGCCGACGACTGGCAGCATTCGTTTTGAAAATCACGACATCAGCCACGCCAGCCCGCGCGCGCTGCGTCCACTACGCCGGAATTTCCAAATGATCTTCCAAGATCCCGCGGAGTCGCTGGACCCGCGGATGAGCGTGCGGGCGATCATCGAGGAGCCATTCATCATCCACGGCCTCGGCTCCCGCGCGGAACGCATCCAGTGGGTCGATGACTTGCTAGACCGCGTCGGCCTGCCGGCGTCTTCCGCCGAGCGCTACTCCTTCGAGTTTTCCGGCGGCCAGCGCCAGCGCATCGGCATCGCCCGCGCGCTCGCCCTAAAGCCGAAACTCATCGTCTGCGACGAGCCGGTCTCCGCGCTCGATGTCTCGGTGCAATCCCAGATTCTCAACCTACTCGTCGAGTTGCAGCGGGATTTCGGCCTTTCCTACCTTTTCATCGCCCACGACCTCTCGGTGGTGAAGCACGTCAGCGACCGGGTGGCCGTGATGTATCTCGGAAAAATCGTTGAGCTCGCCACTGCGGAATCGATCTATCAAGACCCACGCCACGCCTACACCAAGGCGCTTCTATCCGCCATCCCCTCCCATGACCCGAAGGTAAAGCGGAAAAAAATCCTGCTGGAGGGCGACGTCCCCTCACCCATCGATCCGCCGCCCGGCAGTGCCTTCGGTCACCGCATGAGCCACCCGCGCTACCCCGAGACCATCGGCGCAGACCTATCTCTGAAGGAAATTTCCCCCAACCACTGGGTCGCCGCCGATCCCTGCTGCGTGTCCGCCGCAGACTGGGAAAAACTCCGCCCGCTCGTGCCCAAGCCAGAATTACCTCTTTCCTGATCTGTTGGATTGAGGCCTCAGAGGAAATAGTGCCTCACCGCCTCAATGGAGCCGTGGCCGTGGGCGGCCTGAGTGATGAGACCTCCGGTGGCGGTGACTTTATCCCGGACGGCGGCGATCGCATTGGCCGGGCAGGCGGTCATCGCCGCGTGGGCGGGATCGAGCATTTCGAGATCGTTGTAGCTGTCGCCGATGGCAAAGCAAGCAGCAGAAGTTAGGCTGTAGTGCTCGGCGACTTGGCTCAGGCTGCTGCCCTTCTGGAAATCCCGGTGGCCGAAGCGCAGATAGATCGAATTCCGCTGCCAAGTGAGGTGGGGCTCGGCGGCAACGAGAGGCTCGATGTGATCGACGATCCACTCCATTTCCTCTTCCGTCTGGGAGATGACGCCCGCAGGCTCGCCGGTCATTTCAATCCATTGCGCACCGGTGTGTTGCTCGACCAACTGGCGGATCTGGCTCAATAGCTTGCGGGTGTGCTTGAAAAGGCCGTGGATTTCTTTCTCACAGAGTTTGTTCCATTTCAGGTGGGGAAGCCAGTGTCCTGAAGAGTTAGGGAAATGGATTTCACGTTCGCGGGCGACCACCCAGTCCGGCAGGAAAGGGAAGCGACTTTCCATGAATCCCTCGACCATGTGCTCCATGGACCGGCCGGTGTTAATGCCCCAGATCACGCCTTGCTCCTCACGAAGTTTGCGGATGAGTTCGAAAAACTCGCCCGGCACGGGCGGGTCTCCTGCGGCGTGATGCAAGGTCCCGTCGAAATCGAAGGACAGAACTGCTGCAGGCGCGGGCGGAGCGGGAAGAGCGATCATACAAAGTTAGAGTAGCAATACAATCTGCTCGCCGGGGCCGTGGACGCCCTCGATGAGGATGCCCTCGACATCTGCGGTTTTCGACGGGCCAGTACACCAGATGATGTTAGGGCTATCGCCAAAGGCGGCGATCGCGTCGGGAATGGTGCGGTGGATCTCCGAGCGTTCGAGCACGGCCACATGGACCCACGGCGAGAGCGCTGCGAGGCGATGCGAAGTGCGGTCATCGTCGATGATGACGCTGCCGGACTCGGCGATGGCACCGCTGGCGCGGGTGACGCCGAATTGATAGTCGTCGTAGCGGTCGCGGTGATACTCCGTTTCCACGGTGAGTCCGGCGGCGACGAGTTGGCTGCCGACGGCGTCGTAAAGCGCGGGATCACAATAGCCGTGAAGCTGTTTGTTTTCCTGGAGGAAAGTGATGAGCTGCTCAATGGACGTCATCGGCTTGCCGTTCACATATTTAAAATTCCGGGAAAAGATTTCCCAAAGGTCGTCGCCCGCCAGCTTCGGCAGCGAGTGGACGAGTGACAGGTCATAGTCCGGGTAAGCGGCTTTGGTTTTCAAAGCAGCGGTGGCGGTTTCGATTTTGGCGAAGATGTCGGCGCGAGACATGCCTGAGTTAGTGGGCGGTCAGCATTCAAGATCAAGCCCGAAGCGCCCACCCGTTTCCATAACCCCTCAAGCCAAACGCCCTTCCGTCCGTGCCGATGATCCGATTCGACCATCCCTTGCGTGGAGACCCAGGGAAAACGGGGGCGCAACAGCGCTTGCACTCCGCCGGGGATTCCCATAGGAAACCCGCGATGAAACGCCGCCTCGCCCTCATTTCCCTCGTTCTGTTTACAATGCTTCCCTCTTGCCAACCTGCCAAGGAAGCAGAGAAACCCGCTACCACCACCACCGCCAAGGCCGCGAAGGTCCGCCTGAAAACGAGCAAGGGCGACATCGTCCTCGCGCTCAACGCGGAAAAAGCCCCCATCACCGTTGCCAATTTCCTCGGCTACGTGAACAAGAAGCACTACGACGGCACCGTCTTCCACCGCATCATCGAGAGCTTCATGATCCAAGGCGGCGGCTTCAAACTGGACGGCGAAAACCTCGTCGAAAAGGAAACCGGCAAGGGCATCATCAACGAAGGCCAGAACGGCCTCAAGAACGAGCGCGGCACCATCGCCATGGCCCGCACCAGCGATCCGAACAGCGCGACCGCCCAATTTTTCATCAACGTGGTGGACAACGCGATGCTCAACCACCCCAGCAATGACGGCTACGCCGTGTTCGGTAAAGTTGTGGAAGGCATGGACGTGGTGGACAAGATCAAGGCAGTCAAGACCCGGGCCGATGCGCGCCTCGGAGGAGATGTGCCCGTGGAAGCCGTGACCATCACCTCCGCCACCGCCGAGTGACGCGCCACTAACCGCCGCCGCATGCAACTCTGGCTCTGCCCGCTCATCGCCTTCCTACTAGGCTCTATTCCTTTCGGCCTAATCATCGCCAAGGCCAAGGGGATTAACATCCGCGAGCACGGCTCGGGCAACATCGGCGCGACCAACGTGCTGCGCGTGGTCGGTAAAAAATACGGCATTGCCTGTCTCCTGCTCGACGCGCTCAAGGGATTCGTCCCCACCGTGATCGCGATTTCACTGATCCGTTTCCCTGGGATTCAAAATCCGATGACACTCAGTGGACTCCTGCCTCATGCGAGTGAATTTGCGATGCTCACGGCCCAAATGTTTCAAGTGCTCGCCGGCTTGTGCGCCATCCTCGGGCACAACTATTCGCCATGGGTTGGCTTCAAGGGCGGAAAAGGAATCGCCACTTCCGCCGGCGTTTTGATCGCACTGATGCCCGCAGCCGTCGTGATTCTCATCGCGATCTGGGGCTTAGTTTTCCTCTTCAGTCGCTACGTTTCACTCGCCAGCATCCTCGCTGCAGGCGCACTGCCGTTAGTGACGCTCTGGGGCTCGTGGTTTCACGGGAAAATCCAAAACGGCACTTGGAATAAGCCATTATTCGCATTTTCGATCATCATCGCCGTTCTCGCTATTTGGAAACACCGCTCCAATATCCAACGGCTTCTCGCAGGCACCGAGCACCGTTTCACCCGCAAACCCAAATCCGGCGATGTCTGAGCCTAAATTCACCTCCGCCGCAGTCATCGGTTCCGGCTCCTTCGGCACGGCGATGGCAAAGCTGCTGGCTCCGAAACTCGAATCTGTCCTGCTCATCGGCCGAGACCCCGAAACGGCGGAAACCATCAACCGCGGGCATCGGAACCCGCACTACCTGAGCGACATTCCGCTCGATGAAAACGTCCACGCCTCCTGCCAGATCGAAGACGCACTGGCCCACCCGCTGGTGATTTTCGCGGTGCCCACTTCCGCCACCCGCGAGACCGCCCGCAAGCTCGCCGCCGCCGGACTCCCGGAGCAAACCATCCTCCTTTCCTGCGCGAAAGGCATCGAGAAACATACCGGCGACCGCATGAGCCAGATCCTGCGCGAGGTCTTCCCGGTCCATCCAATCGCCGTCCTGTCAGGTCCTAACCACGCCGAAGAAATCGCCACCGGCATGGCCACCTGCGCGGTGATCGGCTCGGAGGACCACGACTTGGCGGTCCGCCTCCAAGAGCTTTTCACACTGCCCCATTTCCGCTCCTACACCAGCAACGACCTCCCCGGCATCGAGTTCGGCGGTGCGGTGAAAAACGTTTACGCCATCGCCGCCGGCATGGCCCACGGCCTCGGTCTGGGAGACAACGCCGTGGCCGCCCTCGTCACCCGCGCACTGGCAGAAATGACCCGCCTAGGCACCGCGCTCGGCGGCCGGCTGGAAACATTTTCCGGACTCTCCGGCGTCGGCGACCTCATCGTCACCTGTTTCTCCGAACACTCGCGCAACCACCGCGTGGGCCTTGCCCTCGGCAGCGGCAAGACGCTGGAAGAAGCCGTCGCCGCGCTCGGCATGGTCGCGGAAGGCGTGCCTAACACGCTCTCAATCCACGAGGCCGCGCGCCGCGTCTGCGTCCGCACGCCCATCATCGACTCGGTTTATAGCATCCTTTACGAAGGCAAGTCCGCCCCGCTCGCGATGCGCGACCTCCTCACCCGCGATCCGCGACCCGAGCACAGCTGACACATCATGAAAGACATCCTCGACCTCTTCCTGCATCTCCCCGATCACCTCCGCGACTTCATCAGCGCCCAAGGGCCACTGGTTTACGGGCTTTTGTTCCTAATTATTTTCTGTGAGACCGGCCTCGTCATTACCCCTTTCCTGCCCGGCGACTCGCTGCTCTTCGCCATCGGCGCGATCGCCGCAGACCCCACTTCTAACCTCAACATCTGGGTCGCCGCCATCATCCTTCTCGTCGCCGCCATCCTCGGCGACACCCTCAACTACTGGATCGGCCGGAAATTCGGCGGCTGGATGATGCGGACATTTCCCAAGATCGTGAAACCCAGCCACATCACAAAAACCAACGAGTTTTTTGTCCGCTACGGCGGCAAGACGATCATCATCGCCCGCTTCGTGCCGATCGTCCGGACCTTCGCCCCGTTCGTCGCCGGCTCCGGAGAAATGGACTACCGCCGCTTCATGTTCTTCAACGTGACCGGCGCGGTATTGTGGGTGGGACTTATCCTGCCCTGCGGCTGGTTCTTTGGAAATATTCCCATCGTCAAAGCGAACTTCGAACTCGTCGTGCTCGGCATCATCGGAATTTCCGTGCTGCCGATGGTCATCGAAATCGCGCGGGCAAAATTCAAAAAAATCCCCGTAGCCGAACCTGCGGAGTAGCCACTCACGAAACCATCACCGACTCGTGATCTGGCCAATCGCCCACCGGGCATGTTCTGAAATCAGCGAGTCAGCATCTGCGGCAGCGAGTTCCAAGGCGGGAAGATCCTCACGCGTCCCGGTGTTTCCTAACGCCACGCAAACGTTTCTCAAAAACCGCGGACGCTTGATTCGCTTGATCGGCGACTTGGCGAACAGCGCACGGAAACCGTCATCGTCGAGAGCGAGGAAATCCCGCAGCCGCTTTTCAAAAACCGTCGCCCGCGCGTGGAAGGTTATTTCCCGCGACTCCACGGCGAAGCGGTTCCACGGACACGCGTCTAGGCAATCATCGCAGCCGTAAATCCGGTCGCCCATCGCTACGCGGAACTCCTCCGGGATCGCGCCCTTGTGCTCGATCGTTAGATAGGAAACACAGCGCCGCGCATCCACCCGCCGCGGCGCGGTGATCGCCTGCGTCGGGCAAGCCGTGATGCAAGCCGTGCATTTCCCGCAATGATCGCCGAAGGGCGCGTCAGGCGTGAGATCGAGCGTGGTCAGCAGCTCCGCCAGAAAAGTCCAAGCGCCCAAGTGCCTGTGGATTTGCACCGTGGATTTCCCGTTCCAGCCGAGCCCGGCATCGCTAGCGAAATCGCGTTCCAGCACCGGGCCAGTATCCACGTAGAAGCGCTGAACGCCGCCGAGAGCCTGCAATTTCCCGTCAAACTCCCGCAATCGCTTCTCGATGATGTCATGATAATCTTCGTTCCACGCATAGCGCGCGATCCGGTAGCCGCCG